>NZ_JBMPOW010000011.1:0-209982 GCF_049340205.1 Undibacterium sp. Ji49W | reverse complement strand
GTGATAACGTATCTATCACTGTTAAATTGATCAACCCGATCGCGATGGAAGAAGGCTTGCGCTTCGCTATCCGTGAAGGTGGCCGTACAGTTGGTGCTGGCGTTGTTGCTAAAATCATCGAGTAATATCTGCCGTAATTTGTAGTATACTAGCTGGCTGTCGTATTCAATTTGATGCGGCAGCCAGTGTAGTTTTCGCTCTTTATTCAATATGCCACCGGTTCTGCCGTTAGTGGCTCGCTCTTTACAGGAATGAACATGTCCACACAAAATCAAAAAATCCGTATCCGTCTGAAGGCTTTCGATTACAAGCTGATCGATCAGTCCGCTCTGGAAATCGTAGAAACAGCCAAGCGCACTGGCGCTGTTGTTAAAGGCCCGGTTCCTTTGCCTACACGTATCCAGCGTTTCGACGTACTGCGTTCCCCACACGTGAACAAAACTTCCCGTGATCAATTCGAAATCCGTACTCACCAGCGTTTGATGGACATCGTCGACCCAACTGACAAAACAGTTGATGCATTGATGAAGCTCGATCTGCCAGCTGGCGTTGACGTAGAAATCAAATTGCAATAATCCCAATTGGTCGGGAAATACGGATGCAAATTTGTATTTCCAGATAAATACTGAAAATTCGACATACCACAATTTTTCGAAAATTCAAATAAATAGTCTTGTAAATAAAAAATTCGCAGGCTATAATCGAAGGCTTAGATGTAGGTCAGCATTTGCTGGCCTATTCGTTTAAGTTTTTTAAACATCAGCCTCACCCAATCGTAGGTGAGAATGGAGAAAACAATGAGCTTGGGCCTAGTTGGTCGCAAGGTTGGTATGATGCGCATCTTCACAGATGACGGGGATTCAATTCCGGTTACTGTTTTGGACGTATCCAACAACCGCGTGACGCAAGTCAAAACTCCTGAAACAGACGGTTACTCCGCTGTTCAGGTAACTTTCGGTCAGCGCCGTGCATCCCGCGTAACAAAAGCGGCTGCCGGTCACCTCGCAAAAGCAGGTGTTGAAGCTGGTACTGTATTAAAAGAATTCCGTATTGATGCTGCTAAAGCTGCTGAATTGAAAGCAGGCGATGTTGTGCCTGTTGGTATGTTCGAAGCTGGTCAAAAAGTGGATGTGCAAGGCGTAACAATTGGTAAAGGCTATGCCGGTACCATCAAGCGTCACCATTTCTCTTCTGGTCGTGCAACTCACGGTAACTCCCGTTCGCATAATGTACCTGGTTCTATCGGTATGGCGCAGGATCCAGGTCGTGTATTCCCTGGTAAGCGCATGACTGGTCATCTGGGTGATGCAACTCGCACTGTGCAAAATCTGGAAATCGCTCGCGTTGATGCAGAGCGTCAGTTGTTGCTGGTGAAGGGTGCCGTGCCGGGTGCAAAAAATGGTCAGGTGATTGTATCTCCTGCTGTTAAAGTTAAAGCCAAGAAGGGAGCCTAATCCATGGAACTGAAGCTCCTAAACGAACAAGGTCAAGCAGCGTCGAATGTAGCCGCTCCTGATACTATCTTTGGTCGCGACTACAATGAAGCCTTGATCCATCAAGTCGTCGTTGCATTCCAAGCCAATGCTCGTAGCGGTAATCGTAAACAAAAAGATCGTGAAGAAGTCCATCACACAACCAAGAAGCCTTGGCGTCAAAAAGGTACTGGTCGTGCACGTGCTGGTATGTCTTCTTCTCCATTGTGGCGTGGCGGTGGTCGTATATTCCCGAACTCGCCTGATGAGAACTTCTCTCACAAAGTTAACAAAAAGATGTATCGCGCAGGTATCTGCTCGATTCTGTCCCAGTTGGCTCGTGAAGGTCGTTTGAATGTGGTCGACAATGTTGCTGTTGATGCACCTAAGACAAAACTGTTGTCCGAAAAACTGAAAGCAATGGGTTGCCTGGATTCCGTCCTGATCATTACTGACGAATTCAATGAAAACCTGATGTTGGCAGCGCGTAACCTGGCAAACGTATTGGTTGTTGAGCCACGTTATGCTGATCCAGTTTCTTTGGTGTTCTACAAGAAAGTGTTGATCACCAAGCCAGCACTGGCAAAGATTGAGGAGATGCTGGCATGAGCGCACAAGTCAAAATTAGCGAAGAACGCCTGATGAAGGTGTTGCTGGCTCCTGTGATTTCTGAAAAAGCAACTATGGTTGCTGAAAAGAATGAGCAAGTGGTTTTCCTGGTTATGCCAGATGCAACCAAGCCAGAAATCAAAGCTGCCGTCGAATTGCTGTTCAAAGTACAAGTTGAATCTGTACAGGTAGCAAATCGCCAAGGTAAACAAAAACGTACCGGTAAATTTAATGGCCGCCGCAATCATACAAGACGCGCTTTTGTATGCTTGAAGCCAGGTCAGGAAATTAACTTCACTGAGGGGGCATAAGCATGGCACTCGTTAAGATGAAGCCAACCTCACCAGGTCGTCGTGGTATGGTGAAGGTAGTGACAGAAGGCCTGTACAAAGGTCGTCCGTTCGCTGCTTTGTTGGAAAAGAAATCAAAAACTGCTGGCCGTAATAATAACGGTCACATCACTACCCGTCATATCGGTGGTGGCCACAAGCAGCATTATCGTCTGGTTGACTTCAAACGCAACAAAGATGGTATCCCTGCAAAAGTAGAGCGTATTGAATACGATCCTAACCGTACAGCACACATTGCTTTGTTGTGCTACGCGGATGGTGAACGTGCATACATCATCGCTCCTAAAGGTATGGCAGCTGGTGATCAGGTCATGAACGGTTCGCAAGCGCCGATCAAATCTGGTAACTGTTTGCCTATCCGTAATATCCCGGTTGGTACAACTATGCATTGCGTAGAAATGCTGCCAGGTAAAGGTGCTCAGATCGCACGTACAGCTGGTGCTGGCGTTGTGCTGATGGCACGCGAAGGTACTTACGCTCAGGTTCGTCTGCGCTCCGGTGAAGTTCGTCGTATTCATATCGAATGCCGCGCAACAATCGGTGAAGTAGGCAACGGCGAGCATAACCTGCGCAAAATCGGTAAAGCTGGTGCGATGCGTTGGCGTGGTGTTCGTCCTACCGTTCGCGGTGTGGTCATGAACCCGGTCGATCACCCGCACGGTGGTGGTGAAGGTAAAACTGCAGCCGGCCGTCACCCAGTATCACCATGGGGTCAGCAAACCAAGGGTAAGAAGACACGTCGCAACAAGCGTACTACTTCGATGATCGTCTCACGCCGTGGTAAGAAATAAGGGATAAAACATGACACGTTCATTGAAAAAAGGGCCGTTTTGCGACGCCCACCTGGTGAAGAAAGTCGAAACCGCGCAAGCGACTAAAGACAAAAAGCCAATCAAGACCTGGTCCCGTCGTTCGACAATTATGCCGGACTTCATCGGTTTGACCATTGCGGTTCATAACGGTAAGCAACACGTACCAGTTTATGTTTCCGAAAACATGGTTGGTCACAAGCTCGGCGAATTCGCGCTGACCCGTACGTTCAAGGGTCACGCTGCCGATAAAAAGGCTAAGAGATAAGGACCGATGATGGAAACTAAAGCAAATTTGCGCGGTGTGCGTCTGTCTGAGCAAAAAGGTCGCCTGGTGGCTGACCTGATTCGCGGTAAAAAAGTAGATCAGGCATTGAATATCCTGGCATTCAGCCCAAAAAAAGGTGCTGCGATCATCAAGAAAGTGTTGGAGTCTGCAATTGCAAACGCCGAGCACAATGATGGCGCGGACATCGATGAGCTGAAAGTAAAGACTATCTATGTCGAAAAAGGTGCGATTCTGAAGCGCTTCACAGCACGCGCTAAGGGTCGTGGTGATCGTATCTCTAAACAATCCTGTCACATTTATGTGACCGTTGGTAACTAAGGAGTCACGATGGGACAGAAGATACATCCAACCGGGTTTCGTTTGGCAGTAACGCGTAACTGGTCTTCTCGCTGGTATGCTGGCAATGGTAACTTTGCCACCATGCTCATCGAAGATCTGAAGGTACGTGAATACCTGAAGAAGAAACTGAAAAACGCGTCTGTAGGCCGCATCGTTATCGAGCGCCCTGCCAAAAACGCACGCATTACTATTTACAGCTCCCGTCCAGGCGTTGTAATCGGTAAAAAAGGCGAAGACATTGAAGTATTGAAAGCTGAGTTGTCGAAATTGATGGGCGTGCCAGTTCACGTCAACATCGAAGAAATTCGCAAGCCAGAAATCGATGCACAATTGATCGCTGATTCTATCGCTCAACAGCTGGAAAAACGCATCATGTTCCGCCGCGCCATGAAACGTGCGATGCAGAATGCAATGCGTCTGGGTGCTCAAGGTATCAAGATCATGTCTGGTGGTCGTTTGAACGGTATCGAAATCGCACGTAAAGAATGGTATCGCGAAGGCCGTGTGCCTCTGCATACTTTGCGCGCTGACATCGACTACGGCTTCGGCGAAGCATCCACAACTTACGGCATCATTGGCGTAAAAGTATGGGTGTACAAAGGCGATCGTTTGGCAAATGGCGATGCGCCTGTTATCGAAGCGACTCCGGAAGACGACAAAAAACGTCGTGGCCCACGTCGTGATGATGGCAAGCCAAATAGCCGTCCACGCGCCAAGCGTCCAGAAGGACAAACACCGACGACCGGCGCAGCAGCCCCGGCAGCCAAGCGCGTACGCGCAAAAGCTGACGCTGCAGCACCGGCTGAGAAAGCAGGAGAATAATCATGCTGCAACCAGCACGCAGAAAATATCGCAAGGAACAGAAAGGCCGTAACAAGGGTATCTCGCATACTCGTGGTACAGCAGTTTCCTTCGGTGAGTTTGGCTTGAAGGCAGTTGGTCGTGGTCGTATCACAGCGCGTCAGATTGAAGCTGCGCGTCGTGCAATGACACGTCACATTAAACGCGGTGGCCGTATCTGGATCCGCATTTTCCCGGACAAGCCAATTTCCCAGAAACCAGCGGAAGTCCGTATGGGTAATGGTAAAGGTAATCCTGAGTACTACGTTGCCGAGATTCAACCAGGCAAAATGTTGTACGAAATGGATGGTGTCGATGAGACGCTGGCACGCGAAGCGTTCCGCTTGGCTGCAGCTAAATTGCCGCTGTTGACTACGTTCGTCGTCCGTCAAGTCGGCCAATAATAGGAGTTGTAAATGAAAGTATCTGAACTCCAAGGTAAGGATCAGGCGGCTTTGACCAAAGAACTGAATGAATTGCTGAAGGCACAATTCAGCCTGCGTATGCAAATCGCTACGCAACAGCTGACTAACACTTCTCAATTGAAGAAAGTTCGTCGTGACATCGCACGTGTGAAAACCGTCATGAACCAGAAGGATGCCAAATAATGAACGATCAAGTTAAAGTCGCACTGACGCGCACATTGATTGGCAAGGTTGTCTCTGACAAGATGAACAAGACTGTAACAGTACTTGTTGAACGTCACGTCAAACACCCTTTGTATGGCAAGATCATTGTTCGTACTGCAAAGTACCATGCACACAGTGAAGATAACCAGGCAAAGACAGGCGACACCGTTGAAATTCAAGAAGGTCGTCCTATCTCCAAGACTAAAGCTTGGACAGTGACACGTGTGATTCAAGTCGCACAAGTAGTATAAATTTATTGCACAAATCGTTTTTTGGTGTAATAATGATGGGCTGTCATTTGCAAAGTAAGCGAATGGCAGCCTAAATGTCTTTCGCAACGCCCTCCTGTTGTGAAAGTGGTTAAAAAATCGTCCACCTAATCAGTTGGCTCGTGCATTGTAGGTTATGTAGGGGTTAGCTGGCAGGACCAAGACTGACTACAAATTTGCATAGTGCAAGTTGTGTGGATTAAGTTGGGAAAGAGAACATTATGATTCAAACAGAAAGCCGGCTGGAAGTGGCTGACAATACTGGTGCGCGCGAAGTTTTGTGCATTAAAGTGTTGGGCGGTTCCAAGCGTCGTTATGCGGGTATTGGTGACGTAATCAAAGTCACTGTTAAGTCTGCTGCTCCGCGCGGTCGTGTAAAAAAAGGTGAAATTTACAACGCCGTTGTCGTGAGGACAGCTAAGGGTGTTCGTCGTCAAGATGGCTCGTTGGTCAAATTTGATGGCAATGCTGCAGTATTGTTGAATGCAAAGCTTGAGCCTATCGGTACTCGTATTTTCGGCCCAGTAACACGCGAACTGCGTACTGAGCGCTTCATGAAAATCGTGTCCCTGGCTCCTGAAGTGCTGTAAGGGGTTGTGATGAACAAAATTCGTAAAAACGACGAAGTCATCGTCTTGACGGGTAAAGACAAAGGTAAGCGCGGTCAGGTGCAAACATGCATCGATAGCGATTACGTTGTTGTTGCTGGTGTTAATGTGGCCAAGAAGGCAGTTAAACCAAACCCAATGACTGGCGCAGTTGGTGGCATCGTGGATAAAGTGATGCCGATTCATGTGTCGAATGTTGCATTGTTTAATGCAGCATCTGGCAAAGCAGACCGTGTAGGCTTCAAGGTAGTGGATGGCAAGAAAGTCCGTATCTACAAGTCGACTGGCGAAGTTGTGAAGGCATAACATCATGGCCCGTCTACAAGCTATATATAAAGATAAAATCGTTGGTGAATTGACTGAAAAGTACGCTTACAAGTCAATCATGGAAGTCCCACGTATCTTGAAAATCACCCTGAACATGGGTTTGTCTGAAGCAATTGCTGACAAAAAGATTATCGAGCATGCGGTTGGTGATCTCACCAAGATTGCTGGTCAAAAACCAGTAGTTACCAAAGCTCGCAAAGCGATCGCTGGTTTTAAAATCCGTGAAGGTTATCCAATTGGTTGTATGGTGACTTTGCGTGGCGCTCAGATGTATGAATTCCTGGACCGTTTCATCACTGTGGCTCTGCCACGTGTACGTGACTTCCGTGGCGTTTCTGGTCGTGCGTTTGATGGTCGTGGTAACTACAATATCGGTGTCAAGGAACAGATCATTTTCCCTGAAATCGAATACGACAAGATCGACGCGTTGCGTGGTATGAATATCAGTATCACTACGACAGCAAAGACCGACGACGAAGCGAAAGCGCTCCTCGCCGCATTTAAATTTCCGTTCAGAAACTGAGGTCGCCATGGCAAAATTGGCACTGATTAATCGTGAGCAAAAGCGTGCAGACCTGGTGAAGAAATTCGCTGGCAAGCGCGCCGAATTGAAGGCCATCATTGATGACCAATCAAAGACTGAAGAAGAGCAATATGCTGCTCGTCTGAAGTTGCAGGCTTTGCCACGTAACTCCAATCCGACCCGCCAGCGTAACCGCTGCGCTTTGACAGGTCGCCCACGTGGCACATTCCGTAAGTTTGGTTTGGGCCGTATTAAACTCCGTGAAGTCGCCATGCGTGGTGAAATCCCGGGTATGACTAAAGCCAGCTGGTAATAGGAGAATAAGCAATGAGTATGAGCGATCCTATCGCCGATATGCTGACCCGCATCCGTAACGCACAAGTTGTTCAAAAAACTGTCGTCGCGATGCCGTCTTCCAAAGTAAAGATCGCAATTGCGAACGTACTTAAAGACGAAGGTTACATTGAAGATTTCGCAGTTTCTGAAACTGCAGGTAAGTCCGAATTAAAAATCGGCTTGAAATATTACGCAGGACGTCCTGTGATTGAACGCTTGGAACGTGTTTCACGTCCAGGTCTCCGTATTTACAAAGGTAAAGACGAGATCCCAAGTGTCATGAACGGTTTGGGAGTGGCGATCGTTTCCACACCAAAAGGCGTTATGACTGACCGCAAAGCGCGCGCAACCGGTGTCGGTGGCGAAGTGATTTGCTACGTCGCCTAAGGAGTGAAAGATGTCTCGAGTAGGTAAGATGCCAATCGCTTTGCCGGCAGGTGCTGAAGTCACCATTTCGACAGAGCAGATTACAATTAAAGGCCCACAGGGCGTACTGTCCCAAGCATTGAATGGCTTGGTAACAGTTGCGAACGACAATGGTACTTTAAGTTTTTCCCCAGCTAATGATGGTCGTGAAGCCAATGCGATGAGCGGTACCCTGCGTGCCCTGGTCAACAATATGGTTAACGGCGTCACCAAAGGTTTCGAAAAGAAACTGAGCTTGGTCGGCGTTGGTTACAAAGCGCAAGCTCAAGGCGACAAATTGAATTTGTCTCTTGGTTTCTCGCACCCTGTTGTTCACGCAATGCCAGCTGGCGTTACATGCGCAACACCAACACCAACTGAAATCCTGATCAAAGGGATTGATAAGCAAAAAGTTGGTCAGGTCGCTGCTGAAGTTCGTGCATACCGCAGTCCAGAGCCTTATAAAGGCAAAGGCGTTCGCTATGCGGACGAAGTGGTTGTGATTAAAGAAACCAAGAAGAAGTAATAGGGGTTGACGATGGACAAGAAACAATCACGTCTGCGCCGCGCACGTCAAACCCGTGCCAAGATCGCAGAACTCAAAGTGAACCGCCTGGCCGTGCATCGCACAAACCTGCACATCTATGCAAACATCATTGGCCCAGACGCCAAAGTGTTGGCATCGGCTTCTACCGTAGAGGCAGAAGTACGTGCAGAGTTGGCTGGCAAGTCTGGTGCGGGTGGCAATGCTGCTGCAGCGAGCTTGATCGGCAAACGTGTTGCAGAGAAGGCAATCAAAGCAGGGGTTACCGAAGTAGCGTTTGACCGCTCCGGTTTCCGTTACCACGGTCGCGTCAAGGCGCTTGCAGAAGCAGCCCGTGAAGCTGGCTTGAAGTTCTAAGGAAAATTTGTCATGGCAAAAATGCAAGCAAAAACAGCAGCCGACAAGCCGGATGATGGCATGCGCGAAAAAATGATCGCGATCAACCGCGTGACCAAAGTGGTCAAGGGTGGTCGTATCATGGGTTTCGCAGCGCTGACAGTCGTTGGTGACGGCGATGGCCGTATCGGTATGGGCAAAGGGAAATCGAAAGAAGTTCCAGTTGCTGTACAAAAAGCGATGGAAGAAGCACGTCGCAAGATGATTAAAGTGACTTTGAAGAACGGTACTCTGCAACACACCGTTACTGGCAAGCACGGCGCATCTTCCGTCATGATTTCTCCGGCAAAAGAAGGTACTGGCGTTATCGCTGGTGGTCCAATGCGCGCGATTTTTGAAGTAATGGGTATTGTGAACGTCGTGGCGAAATCCAACGGTTCCACTAACCCTTACAACATGGTTCGTGCAACTTTGAATGGTTTGGCCAAGATGAGTACTCCATCTGAAATCGCTGCAAAGCGTGGCAAAACTGTTGAAGAAATTCTCGGTTAAGGAGCACCTCATGTCTAAGACAGTAAAAGTGCAATTGGTTAAAGGTTTGATCGGCACACGCCAGGATCACCGTGCAACTGTACGTGGCCTGGGTCTGCGTCGCGTCAATTCAGTTTCCGAACTGGAAGACACGCCGTCCGTACGCGGCATGATCAATAAAGTCTCGTATCTTGTGAAGGTTGTATCGTAAGCCGTCAGGTTTGCGATCGGAGCAAATTATGGAATTGAATACAATCCAGCCAGCAGATGGCGCAAAACACTACAAACGTCGTGTTGGTCGCGGTATCGGCTCAGGCTTAGGTAAAACAGCGGGTCGTGGCCATAAAGGTCAAAAGTCCCGTTCCGGCGGTTTTCATAAAGTCGGTTTTGAAGGCGGTCAGATGCCTCTGCAACGTCGTTTGCCAAAACGTGGTTTCAAATCACTGGCAACACCGTACAAAGCAGAAGTTCGCCTGACAGATCTGGAAAACCTGCCAGTGACAGACATCGACGTTTTGGCTTTGAAACAAGCCGGCGTAGTTTCTGAGCTTGCACGTGTAGTCCGTGTGATCTTGTCTGGTGCCATCACCAAAAAAGTTTCTTTGAACGGTTTGATCGTCACTAAAGGCGCTAAAGCTGCAATCGAAGCTGCTGGCGGCACAATCGCTTAATTTAAGCAGACAACCGGAGCATTAATTGGCAACATCTCCACAACAAAAAAGTGCGGCAAGCGGGTTCCCATGGGGTCGACTCTGGTTCTTGTTGGCGGCACTGGTTGTCTACAGGATCGGTGCACATGTTCCTGTACCTGGCATTGATGCAAATGTGCTAGCTGAAATGTTTAAACAAAACCAGGGCGGTATTCTGGGTATGTTTAATATGTTTTCGGGCGGTGCGCTGCAGCGCTTTGCAATTTTTGCGCTCGGTATCACCCCGTATATTTCGGCGTCGATCATCATGCAATTGATGTCGATCGTCTCTCCGCAACTGGAAGCCCTCAAAAAAGAAGGCGAATCTGGTCGTAGAAAGATTACCCAATATACGCGTTATGGCACTTTGTTGCTGGCAACTGTGCAAGCCTATTTTATTGCATTCGGTCTGGAAGGTCAGGCTAATCTGGTGATAGATCCGGGTCTCGCTTTCCGTTTTACGACGGTAGTGTCCCTGGTGACAGGTACGATGTTTCTGATGTGGCTCGGTGAACAAATCACTGAACGCGGTCTGGGAAATGGTATCTCCATCATCATTTTCTCTGGCATTGCAGCAGGTTTGCCTGGTGGTTTGAGTAATCTGTTTGAATTGGTACGCAGTGGTCAGATAGGGAATTTCTCTGCACTGGTTATCTGTGTTCTGGTTCCTGCAGTAACGTTTGCGGTGGTGTATGTCGAGCGTGGTCAACGCAAGATTCTGGTGAATTACGCCAAGCGTCAAGTGGGTAATAAAGTGTATGGCGGGCAAAGCAGTCATTTGCCGCTGAAGCTGAATATGGCAGGTGTGATTCCTCCGATTTTCGCTTCTTCCATCATTTTGTTCCCGGCGACGATCACCAGCTGGTTTACCAAGGGTGCTGAATCCTCAACGAGTGGTGTAGTTACCTTCTTGAAAGATTTGGCTGCGTCGATGGCGCCAGGTGAACCGATACACGCTTTGTTGTATGCAGTAGCGATCATTTTCTTCTGCTTTTTCTATACCGCTTTGGTATTCAATAGCAAGGAAACCGCTGATAACTTGAAGAAAAGTGGTGCGTTTGTTCCGGGGATTCGTCCTGGTGACCAGACCGCCCGCTACATCGACAAGATTTTGATGCGCTTGACGCTGGCTGGTGCGATTTATATTACGCTGGTTTGTCTGTTGCCAGAATTTTTGGTTGCGAAGTGGAAAGTACCATTTTATTTCGGCGGAACGTCTCTGCTGATTATCGTGGTGGTGACCATGGACTTTATGGCGCAGGTACAGAACTATGTGATGTCCCAGCAATATGAATCTCTTCTTCGTAAAGCAAATTTCAAGGGCGGGATTCCTTCACGGTAATCGCCCAGGGGACAGCAGATCGAATGGCAAAAGACGACGTTATACAGATGCAGGGCGAGATTCTGGAGAATCTTCCGAATGCAACATTTCGAGTTAAGTTGGAAAACGGGCATGTTGTACTTGGCCATATTTCCGGGAAGATGCGAATGAACTATATTCGCATTCTTCCAGGTGATAAGGTGACAGTGGAATTGACGCCTTATGATTTGAGCCGGGCGCGAATAGTGTTCCGTACCAAGTAAATTTAAAATGAACTAGAAGGAAAGAGGGCAAAAATGAAAGTTCTCGCATCAGTTAAGCGGATCTGCCGCAACTGCAAAATCATCAAGCGCAAGGGTGTTGTTCGTGTTATTTGCACAGAACCACGCCATAAGCAGCGCCAAGGTTAATTAACGTTATTGAACGAGGAATAACGAATGGCACGTATCGCAGGGGTTAATATCCCAAATCATCAGCATACCGTAATCGGCTTGACAGCTATCTATGGTATTGGCCGTCCACGCGCACAGAAAATCTGTGACGCAACAGGTGTTTTGACCAATAAAAAGGTTAAAGATCTGGATGACAACGAACTCGAGAAGCTTCGCGACGAAATCGGTAAATTTATCGTCGAAGGCGACTTGCGTCGTGAACTGTCCATGAACATCAAACGCTTGATGGACTTGGGTTGCTACCGTGGTCTCCGTCATCGTAAAGGCTTGCCTTGCCGTGGCCAACGTACCCGCACAAATGCGCGTACACGTAAGGGTCCACGTAAAGCAGCGCAATCTTTGAAGAAATAATCCAGGCTAGCCCGGATCCAAGGAAAACATTATGGCAAAAGCTCAAAATAACGCTGCAGCAGCACGTGCGCGTAAGAAAGTTAAAAAGAACGTTGCAGAAGGTATTGCTCACGTTCACGCTTCTTTCAACAACACCATCATCACGATCACTGATCGTCAAGGCAATGCGTTGTCTTGGGCAACTGCCGGTGGTGCTGGTTTTAAAGGCTCACGTAAATCTACTCCGTTTGCAGCGCAGGTCGCAGCAGAAGCAGCAGGTAAAGTGGCCGTTGAATGCGGTATCAAAAATCTGGAAGTTCGTATCAAAGGCCCAGGCCCAGGTCGCGAATCTTCAGTACGCGCCTTGAACAATCTGGGTATCAAGATTTCCCTGATTCAAGACGTTACTCCAGTCCCACATAACGGCTGCCGCCCTCCAAAGCGTCGTCGTATCTAAGTTGGAGCGCTAAGCTGCTTATTATTTAAGCATCTTAGGCATGCAGATTCATTCTCTGCTGGCATTCTTGCGGAATCTCCGTTAGAATGCAGACCCGCCATTTCGTTGGCGGGTTTTGTGTTGTGGAAATTCTAGAGTACAAAAAAATAATCAAAGACACCGTCTTTGGTGTTAAGACCACCGTCTGGTTGCAGGCAGATCAGACTAGCGTAGTGTAGAAAACATTACGTCATTTACAAGGAAAATATCGTGGCACGTTATATCGGACCAAAAGCAAAACTTTCCCGTCGCGAAGGCACGGACCTGTTCTTGAAGAGCGCACGTCGCTCCCTGGACTCCAAATGCAAACTGGACGCAAAACCAGGTCAACATGGTCGCACTTCTGGTGCTCGTACCTCTGACTTCGGTAACCAATTGCGCGAAAAGCAAAAAGTTAAACGTATGTACGGCGTTTTGGAACGTCAATTCCGTCGCTACTTCGCTGAAGCTGACCGTCAAAAAGGCAACACAGGCGAAACACTGTTGAAATTGCTGGAATCTCGTCTGGACAACGTTGCTTACCGTATGGGCTTCGGTTCCACACGCGCTGAAGCACGTCAGCTGGTAAGCCACAAAGCATTCACAGTCAACGGTATCGTTGTCAACATCGCTTCTTACCAGGTTAAAGCTGGTGACGTGATCGCTGTTCGTGAAAAAGCTAAAAAACAAGTCCGTATCGCTGAAGCCCTGTCCCTGGCAGAACAATCCGGCATGCCTACATGGGTAGCTGTTGATGCGAAAAAACTGGAAGGTACTTTCAAGTCCATGCCAGATCGTAGCGACATCGCTCACGATGTCAACGAATCCCTGATCGTTGAATTGTATTCTCGTTAATATTCAAGTTTCACCGCCTGCCTGTTTAGCGACAGGCAGGCTTTTTTCTTTAATGCCGTCAGCCTTATCGGTGTAACGAACCGAGGGTATTGAAAAGGACATTCATGCAAAACAATCTGTTAAAACCACGTATTATCGATGTGGAAATGTTGGGTGCCGGTCACGCTAAAGTCGTGATGGAACCGTTTGAACGTGGCTATGGCCACACACTGGGCAACGCACTGCGTCGCGTTCTGTTGTCCACTATGGTTGGTTATGCACCGACTGAAGTTGTGATCGCTGGTGTTGTTCATGAATATTCATCCCTCGATGGCGTGCAAGAAGACGTCGTTGACATCCTGTTGAACTTGAAAGGCGTCGTATTCAAGTTGCACAACCGTGATGAAGTCACGCTGACATTGAAAAAAGATGGCGAAGGCGCTGTACTGGCTTCCGACATCGATCTGCCGCATGACGTAGAACTGATCAACCCGGATCACGTTATTGCCAATCTGACAGCCGGCGGTAAGCTGGACATGCAGATCAAGGTAGAAAAAGGCCGTGGCTATGTGCCAGGTAACGTTCGTCGCTTGTCTGAAGATGCGAACAAAACCATCGGTCGTATGATTTTGGATGCGTCTTTCTCTCCAGTACGCCGTGTTTCTTACGCTGTGGAATCTGCCCGCGTTGAACAACGTACTGATCTGGATAAACTGGTTATCAATATTGAGACCAATGGCGTTATCTCTCCTGAAGAAGCAATCCGTCAATCTGCACGCGTGCTGGTTGATCAATTGAATGTCTTCGCTGCCCTGGAAGGTACTGAAGCAGCTGCTGAAGCCCCATCCCGCGCACCTGCAGTTGACCCTGTCCTGTTGCGTCCAGTCGATGATCTGGAACTGACAGTACGTTCAGCCAATTGCCTGAAAGCAGAAAACATCTACTACATTGGTGATCTGATCCAGCGTAGCGAAAATGAACTGTTGAAGACACCAAATCTGGGTCGCAAGTCCTTGAACGAAATCAAGGAAGTTCTGGCGTCCCGTGGTTTGTCTTTGGGCATGAAACTGGAAAACTGGCCACCAGCTGGCCTGGAAAAGTAATTTTGTCCTGACGGGTGGGCTGAGACAGCCTGCCCGTTTTTTAACCGTAGTAAAAATAATTACCGGCCCGCGATAAGCTTTTTATCGATAGAAGAGCTGGCATTTAAATCTGAAAGGAAATACCATGCGTCATCGTCACGGCTTACGTAAGCTGAATCGTACTTCTTCCCACCGTCTGGCAATGCTGCGCAACATGACAGTATCCCTGTTGCGTCACGAAGCCATCAAAACAACTTTGCCAAAAGCCAAAGAACTGCGCCGCGTTATCGAGCCGATTCTGACTTTGGGTAAAACAGACACACTGGCTAACAAGCGTCTGGCTTTCTCCCGTTTGCGCGATCGCGAAATGGTAGTCAAGCTGTTTGCTGAACTGGGCCCACGTTACGCAAATCGTAACGGCGGCTACCTGCGCATCCTGAAAATGGGTTTCCGCGTCGGCGACAATGCTCCTATGGCATACGTTGAACTGCTGGACCGTCCAGAAGGCGTAGATGCAGCTGATGCACCAGTTGCTGAGTAATCTCCAGTAATTGATGTCAAGTAATTGGTCTTAAGTAATGCAGGCCGGTGTCAGCAATGTCCCGGTTAAAAAAAGCCGTTCAGTTTATACTGAACGGCTTTTTGCTTTTGTGTCTGCCAGTTTATTCTCCACATTGTGTAATGCAAAAGGGTCTGTGACGACCAATAACTGTCTAAATGACAGATGTGAGCAAATGCTGGTGGCAGGCTGCCCGTCTTGGTAAGCAGAGTAAAATTTTTTGTAGAGACCTTATGGACACGCAAGACTTCATACTGGTGTTGACCAATGTGCCCGGCCGCGAGACCGGAAAGCGGATGGCCAGTCAGATCGTTGCCCAGAAATTGGCAGCCTGCGTGAACATTTCCTCTGATATATTGTCCATATACAACTGGGATGGTCAGCCGCAGGCAGAAATCGAAGTCCAGTTAATGATCAAGACGACGCAGGCCCGTTATGCGCAGCTGGAAGAATTGATTACAAGCACCCATCCTTACGAATTACCTGAAATCATTGCCATTCCCCTGGTGGCCGGGCTGCCGGCTTATATGGGGTGGGTGAAAAAAGAAACTGAAATGCCATGAACTCATACCTGCTACCGCGATCTGCTCTCCGTTTTGACCTGTTTGCCCTGATATTTGCTCTAATATTCGCGCTCTTATTGACTCCCTTTGCAAAGGCGGACGACTTCCTTGATCCGGAAGAGGCATTCAAGGTGTCAGCAAAAATGGTGGAACCAGGTATGGCCGAAGTCACATTCACGATTGCGGATGGCTACTACCTGTATCGTGAACGCTTCAAGTTCACTTCTGACGATACCAAGCTTGGCGATGCGCAATTGCCAAAAGGCAAGGTCAAGTTTGATGAAACCTTTCAGAAAGAGGTGGAGACCTACAGAAAATCCCTGGTGGTTCGCGTGCCAGTCCTGTCAACAGGTGATTTCACGCTGAAAGTAGGGCGTCAGGGCTGCGCTGACCAGGGCCTGTGTTATCCGCCTATGGAAACCCCGCTCAAACTGCAGGCAATCGCCGGCAGTACCGCGCTTGCAAGCGAGCCAAGCACCATCAAGCTGGGTGAACCAGCTACGGATGATGAAACCAGCAGCATCAGTACAGCCCTGAAAAGCGGCAAACTGAGTCTGATTTTGCCGCTGTTCATGCTGCTTGGACTGGGCTTGGCGTTCACGCCCTGCGTTCTGCCCATGGTACCGATTCTGTCTTCCATCATTATCGGTGAAGGTGCCGGTATTCAACGCCACCGCGGCTTCCTGTTATCCCTCAGTTACTCACTGGGCATGGCTCTGGTCTATACCGCACTTGGTATCGCTGCCGGCCTTGTAGGTGAAGGCCTGGCCGCTACCTTGCAGAATCCCTGGGTCTTGTCGGCATTTGCCTTGTTGATGGTGATTCTTTCGCTATCCATGTTTGGCTTCTACCAGCTTCAGGTGCCGGCTGCCTTGCAAACAAAACTGACCATGGCATCAGAAGGGCAGCGTAACGGCAAGCTGTTCGGTGTTTTTTTCATGGGAGCCATTTCAGCCCTGATCGTTGGTCCCTGCGTTGCAGCGCCACTGGCTGGTGCACTGGTATATATCAGCCAGACCCGTGACGTGGTGGTCGGCGGCGCAGCCCTGTTTGCAATGGCAATGGGCATGAGCGTGCCCTTGTTGCTGGTCGGCTTGTCTGCCGGTAGCCTGTTGCCACGTGCCGGCATGTGGATGGAAAGCATCAAGCGTTTCTTCGGCGTGTTGATGCTGGCAATGGCCTTGTGGATGATCAGCCCGGTGATCCCGGTCTGGGTACAGATGACAGCCTGGGCGATATTGCTGATCGCTTATGCCGTACATCAATTGTTTTTCCATCGTGGCGGCATGGGGTCGAAAGTGCTGGCTGCTGTGTTCATGCTGTTGGGTGTCGTGCAACTGGTCGGCGTGACTACTGGCGGTCGCGATGTGTTCTCCCCGCTCGCGCATTTGTTTGGTAGCCAGGCGCATGGCGTCAGTTTCACCCGCGTGCGTAGCGTTGCGGAGCTGGACGCTGCTCTGGCGCAATCCAAAGGCAAAACCGCCATGCTCGATTTTTATGCCGACTGGTGCGTATCCTGCAAGGAAATGGAAAAACTGACCTTTACCGACCCCAAAGTCAAAGCCAGACTCGACACCATGCTCTTGCTGCAGGTGGATGTGACTGCCAATAATGCAGATGACAAAGCCCTGTTGAAACGCTTCAACCTGTTCGGGCCTCCAGGCATTATTTTCTTTGATGGACAAGGTGCAGAAGTGCAGGGCAAGCGCGTGATCGGCTACCAGAATGCAGAGAAATTTCTTGCGTCGTTGCAACGCGCAGAAGGCAAGTAAACAAACGGCCCAAATTACCGTACATATTCAGGGATAAGTATAAGCATTCAACAAAACTATCCTTGATTCGTGATGGCAGTGGGGCTATATTCGGACTCTCGTTTCCTTTTTGGAGAAAATAATGACTTTGCGTTTAGGCGACATCGCCCCTGATTTCGAGCAAGATTCCTCAATCGGGACATTGAAATTTCATGAATGGGCAGGCAATTCCTGGGTTGTTCTATTTTCACATCCGGCTGATTTCACACCAGTCTGCACGACCGAATTAGGCCTGACGGCAAAACTGAAACCTGAATTTGACAAACGTAACGTCAAAGCGATTGCCTTGTCGGTAGATGCTGCCGAATCCCATGTGAAATGGATCAAGGATATCGAGGATACGCAAAACACCGTAGTCGGTTTCCCTATCGTTGCCGACGCCGACAAGAAAGTTGCTGCGCTGTATGACATGATCCACCCGAATCAGTCCGAGACAGTTACGGTACGCTCTTTGTTCATCATCGATCCAAACAAAAAAGTCCGCCTGATCATTACCTATCCATTGACCACGGGTCGCAATTTTGATGAAGTCTTGCGCGTACTTGATGCACTGCAATTGACAGACGGGTATACCGTTGCCACACCGGGTAACTGGCGTGACGGTGATGACGTCATCATTCCTTTGTCGATCAAAGATGAAGAAGTCATCAAGCAAAAATATCCTAAGGGCTACACCGCACCACGTCCTTATCTGCGTATCACACCGCAGCCAAACAAATAAGCCATGTAAGCCATATCGGCGTATTTGCGGAAAAAAAAGCCACGATATTTGTCGTGGCTTTTTGTTTTTTACAGAGCAGATTTGAATTAACGCGATGGCACTATCATTTCGGCATAATCATATAAAGCTCCCAGAATTTCTTCCGCAGTTTCATCAGCTGTTTCTGACAGGTTATCGATCTCGTTGAAATACATTTCTACCGTTCTGGCATTGCCTGCACCATCCAGCAGACGTGCTGCACGGTGCTCTTCCCAGGTTTCCTGTTCTTCCATGCTCAGGCTGTCGTAAAAATTGCGGGCGCGGTAGCGGAACAGTAATTCAGTCAGGCGCGAGTCTTGAAATGAAGTGCTGGCTTTTGCCAGTTGCGCCGGTTTCATGCGACGCAACTCATTCAGCAGGCGACGGTCACCGCTGCCTATGAAGCCGCCATACAAGTCTTCATCCACATCGGCTGCTTCTGCTTCAGGTCGTGCATAAACCTGTTCCCATACGGCAGCAATTGACGGCGCCAGTGCGGCTGCTTTTTCTGCATGCTGATGCATGAGTGGCATGTCGATACGCCATTTTTCTGCCATGCCGGCTGACAGGGTTTTCAGATTGCCGATGACGGTAGGCGACTTGTTGATATGGATGCTTTTGACGGGCAATCGTTGCATACCTTCAGGCAGGGCATCCGTCTTGCTGAACATGCGCAACTGTATGGTGGCAACATCCAGTCCTGCCAATTCGGACGGATCAAATGCCAGATCCCAGGCGATAACCTCATTCTTGTTTTTCGGATGCATGGCCAATGGCCACATCACTGCCAGACAACCACGGTCGGTCGGGAACATACCCGACACGTGCAGGAAAGGCTTGTCCAGCAAGGGCATACCAATTTCTGCTGCTGCCTTGTCTTTCTTATGCAGGGCAAAACAGAAATCGAATAATTTCGGCTGGCGATCACGTATCAGGCGGGCCATGGCGATGGTTGCCCGCACGTCTGACAAGGCATCATGTGCGGATTCATGCGCTATGCCATTGGCAGCGGTTAACAGCTCAAGCCGGAAGCTGGGCTTGCCTTCATCATTCAGTGGCCAGTTGATACCTTCCGGGCGCAGCGCATAACAGGTGCGCACCATGTCCATGATGTCCCAGCGACCACAATTATTTTGCCACTCGCGCGCATAGGGGTCTATCAGGTTGCGCCAGAACATGAAGCGGGTAATTTCATCATCAAAGCGGATCGTGTTGTAACCCACACCTATGGTGCCGGTCTTGCTTAGTTCCTGTTCTATCCTGGCTGCGAATTCGTGTTCAGGTATGCCGCGTTCCAGGCAGGTCTGTGGCGTGATATGGGTAATCAGGCAAGACTGTGGATCGGGTAAAAAATCATTCGTCGGCCGGCAATACATCATGACAGGTTCGCCGATTTCATTCAGTTCTGCATCGGTGCGTATGGCAGCAAACTGGGCCGGGCGGTCACGGCGGGCAACTGCGCCAAATGTCTCATAGTCGTGCCATAGGAAAGTATGTTCTTGCATGCGGTCTTGTTTCTATATGTAGTGGCGTATTCAGTAGGATGGAGCAGGCTGGTTGACCTTATTCGCGCCGTCGGCGGGCCTGGTCTTCCAGGTAGCGCTGGCTGCGAAAATAAATCAACAGCAACACTACGATGACACCCATGGCACCCATGGTGATCCAGAAACCGGATGCGTGTTTCAGCAGCGGCATGACTTCAAAGTTCATGCCAAAAATGCCGGTGATTAAAGTCAGAGGCATGAACAAGGCTGTGATTACCGTCAGGGTGCGCATGATTTCACTGGTGCGGTGGGCCATCGCTGCGAAGTGTATCTGCACGGCCGATTCCAGTGATGCTTCCAGCCGGCGCGCATGGTTGAGGACACGACTGATATGTTCCATCACATCATTGATGCGCACCAGCAGCAAATCCTTGGCGCGGCTATTGCCGTCATGATTGTCGACGATGTGATCGCGCAATTCCTGCATGGCGTCGCGCTGTTCTTCACACAGATTATCCAGCTTGCGTAATTCCACGCGCGAATCCAGCAAGGCCATCCAGTTGTTGAACGGGCGGCGCGGATCCAGCAAGGCATGTTGCCAGCGATCCAGTTGCTGGGTCAGTGGCTGCCGCAGTTCCAGGTACTGGTCCACCATGGCATTCAGCAGGCGCAACATCAGTTCTTCTGGCGATGCAGGCAAGCGCCCGCCGTGGGTTGTGCTTTCTGCCTTGAACTTGTAGTCAAGCAGGCGCTGCCTGGCCAGTTCTACCGTGCGGCTTTGCGTTGGTCTCACGGTGACCAGTACATTTTCCATCAACAAAAAAGCCACTGGTGTTGTTGCCAGTTTATTGAGTGCAGCAGGTATCTTGCGTTTGTTGCCGTTTTTTGCTTCAACCGGTTCTTCAGTCAGTGTTAACTTGCGAAACACCACCATCTCGTAATCCTGTGTTGCGTCGAAGTAGGATGGATGGCTGAGGTTTCTGACATCCTTGAGATGCAGATCATAAATCTGGGTGCCGCTGATTTGCTCAACCAGATTGCGCCACTCCTCGGGATTGGCACAGACTTCGTCATGTGTCGCATCCAGCCACAAAAAACCACCGGCTTTCAGCAATTGCGCATAGTCTTCGGGATTTTTCAGCGTTTGCGTTTCGTTAATGTGGAAGATGTCCATGCGTGTTCTTAGGTAAAAAAATGAAGCACAATGCGCCGGTAGAAATGATACAGCCTGCTGCAATCAATGCCTGTTCGGTCACTGACAGTGCATAAGAATAAAACCAGTTGGCGCTCAGCATGCTCATCAGTAAAATCGCCAGCAGTCGCAGACTTTCCGGTATCAGATAAAGCCGGCCTTTTTCGATCAAACCCCCGATGCACCATAAACTGAATATCAGCCACGTCGCGTAGACGACAGCATTCAGGGCTGACATGGATTTGTACGCCAGCAGGAAATAGGTTGCCGCCTGCAATAGTGCCACGAATTGCAGCAGGCAATAGCCGATAGCCGCATTGCTGACAAATGGATCATACAGAGGGCGTGCGAGATCAAAGTGTTTGGCAGGGGAGAGACGTAAATCGGCAGGCCGCCAGCCCGGCGGTCGTAACCAGATCAGGAATTTGTCTGCCCAGTTGCGCGTATTCCAGGCATCCTGCCAGACGGCTTTGTAGACTTCCAGATTAGCCCATAAGGGGTTCCAGCTACGCAAGGGGCGACGCGTGCCGTATACCACTGGCTCGTTATCCTGTTCTTCGATAAAGCTGCCAAACAAGCGATCCCAGATAATCAGGATGCCACCGTAATTCTTGTCCAGATAGATGTCGTTTACTGCATGGTGAACACGGTGATTTGATGGCGAAACAAAGACCCTGTCAAACCAGCCCAGCTTGTTGATCTGTTCGGTGTGTATCCAGAACTGATACAGCAAATCCATCAGGGCAATGACGACAAATACCTGCACCGGAAAACCGATAATCGCCATGGGTAGATAAAACACCCAGCCAAACAGCGGGCCGGTACTGGTTTGCCGTAGCGCCGTGGTCAGGTTATAGGATTCACTTTGATGATGCACGACATGGGCCGCCCAAAGCAGATTGGTTTTATGCCCCATACGGTGCAGCCAATAATATAAAAAATCATACAGCAGCAAACCAGTAAGCCAGACCCCGACGCTTGCAGGGTCCAGTGTCAGTGCTGCGAAGTTGGTAAATACCCAGGCATAGCCCCCGACTGACAGTAGCTTCAAAAACACACCGGTGATCTGGCTCATGACACCCAGGCTGAGGCTGCTGATGGCATCATTGATGCGGTACAGATGCTTTTGCCTTTTTCGTGCGACCAGGAATTCGATGGCAATCAGCAGGAAAAAAACCGGGCTGGCAAAGGTGATAATTTTTTCATGCATGATCCCGACCTTGATTCTGGTGCGCAGATGGAGACGCTTGAACTGAACGTGCTATCAGCCATAGTGCCAGGTAATAACTGCCAAGGATGAGCAAGGGCGAATGCGGGATAGGGGTATAAAATTTGTTGTAGGCCAGAATGGTATCTGACAGCATGAAGCAGATACCACCGCTCATTGCCAGGCGGCTATCCACAGTACGAAGACTGATACCACGACTGATGGCCTGGGCGCACATGGCCAGCAGCAGGCAGACATACGCCACTACAGGCATGCGCATGGCAGGTGGCAAACCTGGCCACAACACAAACAGATGGGCTGCACCGAGTGCTGCCAGCGCAGCGAAAACCAGTGGTTTCGCAAAGAATGAAGTGTCGCTGCACAGGGCGCGCAAAAAACACAGATGAGCAAATAAAAAACTCAGCAGACCCAGTAAAAATCCCTGGGGCAGCAGGCTGATGGGCAGCATCAGGAAGATATCACCCAGCAATGAAAACAGGATGCCAACCAGGATAGCCTGGCGGTAACGCGCATTAATCGCAGGCTGTGCACGCCACGCAAGAAAAAAGATGCTGAGCGTGGTCAGCGGTTTGAATGCATAGTGCAGGAATTGCGCACCCTCCATGCTACTGCCAAGTTCCGCACCCGCAATCGCGAGTACGGCAAATAGCACAATCAGGACGGAGCGCATGGTAACAGGCATGGCAGCGGACATGACATCAAATTAGCCTGTATGCTTGAGCAGGCGGGCTACGTCGCGGGCAAAGTAAGTCAGGATACCATCGGCACCGGCACGTTTGAATGCCAGCATGGTTTCCATCATGGTCTTGTTATGATCCAGCCAGCCATTCTGTGCTGCTGCCTTGATCATCGCGTATTCACCGCTGACCTGATAGGCAAAGGTGGGTACCTTGAATTCATCTTTTACACGGCGCACGATATCCAGATACGGCATGCCGGGTTTCACCATCACCATGTCGGCACCTTCAGCCAGATCCAGCGCGACTTCACGCAGGGCTTCATTGCTGTTCGCCGGGTCCATCTGGTAATTGGCCTTGTCACTTTTGCCCAGGTTGGCAGCAGAGCCCACCGCGTCGCGGAAAGGGCCATAGAAGGCTGACGCATATTTGGCAGAGTACGCCATGATGCGGGTATGGATGAAATCATTGCTTTCCAGTGCTTGACGAATCGCACCGATACGGCCATCCATCATATCGCTGGGGGCAACTACGTCCACGCCAGCTTCGGCCTGCACCAGCGCCTGACGCACCAGCATGTCCGTGGTTTCATCGTTGAGCACATAGCCGTCTGCATTCAGCAAACCATCCTGACCATGACTGGTGTAGGGGTCGAGCGCCACATCTGTCAGGATGCCCAGTTCCGGGAAGCGACTTTTCAATTCACGCACCGCGCGCGGGATCAGACCTTTGGGGTTGGTGGCCTCAATGCCATCCGGTGTTTTCAGGCTTGGGTTGATAGCCGGGAACAATGCCAGGACAGGTATGCCAAGGGCGACGCAATCTTCAGCAACACCCAGCAGCAAATCAACCGAAACCCGCTCAACGCCGGGCATGGAGGCGACTTTTTCGCGCTGATTGACGCCATCAATGACAAATACCGGATAAATCAGGTCAGACACGGTGACTATATTTTCGCGCATCAATGCACGGGAAAATACATCTTTACGCATGCGGCGCATACGTATTGCGGGGAAATGGGCAGGTTTGATAATTGACATAAATAATTGACTTAACTAAGTAAGGACAAAAATAAGCGCCATAATCCGGCGACATACAGAAATGAAAAGAATTTTATGCAGGTTAATGAAACTTTTTTTGACTTGCAACATCTTAATGCACAGGTTGGAACATGTCTCCAGGCCTACCGCTTTTCATCCCTGAGCGGGCACCGTGCGTCCCTATTCGTAACGGTGTTATTACCCCGGCATGGACTAATATGCCGGGGTTTTTTTACACTGCGCCAGGCTGACCATCGGTGCCGGCTGCATCCGGCTCAACGGCTTCGTCGCTGGTATCGACGGTATCAAGAGCAGGATCACGGTCCAGGCCAACCAGACGTTGCACGGCGGCATCGGCCTCTTCTATGCCTATGCGTTTCAGTGCAGAAAACAATTGCAGGCTGAAAGGAAACAACGGTCCCTCATCATCCACGTAACTGTCGAGTACTGCCTTGGCTTTGCGCAAGGCATCAGTACATTCACTGCGATTAAGTTTGTCGGCCTTGGTCAATATGCAATGGATGGGCCTGCCGGTAGGGGCAAACCATTCCAGCATCTGGATATCGAGGTCCGTAAACGGGCGGCGTGCATCCATGATCAGGACCAGGGCAGCTAATTGGGTACGGCGCTGTACATAGGCACCCAGCAACTGATTCCAGTGATGCTTGGCTGCGCCTGGTACTTCGGCATAGCCGTAGCCCGGCAAGTCGACCAGCAGGGCACGGATCTCATCCACACGGGTTTCGTCTTTGCGATGTTGGCCGACATGGGCGCCGCCAATTGAAAAATAGTTAATATGCTGAGTGCGCCCTGGTGTTTTGGAGGCAAAGCAGAGTTTCTTCTGATTGCACAGGGTATTGATTGCAGTCGATTTGCCTGCATTCGAGCGGCCAGCGAAGGCAATTTCCGGTACATGGGTACGCGGAAGATCACGGAGATGATTCACCGTGGTAAAGAAGCGGGCTTGCCAGAGGATAGACATAGAGGAAAGGAATAATGGAAAAATGCAACATCAGGCAGTAAAAACGCCCGAAAGCTATTGTACAATAAGGGGTTAGGTATTGGGCAGCGATAAAAACAATGATCCAATACCCGTTTTTGCCCCATTCTGATGGGCACTAACTTAGCAGCTATGCGTCGCCATTAGGGCAGATTTCCATTATTTAGTCTCAGGGTGTTTGAATGAACCGTGCTTTCCTGTCGTTGTCCAAGTCCTTTAGCATTGCCGTTATGGCGGTGTCTTCTTTTGCTTCAGTAGCCTACGCCAACGAAGCCGCCAAGCCAGCCAAAGCTGACCCGGCCAAGGGCGAAGCACTGTATAGCAGCGGTGATGCCGCCCGCGGTATTACCGCTTGCGTATCCTGCCATGGCGCTGCCGGTAACTCCACGATTGCTGCCAATCCTAAACTGGCGGCACAGCATGATGCCTATTTGGTAAAGCAACTCAGTGAATTCAAAAGCGACGTGCGCAAAAATGCAGTCATGTCTGTATTCGCCAAGGCCATGACAGAAGACGACATGAAAAATGTGGCTGCTTATCTGTCCACACAAAAAGCCAAACCTGGCGCCGCAAAAAACAAGGACATCGTTGAACTGGGCAAGCAAATCTACCGTGGCGGTATTGCTGAAAAGAATGTTCCTGCCTGTGCAGGCTGTCATAGCCCGAACGGTGCCGGTATTCCTGCACAATTTCCGCGTATTGCTGGTCAGCATCAGGATTACACGATTGCACAGTTGACAGGTTTCCAGAACGCAACCCGTATGGATGGCGCAAAAATCACTGGTGCACGTGGCAATAGCGCACAGATGATGACAATCGCCAAGAAGATGTCAGAAGATGAAATGAAAGCCGTTGCAGATTATGTCGCTGGCTTGAAATAATTCAAAAGAATAAAGAAACATGGGAGGGGGTGGCAATTTGCCATCCCCTTTTTTCTTAGAACCTGTTTGCGATCTTAGTGCGCGGGCGCAATCGGAGTCGACGCGGGGCTCATGTGCTGCTCAAAATGCTCATGTACTAGTGTACATTCCGCTTTTTGCGCTGCGCTTGGTCACCCTGACCCCGCTGACGCTCGCTCGCTACAGATCGTAAGCAGGTTCTTAGCGAATACTGGACGGTATGGACAACAAGATAGATAGCGAACAGCTAACGGATACTGGTGGCTTAAAGATTCAAACCCGGCAGGCATGGGTGGCGGAGACAGTGGAATTGCTGTCTTCCATGCGTTTTGCCATCAGTTTGCTGACCCTGATCGCCATTGCGTCGGTGATAGGCACGGTGCTCAAGCAAAATGAACCGATGCCGAACTACGTCAACCAGTTTGGTCCTTTCTGGTTTGAGATTTTCAATAAACTCAGTCTGTATTCCGTATATTCAGCATGGTGGTTTTTGCTGATCATGACTTTTCTGGTGTTATCGACATCGCTGTGCCTGATCCGTAATGCACCGAAGATGTTGAAAGACATGCGTAGCTGGCGTGACAATGTACGCGAGCAGTCGTTGCGCAACTTCCATCATCGTTCTGAATGGCATAGCAGTAATGCACGTACCCAGGTAATAAGTAGTGTATTGGCCCATCTGGGCCGTGTCGGTTATCGCTACAAGGTCGTGGAAAAGGACGGTGCAAGCCTGATTGCTGCCAAACAGGGCGCGGCAAACAAATGGGGTTATATTTTTGCGCACAGCGCAATAGTGATTATCTGCGTAGGCGGTTTGCTTGATTCTGATTTGCCTATCCGTTTCCAGCAATGGTTCATGGGCAAGGTGCCCTTTGAGGGCAGTGGCATCATCGCCAAAATTCCTGAGCAGCACCGGCTGTCGCTGGCGAATCCCAGTTTTCGTGGCAATACCATGATCCCCGAAGGGGCCAGCAGCAGCACCGCCATCCTGCCACAGGCAACCGGGGTGCTGATTCAGGATTTGCCGTTCACCATCAAGCTGAAAAAATTCACCATTGATTTTTATTCCACCGGCATGCCCAAGCTGTTTGCCAGTGACGTTGAGGTAACGGATCATGAAACTGGCAAATCATTTTCCTCCACCATCAAAGTCAATGATCCCCTGATTTACAAGGGTATAGCAGTCTATCAATCCAGTTTTGAAGATGGCGGCAGCCGTCTGAGACTGAAGGCTTACCCTATGTCCGGTGGTTCAGCAGAGACCTTTGATCTGAATGGTGAAGTCGGCGGTAATACGCCTTTGAAAATGGCAAATGGCACTGATTATTCGATAGAGTGGTCGGGTTTCCGTCCCTTCAACGTCGAGAATATGGCGCGTAATGGTACGGACGTGCGGGCGGTCAACGCGAATCAGGGCTTTAACCAGCAATTCAGTGCCGATCTGGATAAACATCTGGGATCTGCGGCAAAAAATGCGAATAACAAAGATTTGAAAAATGTCGGGCCCAGCCTGCAATACAAGCTGCGCGACAAAACGGGCCAGGCCAGGGAATTTCATAACTACATGCAATCGGTACTGATCGATGGTGCCTATATGATATTGGCTGGCACACGGGATTCGCCGTCAGAAGCATTCCGCTATCTGCGCATACCTGCGGATGATGACGATACCGTCAAGGAATGGATGCGTTTGCGTGCAGCAGTGAATAATCCTGAATTGCGCGAATTGGCTGCCCAGCGTTATGCCAAGCGGGCTTTGCCACCGACTGTAGCCAATGTCGGGCAGGTGCAGGAACAGTTGACCGAATCAGCCAGGAAAAGCCTGAGCATTTTTGCAGGAGATGCCCAACAGGCCGGGTTTGTGGCCATTTCCAAATTCCTGGAACAGATACCGGTAGCAGAACAGACCAAGGCTGCCGATGTGTTCATGAAGATTCTGAATGGCAGCATGTGGGACCTGTGGCTGGTGGCGCGTGAAAAAGACGGCTTGCCAGCGCTGGAACTGGATGAAAAACATGCACGCTTCCTGCAACTGGCAACCGGCGCGATATCTGATTCTTACTTCTACGGCGCACCGGTCTTCCTGCAAATGACAGGTTTTGACGAGGTCAAGGCTTCGGTCTTGCAAGTCACACGTTCGCCGGGCAAGAAAGTGGTTTATCTGGGCTGTTTGTTCCTGGTGATGGGCGTGTTTGCCATGTTCTATATCCGCGAGCGCAGGTTATGGGTTTGGGTCAAGGACGACGGGGCTGGCGCACTCGCCCTGATGGCATTGAGTTCACAAAGAAAAACTCTGGATTTTGACAAGGAATTTGAGCAGCTCAAGCAACATTTGCAGCAATTGACGACGCAGTCTGGCGGGACTGCAAAACAGGATGCGCCGTAATCGACTACACTGTTGTGCATATGGTCAGCAAGTTTGGTTCAGGGGAAATATGATGGAAATGACACAGAATTACACGCCCTATCAAGGCTTTTTCAAACGATTGTCTATTGTTGACTGGGTCTATGCCGTTGCCTTGTGCATGGCTGCTCTGTTTGCCTACAGTCGTTTTGGCAGCTATATGGATGTTTATGAAAAGGCCATCGTCTTGCTGGCGGCCCCCACATTTGCCTGGCTGGGCTGGTACTGGAAGCCGGTGCGGCCATTGCTGCTGGTGCTTGCCTTGCTCAGTTTGCTGGCGATACAGCTGTATGGCGGTTCGCTGGATATGGCCAACAAGAAATTCTTCCTCAAATATTTGTTGTCGAGTCAGTCCGCGATTTTGTGGATGAGTGTGTTCTTTTGTCTGTCCACCCTGTTTTACTGGGGCGGGCTGATTGCCCGTTCTGATTTTGGCTCATCGGTCGGGTCCGCCTTGTGCTGGGCTGCCGTAGTCATGGGTTTCACCGGCATGCTGGTACGCTGGTATGAGTCTTATCTGATCGGTGCGGATGTCGGTCATATCCCGGTATCGAATCTGTATGAAGTGTTCATTCTGTTTTCCATGATCACTGCCTTGTTCTATTTGTACTATGAACAGCAATATGCGACACGCCAGTTGGGGGCCTTTGTCTTGCTGGTGATTACTGCCGCAGTAGGTTTCCTGTTCTGGTACACCGTTACTCGTGATGCGGCTGAAATCCAGCCACTGGTGCCTGCCCTGCAAAGCTGGTGGATGAAAATTCATGTACCAGCCAATTTTATTGGCTATGGGACTTTTTCCCTGGCAGCGATGGTAGCGATGGCGTATCTGATCAAATCCAAAGGTTATCTGGTAGACCGCCTGCCGGCGCTGGAAGTGCTGGATGATGTCATGTACAAGGCGATTGCTGTCGGCTTTGCCTTTTTTACCATTGCAACCATATTGGGCGCTTTGTGGGCAGCCGAAGCCTGGGGCGGTTACTGGTCCTGGGATCCGAAAGAAACCTGGGCACTGATCGTCTGGCTGAATTATGCTGCCTGGCTGCATATGCGCCTGATGAAGGGCTTGCGCGGTCAGGTTGCCGCCTGGTGGGCGTTGGTTGGTTTGCTGGTGACCACTTTCGCCTTCCTGGGCGTGAATATGTTCCTGTCGGGCCTGCATTCGTACGGCACACTGTAAAAACAGCAAAGAATTTGTAAGGATCAGCAGAATTCTGCGACTCATGAGAAACTAGGGCGCAATAGTGATGTCCAATCACCGTTGCGCCAGTCTCAATCACGGAGTCCACCATGCTGATCAAACGTAGTCCTAATGGCATAGACCTGCCTTTCTCTTCCGAAATCACACCACGTGCCGTGTTTGACGCGCGCCGCGAATTCATTCGCAAGATGGCACTCGGCTCAATCGCTGGTACGGCTTTGTTTGAAATGGCCAATCGCGAAGCCTTTGCCCAGACTGCCGGTGCGCAAAAGCTGGCGGCAAACGCCAATCCTGCCTATGCCTTGATGGAAAAGAAAACCGCCTACAAGGACGCGACGACTTACAATAATTTCTATGAATTTGGTACCGACAAGGCTGACCCGGCCGTGATGGCGAATACCTTGAAACCGCGCCCCTGGAGCGTCAGCATAGAAGGAGAAGTCAAAAAGCCCATGGTGCTGGATCTGGACAGTTTGATGAAGCTGGCACCATTGGAAGAGCGGATATACAGGATGCGTTGTGTTGAGGGTTGGTCCATGGTCATTCCATGGACAGGTTATTCACTGTCCAACCTGATCAAGAAGGTGGAACCTACCGGCAATGCCCGCTATATCGAATTTATCACCCTTGACGACAAAAAACAGATGCCTGGCTTGCGCAGCCCGGTGCTGGAATGGCCGTATGTAGAAGGCTTGCGCCTGGACGAAGCCAATCACCCGCTGGCCTTGCTGACCTTTGGCATGTATGGTGAAGTCTTGCCGAACCAGAATGGTGCGCCGGTTCGCATGGTCTTGCCGTGGAAATATGGTTTCAAATCCGCCAAATCCATCGTCAAAATCCGTTTTACCAAAGACCAGCCACGCACTGCATGGAATCTGGCGGCACCCAGTGAATACGGCTTCTATTCCAACGTCAATCCGGATGTCGATCATCCGCGCTGGTCGCAGGCGTCTGAGCGCCGCATTGGTGAAGATGGCTTCCTGGCACGGAAGCGCAAGACACTGATGTTCAACGGTTATAGCGAAGTGGCATCCCTTTACTCAGGCATGGATTTGAAGAAATTCTACTGATATGTTGATCACGAATAAGCAGGTCAGCTATGTCAAGACCACTCTGTTCATCCTGGCATTGCTGCCTTTCATACGTCTGGTAACTTTTGTGTTTCTGGACAAGCTGGGAGCGAATCCAGTCGAGTTTATTACCCGCAATACCGGCGACTGGACCTTGTACTTTCTCTGCTTTACGCTGGCAGTAACACCGTTGCGCAAGTTGTTGCACATGCCGTGGCTGCTGCGCTGCCGCCGCATGCTGGGCCTGTACGCCTTCTTTTATGCGTCGCTGCATTTCACGACGTTTTTGTGGTTTGACCATTTCTTTGATGTCGAAGAAATGTGGAAGGATGTCATCAAGCGACCGTTCATCACGGTGGGTTTTATCGCCTTCGTTTTGTTAATTCCCTTGGCGCTGACCAGTACCAATGGCATGATCAAGCGCCTCGGTGGCAAGCGCTGGCAGCTCTTGCATAAGCTGGTGTATGTGATTGCGCCTCTGGGAGTGCTGCATTATTTCTGGATGAAATCGGGCAAGCATGATTTTTCGCAGCCAGTCCTGTTTGGTCTGATCGTGGCAGGCATGCTGATGCTGCGTTTGTGGTGGCGCTGGTTCGGACGAGATCCTGTGGTGGTGACCGGGGCCTGAGTTTTCTGCGACACTTGTGTTGCAGGCGCACATTGAACTTGTTTTACATCAGCCATTTCTTCGCTGCATAATCGCGGGGGTTTGTGGCTGCGCCCTGTGTGGCATATGTAAAACATGACAGATTATTTACTTCGAAAAAACGAACAACCTGGGCTGACGCAACGTTTTGCCCTTGCACTCCTGGGTATGCTGGGCTGGCGAGTACGCTATCGTCCCTTGTCAGGGCCACGTGGAGTGATCGTGGTGTATCCGCATACATCCAACTGGGATTTTCCTATAGGTATCCTGGCCAAACTGGCGATAGGCATGCCCTTTCATTTCATCGCCAAATCTTCTTTGTTTGAAGGCCTGACCGGGGCGAGCATAGGCCGTGTTGTACGTTATCTGGGTGGCGAGCCGGTAGAGCGGGGCGTATCAACCGGTGCCATCGCCCGGCTGGCAGAGAAAATGCATGCCGCCGACTGGTACTGGATGGCGATTGCGCCGGAAGGATCGCGCAGTCTCAAACCTTACTGGCGCAGCGGCTTTTATCATATCGCCATGACTGCCAAAGTACCGCTGGGCTGTGCCTATTTTGATTTCGCAAAAAAGGAAGTGGCGCTGGTCGATTACCTGGATCTGACGGGTAACCGGGAACAGGACATGGCCAGCATACGCGCCGTGTTTGAAGGCGTACAGGGATGCCACCCCGGTTCTGCCGGCCCGATTGCCTTGCGTCTGGATGAGGACAAGACCCGCTGATCGCAGTCAGAAGTTCCGCAGTCAGAAGTTCGTTTATCAGCGCGTGTCAGGATTGGTTTTGGGTAGGCTGCGGTGCTGGTTTTGTGGGCATGATCAAAGGACCTTTTTGACCACAGGCAGTAAGTAAAGCCATTACGACGAATAAGGGTATGAGTTTGCGCATCTTGCAATCCTGTAACACCGTATAGAATGGTGTTTTACTTTTAAAGACGCTGGAGTGTAGCATGACTGAATCCGAATTCCTGGTGCTGGCAGATACTTGTTTGCGACAAGTCGAGGAAATGTTTGAACAGGCTTTTGAAAACGATGAGTATGACGTCGAATGCAGTCGCAGCGGCAATGTGCTGACCATAGAGTTTGTCGACAACGGATCAAAAATCATCGTCAACAGCCAGGCCCCCATGCAGGAAATGTGGCTTGCTGCGCGCAGTGGCGGCTTCCACTACAAGTTTGACGGGCAGCACTGGCTGAACACCCGTGATGGCTCGGAACTGTTTGCCACCTTGTCTGCGGTGGCAAAACAGCAGGGCTGATGATCGACGGCAGGCTCTTGACTACGGACTGTTGACCACTTTGGCAGTCCCTTTGCGGGACTGCCATCTTAGTTATTCCTCAATGATAGTCACCGGAGTTGATAGGGTGGAAACACCTACTCCTGGCGGATTTTCTGCATAGTAGTAATCACCGTCCACCGCAATAATTCCCTTGGGAACTGGTCTTTCTTCTATAGGAAAGTCTTTCAGGATTTTCTGCATATAACCTATCCAGATCGGCAGGGCCAGACCGCCACCGGTTTCCTTGTTGCCCAGGTTTCTTGGCTGGTCAAAACCTATCCATGCAATGCCGACGACCTTGGCCTGATAACCGGCGAACCAGGCGTCGAAAGAATCATTCGTGGTACCGGTCTTGCCGGCAATATCAGGACGTTTCAATATCAAGGCCTTGGTGGCGGTGCCCATTTTGACGACATCGCGCAACATGCTGTCCATCAGGAAGGCATTGCGTTCATCAATGACACGGTTATTGTCATCGCCAGCCAGGTCTGGCTTGGTCTGTACCAGGATTTTGCCATTGGTGTCGGTGATTTTTGAAATCAGGTAAGGGTTGACCTTGTAGCCGCCGTTGGCGAACACTGAATACGCGCCAGCCATCTGCAAAGGTGTAACGGCACCAGCGCCCAATGCCAATGTCAGGTAAGGCGGATTCTTTTCTGGCAGGAAGCCAAAACGATTGGTGTATTCCTGACCATATTTCGCACCTATCCTGTGCAGGATGCGGATGGAAATCATGTTCTTGGATTTGGTCAGGCCTTTGCGCATGGTCATCGGCCCTTCGTATTTACCATCGTAATTCTTTGGTTCCCACGCTTGGCCACCGGTCTGGCCGGCATCAAAGCTGAGCGGTTCATCATTGATGATGGTGGATGGCGACAAGCCTTTTTCCAGCGAGGCAGAATAAATAAAGGGCTTGAAGCTGGAGCCAGGCTGACGCCAGGCTTGGGTGACGTGATTGAATTTATTGAGGTTGTAATCAAAGCCACCAACCAGGGCACGTATGGCACCGTCTGTGGTATTGGCTGCAACAAAGGCAGACTGCACTTCAGGCATCTGGGTGATGCTCCAGGCTTTGCCGTCGAGCATGACGCGTACGACGGCACCGCGTTGTATGCGCTTGTTCGCCGGAGTTTTGGCAGACAGGCCGCTGGCGGCGAAACTTAAGCCGGTATCTTCTATACGTATCTCTTCACCGGTGGCCAGTACGGCGCGCACCAGCTTGGGTGTTGCTTCCAGCACCATGGCAACTTGCAGGTCGTCGCTGTCGGTATGTTCGGCCAGTTCTTTTTCTATGGCTTCTTCGGCAGCTTCCTTGCCTTCAGGGATGGTGATAATCGCTTCAGGGCCGCGATAGCCGTGGCGTTTTTCATAATCCATGACACCGCGTCGCAATGCCAGGTAGGCACTGTCCTGATCTGCCTTGGTGATGGTGGTGTAGACGTTCAGGCCACGGGTATAAGTTTCTTCCTTGAATTGTTCATAGACCAGCTGACGTGCCATTTCTGCCACATATTCAGCATGTATGCCAAATTCACTGCTGTCCGTTTTGCTTTTGAGTTCTTCGTTTTTGGCCTGTTCGTATTGTGCTTCGGTGATGTAGCCAAGGTTGCGCATCCTTTGCAGAATGTATTGCTGCCGGACTGTCGCCCGTTTGGGGTTGGCGACCGGGTTATAGGCAGATGGGGCTTTGGGCAGGCCGGCCAGCATGGCTGCTTCGGCCACGGTAACGTCTTTTAAATCCTTGCCAAAGTAAATCTGTGCGGCAGAAGAGAAGCCATAGGCGCGCTGACCAAGGTAAATCTGGTTCATATAGACTTCCAGAATCTGGTCCTTGGTGAGATTCTGTTCAATTTTCCAGGCCAGCAGGATTTCATAAATCTTGCGTTTGAAGGTTTGTTCGCTGGACAGGAAGAAATTTCTCGCCACCTGTTGAGTGATGGTGGATGCCCCCTGCTTGGCGCCCCCAGTCAGGTTGTGCAGAGCGGCGCGGGTAATGCCCATGTAGTCAACGCCGCCGTGTTCATAGAAGCGGTCATCTTCAATCGCCAGCACCGCTTTTTTCATGATTTCAGGAATATCCTTGAAGCGCACGACGTTGCGTCTTTCTTCGCCGAATTCACCGATCAGCATATTATCCGCAGAAAAAACCCGCAGCGGCATTTTGGGGCGGTAGCTGGTAATCGAGTCCAGTTCAGGCAAATTTGGATAGGCAACCGTCAGCGCAAAACCAATAATTAACACGCCAGCAACAGCCAATCCTAGTAAAACACCACCAGTCCCGAGTAAAATGCGGGCAAATAGCTTGCCAGCGGTGCGTTTTGGTGGCACCTGTTTATTGTCGGTTTCTTTTTTCTGATCAGACATATGAGCTAATTGTAAATAAGGCAGCAGACATTATAGCCGCCTTCTATCGGCCTGAGACGGATGCAAATTGAAAGCAAATTTTCATAAAATCACCCCCTACGTGGATATTTGGCAACGAATATGGGTAGTGCTGCGTGGAAATTGCTTTACCAATGTCAGGCTTATTGCTAGGATTTCATGTAAGCTTGGATAATTGTCTCGTAAATAGCGGTTTTTAAAGAGAATTTACTCCAAGAAAGTGAATGATTTGCGCATTTTCGTGTTGTGCAAATTGAAATAATGAAGTAATCGTGAGGGGATATTCTTGGCTTTAGATCTGGCTTCATTGCTTGGCAGAAAAAATCCACCACTTGTTGGTTTGGATATCAGTTCTCTCGATATCAAGCTTGTTGAGCTTTCAGAAGGAAGCAACAAGAGTTATCGATTGGAGCGCTATGCCTCAGAACCGCTGCCCAAAGGTGCAGTGCTGGATGGCAACATCGAGAATATTGAACAAGTCACCGACGCAGTGCGTCGTCTGGTGAAGAAGAGTGGTACGTCGGCGAAAAATGTCGCCATGGCGATGCCAGCTTCCGCCGTGATTACCAAAAAAATCATATTGCCCGGTACTTTGTCAGAGCAGGCACTGGAAGTGCAGGTAGAGTCTGAAGCCAGTCAATACATACCGTTCTCCATGGATGAAGTCAGTCTGGACTTTTGCGTGCTGGGGCCGGCTGCAAATGCCTCGGATGACGTAGAAGTCATGTTGGCTGCTTCCAGAAAAGAAAAAATTGAAGATCGCGTTGCTGTCATTCAGGCGGCTGCCATGCAGGCAAAAGTCATGGATATCGAATCTTATGCGGCCCGGGCAGCGATTACGCGTCTGGTATCGCAACAGTCGAATGAAGGCAAGGACCAGATCTACGCCGTTTTCCAGATCGGCTCCAAGCGTACTTATATATTTATTATGCTCAACGGTGATGTTATTTATGAGCGTGAGCAGCAGTTTGGTGGTAGCCAGCTGACTCAGGATATCGTCCGTAATTATGGTTTGTCGCTGGAGGAGGCTGAGGTCAAAAAGAAAAACGGTGATCTGCCTGACAGTTACGAGATGGAACTGCTGGAACCCTTCCTTGAAAGCGCTGCATTAGAAGTGACACGTGCCATACAATTTTTCTTTACATCCACACCCTACACCAGGGTAGATCAGATTTTCCTGACCGGTGGTTGTGCCGTTATCCCCGGTCTGGTGGATATCATTGCAGAACGTACAAAAATTTCTACCGCTGTTGTCAGCCCTTTCAAGGGTATGGAACTGGGTTCCGGTGTGAATGAAAAAGCCCTGCGTAGTGACGCGCCCGCCTACATGGTTGCCTGCGGTCTGGCCTTGCGGAGATTTGGCTGATGATAAAGATTAATCTCCTGCCGCACAGGGAAGAAAAGCGGAAGCAGCTAAAAAATGACTTTTATTCCTTGTTGCTGCTGTCAGCCATCATAGGCGGCCTGATCGTTGTCGTGGTGAGTACCTACTTTGGGCGTCAGCAAGCCGCCCAGACAGAGCGCAATGAGTTCATCAAGAAAGAAAACCTCAAGCTGGATGAAAAGATTGCAGAAATTGCGACCTTGCGCCAGGAAATCGATGCCCTGAAAGCGCGTCAGCAAGCGGTTGAAGATTTGCAGGGTGACCGCAATCAACCTGTTTTCTTGCTTGATGAATTGGTCAAGTTCACGCCGGAAGGTGTGTATTTGCGGACACTGAAGCAAGACGGTCAGCGCATCATGCTGACCGGTTACGCACAGTCTCAGGACCGCGTTGCTGAATATATCCGTGATCTGGGTGGCCGGTCGGACTGGATGTTTAAGCCTGATCTGGTGGGGATTCACTCGACAGGAATCGGTACCGGGCGGGATGCCAAGAAAGTATATGATTTTACAATTAATGTTGGAATCAAGCGACCAAGGGAGCGCGAAGAAGCTGCTGCGTCGCAAGCCGCCGAAAGCGGCAATAAAGCCAAGTAGGCTTTGATTGTATTTTTTAGCAACGTTACGGAAAATTGTAAATGGCGATTAACCTGAATGAAATGGGCGAGTCTTTTGGCTCGCAGTTTCGAGACTTAAGTGGACTTCATCCTGGTCTGTGGCCGATCGCGCCCAGATTGGCGACCGCAATTGCGGTCCTTGTCGTGGTGTTGGGTTTGGGCTGGTTCTTGCAATGGGATAGTCAATTGGAGGCTATCGATGCGGGTAAGGCAGAGGAAGTCAAACTTAAAAATGATTACAAGCAAAAATTGACACAAGCGGTGAACCTGGATGTGTTGAAGGATCAGCGAAAACTGGTTCTCCAGTATGTTGCGACGATGGAAAAGCAATTGCCTAGCCAGGCTGAGATGGCAGCTTTGCTGGCCGATATCAACCAGGCCGCAACCGGCCGTGGCTTGCAGTTTGAGTCGTTCACGCCTGGTACTGTATTCGTCAAGGATTACTATGCCGAGTTGCCAATCGCGATCAAAATTTCTGGCAGTTATCATGATTTGGGCCAATTTGTCGCGGATATAGCCAAACTGCCAAGGATCGTTACCTTGAACAATCTGGGTATTACTGCGGTTAAGGATGGTGGTCTGGCTCTGGAAGTGACCGCAAAAACATTCCGCTATTTGAACAAGGATGAGGTCATGACGCAGGCAAGCCTGAAAAAGGGGCCTAAGAAATGATGAAAACTGCCTATAGATTACCGCTTCTGTTGGTCATGCTGGCTTCATTGTCTGCTTGCGGTGATAGCGAAGAGACCGAGATCAGAGCCTGGATGGAAGCAGAGAGAAAAGAAATCAAGGTCGTTACACCTAAATTGAGTGAGCCCAAAGTGTATGTGCCTATTTCTTATGAGGGGAAATCCAGTATTGACCCTTTTGACCCGGCAAAGCTGCTGGTGGTGCTGGCAAGATTAAAAGCAGAGTCCAGTAATGGTCTCAAACCTGATATGGAAAGACGGCGTGAAGCGCTGGAAGCTTTCCCTCTGGACTCCCTGAAAATGGTCGGGACCATAGAGAAAAACAAGGTCATCTACGCCTTGGTTCAGGCAGATAAAACGGTTTATCAAGTTAAAGCAGGTGGTTACGTGGGACAAAATTTCGGCAAGATTACGAAAATTGATGAAGATGCCATAGACATCACGGAAATTGTCCAGGATGCTGCTGGTGACTGGGTGGAGCGCGAAGCTAAGTTAGAGTTGCAGGAGACCAAGAAATGAATGCGTTGATAAATACAAGTATAAGGGGCGCTACGATGTTGCGATTTATTTTTTTGGTAATGCTGGCGTTGTGCCAATCCGCTTTTGCGCAAGTCAATTCCATTGAATCAGTCACTGCCAACCAGCAAGGCTCGAATGTCATCGTCAAAATTGGCTTCAAAAGCAACTTGTTGAAAGCCCCCGTCGGCTTTTCGATTGCCAACCCTGCCAGGATCGCTCTCGATTTCGCTGATATCACCAATGGCACTGGCAGAACGGCTTTCGATATCAATATCGCGGACCTGCGTACCATCAATCTGATTGAAGCCAGTGGTCGTTCGCGTCTGGTGTTCAATATGAACAAGACCTTGAACTATGCAACCGTCATTGAGGGCAATGCCCTGATCATCACAATTGATGGTTCTGGTGGTGTGGCAACGGCTGTCAATTCTCAAGGTTTGCCAGCTACACCTGATATATCAATGAATGGCAAAAAGAATCTCCGCGATATCGATTTCCGTCGCGGTGTAGCTGGTGAAGGGCGTGTCATTATTGATTTGCCTTTCAATCAGGTTGCTGTTGATATTCGTCAGCAAGGCCAGAAGATCATTGTTGATTTCCTCAAGGTCGGTTTGCCGGAAGTGCTCAGAAAGAGTGTCGATGTCGCTGACTTTGGTACGCCAGTACAGAAAATCACGACCACCACTGAGGGCGATAATGTTCACATGGTAATTGAGCCTAGCGGTTTGTGGGAACACAGTGCCTACCAGAGCGATACGCAATTTGTAGTGGAAGTGAAACCTATCAAGGAAGACCCGAATAAACTGACTCAGGGTACTCAGGGTTATCGTGGTGAACGACTGTCGTTTAACTTCCAGAATATTGAAGTTCGCGCAATTTTGCAGATTATTGCCGAAGTCAGTAGCCTGAACATCATCGCCAGCGATACCGTCAACGGCACGATCACCCTGCGCCTGAAAGACGTGCCATGGGATCATGCACTGGATATCATCATGCAGTCCAAAGGCCTGGATATGCGCAAGAATGGTTCAGTCATCTGGATTGCGCCAAAAGATGAATTGCTGACCAAAGAGAAACTGGAACTGGAACAAAAAGCACAAATTGCTGATCTGGAACCTTTGAAGACGGAAGCCTTCCAGTTGAATTACCAGAAAGCGGAAGCGTTCAAGCTGGTGTTTGGTTCAGATGGTGCAAGTTCCAACCGTATTTTGTCCAAACGTGGTAGCGCAGTGATAGAGCCGCGCACAAACCAATTGTTTGTTACCGATATCGCCTCCAAGCTCGAAGAAATCCGTAAGTTGATACAAAAAACGGACATCGCATCCAAGCAGGTATTGATCGAAGCAAGAATTGTTGAGGCAGACGATAAATTCAGCAAGAGCCTTGGTGCGAAATTGGGTTTCACTGATTTGCGTCGTTTGAGCGGTGGTGATGCTGGCTACCAACTGTCAGGTGACCAACGTGCTGCTATAACGGGTAATTACCTGGGTATCGGTGAACAGACCGGTCAGGCCAAGTTAACTGATTCCAGCTATGTTCCGAATTCGCAATTTGTGAGTTTGCCTGCAACAGGTATCAATGGTTTGAATCCGGGCAGTTTGGCGGTCAGTCTGTTCTCTTCCGCTGCCAACCGTTTCCTGAATCTGGAATTGTCAGCGCTGGAAGCGGATGGCAAAGGCAAGATCATTTCCAGTCCAAGGGTAGTGACGGCTGATCAACTGAAGGCATCGATAGAACAGGGTACTGAATTGCCCTACCAGATCGCCACATCCAGCGGCGCAACGGCAATTGTGTTCCGTACTGCTAGCTTGAGGTTGGAAGTGACGCCACAAATCACGCCGGATGGCAACGTGATTCTGGACGTCAATGTGCATAAAGATAGCGTCGGTATTGAAACCAGAGCTGGTTTTGCAATCGACAAGAAAGAAGTAAAAACGATGGTTTTGGTGGAAAACGGAGGCACTGTTGTACTTGGTGGTATATTCCAGCAGAACGAACGTGATAGTGTTACAAAAGTACCATTCTTTGGCGATCTCCCTTTGTTCGGGAATTTGTTCAAAACAACCGGCCGTACTAACGATAAAACAGAATTGCTGATATTCATTACACCAAAAATTATTGCTGAAAAATTTAATAACAAGCAATAATTGCTAATGTGTACAGCTGCTAGTACCAATTTTACGAATTTGTTTAACTATAGGTGTTTCATGATGAAGTTTATTCGCGAAGTGTTCGCATTATTACTACTTGTCGGCCTGACGGCTTGTGGTGGTGGCGGTGGCTCACCAGGTAATACAAACGGAGTCGCCTTGTTTACGACTGCGCCCGGTGCCTTGACGATCGCGCCGGGTGAAACGCGTACCTATAGCATAGGCGGTGGCGTTCCTTCTTACACGGCAACAAGTAATTCTGCAGCAGCCACTGTGACGGTCAACGGTACCACCCTGACTATCAAAGGCGGTAATGGTGGCAAAGCCACGATCGCCGTCAAGGATGGCGCTGGCATTTCGGTCAGCATTGACGTCACGATAGGTAGTGGCGTGGACTTGTTCACTTCAGCGCCTACAGCAGGTATTGTTGTTGGTGTTGGTGAAAATTCAACTACATACACTATTGGTGGTGGTAGCCTGTTGTATACCGTTACTAGTAACAATACGTCGATTGCGACTGTTACGCAAAGCAATAATACTTTTGCCGTGACGGGTGTGACGGGTGGCAGGACTACAGTTTCCGTCAAGGACAGTGTAGGTGCTCTGGTGGATATTACAGTTGTGGTCGGTTCTATAGATCCATTGTTTACTACTGCCGCTAGCTCAATCAATGTTGGCGTTGGTGCTGCTGCGACCTACAAAGTAGGTGGCGGTAACGGACCTTACTCTGTGGGTAGTAGTAATAATGCTGTAGGTACAGCTTCTATCTCAGGAACGACTTTGACGATTACTGGTGCTTCAGTCGGCACGACTACGGTTGTGGTAAGGGATGCGTCTATCGGCACCGTTAGCATATCAGTCACTGTTGGTTCAACAGCTAACCTGTTCACCTCTGCTCCGGCAAGTCTGACCGTTGGCATTGGTACCACCAGCCCGACATTCTCTATCGGTGGTGGTAGTCAGATATACACTGCTACCAGTGGTAATACGCAGATTGCAACAGTCGGTATCAATGGCAATAAATTTGTTGTTACTGGCGTAACTCCAGGCACTACTACTGTGACAGTCAAGGATAGCTTGGGTGCATCAGTGCCAATCAACGTAACAATCGGTTCTGGTGCGACTTTCTATTCGACCGCGCCAGGTGCTGTGACAATCGCAGTGGGCGGTAGTAATACCTATGTACTTGGTGGCGGAAGCTTGCCTTACACGGCCACCAGCAGCAATACCAGCGTGGTTACCACATCTGTCTCAGGCTCGAATGTGGTGATTAACGGTATCATTCCTGGTAGTGCAAATGTTGTTCTGCGCGAAGCGGGTGGCAGTAACCCGATCACTATTACCGTTACAGTTGGTAGTGGTGCCGTCAATAGTTTGTTCACAACAGCACCAGCATCCGTGACTATTGCTGTGGCTGCTTCTCCGACTTATCAAATTGGTGGTGGTAATGGGCCGTACTCTGCGACCAGCAGCAACGCAGCGATAGCGACAGTATCGGTAAGCGGGACCACATTGACAATCACTGGTGTGGCAACAGGTAACGCGATTATCCAAGTCAAGGATGCGTCGGGAACACCCGTAGCAATCGCTGTCAGTGTTGGTTCTGGTACAGCAGTGCCCCTTTACTCTTCGGCACCAGTGGCAATATCTTTGGCTCCAGGTGCTGCACCGGTCTATATTGTTGGTGGTGGTACCGCTCCTTATTTAGCGACGAGTAGCGATACACGTGTTGCGACTGCGGTAGTTGCAGGTAGCAGTATGACTATTACAGGCGTGGCAGCAGGTATTGCGACCATTAGATTGGTGGACAGCGTTGGTGCGCCAATTCTTATTTCAGTGACAGTCGTCACGGGTCAAAATGCGAACTTGTCCGTATTACCAATTTCCATTGTTGGTAATCTGGGAGATACCGTATCCATCTCGATTTCTGGTGGTAGTGCTCCTTACACGACAACATCCAGCAACTCTTCAAATGTAGCGATCGTCAGCGGTGCTACCTTGAATAGTGCAGGAACCGTGACAGTCACACTGCTCAATGTTGGTCGCACCACAAATGTTATAGTGACCGACGCCCAAGGCGGTGTTTTCACTGTACCCGTTGTAGTCAATGCCGCGTCAGCAACCTTGGGCTTGAATCCTGTAGATTGGAGTATCAATGAAACCAACAACAGTATTATTCCCTTGACCATTTCAGGTGGTGTTGCTCCGTTCCAGGTATTTACCAATACTCCGTTGTTGGCTACGGTTGCTGGTACAAGCCCTGATCCTTTGAATCCGCTCACATTTAACGGACGTACCGTAAATGTTAGTTTGGGTACGCAAGGTACACGTTGTGTGGCAGCAGATACACCGGTACTTATTCAAGTCAAAGATAGTAATAATACGACCGTAACCAGTACCATGAGAATCTTGAATCTGGCTGTTGGAGGCTGTTAATATCTGACTGCGGTAAGAAAATTCTAATGAACTGTGTTTATTTGCTTCGAACCGTAACTGTCCCCCCTTGTCATGAAGCAAGGGGGATTGATTGGACAGCGTGGAACTAGGTAATCAGTTTTGAAGAATATTTTTCTAGTAGGCCTGATGGGCTCCGGCAAAACTACGGTTGGCCGAGCCCTGGCAAAAAAACTTAATAAGCGATTTATTGATTCTGATCACGAAGTGGAGGCGCGAACCGGCGTCTCTATCCCCGTGATATTCGAGATCGAGGGCGAGGCCAGTTTTCGCCAGCGTGAAGCGGATGCCATCCGTGATTTAACGGCACAGGAAAATATCGTTTTGGCTACAGGTGGCGGTGCCGTGTTAAATGCAGAAAGCAGGAAGTTTTTGCATGAGCGCGGCACCGTTATTTATTTGCGCGCCGGAATACAAAGCATATTGCAGCGTACCCGGCACGACAAAAACCGGCCTTTATTACGTACCGGTGATCCCCGCAAGAAGCTGGAAGAGTTAGAATCCCAGCGTGACCCCTTATATCAGGAAGTTGCCCATCTGGTTGTTGAAACCGGGCGGCCGAATGTTCAATTTTTAGTGCAGTCCATCCTGGATAAATTGCCGCAACAATTCGGCACTGAGGCCGATGGCAGTACAAAGCAAACTATGTCTCCCGAAAATAATTCCTCAAGCAAGGTCTTGAACGTCGATTTAGGTGAGCGCAGCTATCCCATTTCCATCGGCTCTTCCCTGTTGTCTGATAGCCAGTTTCTGCAATCGCAGATCAAGGGCAAGCGTATCGTCATCGTGACCAATACCGTTGTCGCTCCTATTTATCTGGCCGGACTGGAAGCTTGCCTGCGTGCTGCCGGCAAGGAAGCGGTATCCGTTGTGTTGCCTGATGGCGAAGAACAGAAAAACTGGTCCAGCCTGATGCTGATTTTTGATGCGCTGCTGGAGCAGAAATGTGACAGAAAAACCACCTTGCTGGCATTGGGCGGTGGTGTGATTGGTGACATGACAGGCTTCGCTGCGTCTGCCTATATGCGTGGCGTCCCATTCGTTCAGGTGCCGACTACCCTGTTGTCACAGGTCGATTCGTCGGTTGGCGGCAAGACTGGCATCAATCATCCGCTGGGCAAGAATATGATAGGCGCGTTTTACCAGCCACAGGCGGTGATCGCCGATATTGCTACCCTGCAAACCCTGCCAGATAAGGAATTGTCTGCCGGTCTGGCAGAGGTGATCAAGCATGGTGCGATCATAGATGCCACATTTTTTGACTGGATAGAAGCCAATATGGCTGCCTTGCGGGCAAAAGATGCCGCAGCCCTGACACATGCGATTTTGCGTTCATGTGAAATCAAGGTCGATATCGTGCGCCAGGATGAACGCGAAGGCGGTTTGCGGGCGATTTTGAATTTTGGTCATACTTTCGGCCATGCCATAGAATCAGGTCTGGGTTATGGCAAATGGTTGCATGGCGAAGCGGTTGGCTGTGGCATGGTGATGGCAGCAGATTTGTCTTGCCGCCTTGGTTACATGGATTACGTCAGCAAGACCCGCATCAAGCAACTGGTGGAAGCCGCAGGGTTACCTAGCGTGGCACCAGATCTGGGCGAAGAACGCTGGCTGGAATTGATGGAAGTTGACAAGAAGAATGAAGGTGGCAAGATCAAGTTCATCTTGTTGAAACCGCTGGGCCAGGCCGTTATTACCACTGTTCCCCACGATATCCTGCTGCAAACCCTGCGTAGCTGTATTTCCCACTGACGATCATGTTCTCTGACGCTCACCTCGCTCCCTATGCAGCACAATCTGCCAGCACGCGAGGTCGACGTCACGCTGAAGAGACATCTTCAACACGCAGTGAATATCAGCGTGACCGTGACCGCATCATTCATTGCACCGCTTTTCGCCGGCTTGAATACAAGACCCAGGTCTTCGTCAATCATGAAGGCGATTTATTCCGTAACCGTCTGACTCATAGCCTGGAAGTCGCCCAGATCGGGCGCTCCATCGCCCGTAATCTGCGTCTGAATGAAGATCTGGTCGAAGCCATTTCGTTGGCGCATGATCTGGGGCACACTCCTTTTGGACATGCCGGTCAGGATGCGCTGAATGCCTGCATGAAGGCCTTTGGCGGCTTTGAACATAACCTGCAAAGCCTGCGTGTAGTCGATCAGTTGGAAGAACGCTACGGCGCTTTTGACGGCTTGAATCTGACTTTCGAGACCCGTGAGGGCATACTCAAGCATTGCTCCATCACCAATGCCAGATTGCTGGGCGATGTTGGCCTGCGCTTTATTGAAAAGAAAAGGCCCAGCCTGGAAGCGCAGGTGACCAACCTGGCTGATGCCATCGCCTATAATAATCATGACATCGATGATGGCTTGCGCTCCGGCCTGTTGCAGGAGGCGCAGTTGATGGATCTGGACATTTATGCCCGCCATCGCGCCATCGTGGATGCCAGTTATCCCGGTATCAATGGACGGCGAGCAATTGCCGAAACCATACGGCGCATGATCAATACGCTCATCGTTGATCTGATACAGACCTCGGCGCAAAAAATTCGTGAATGTGCACCGGCCAGTATCGATGAAGTACGTGACATGGACAGAATGATTGCGTTTTCCGAACCCATGTATCAAGAGGCGCAGGCGCTCAAACAATTCCTGTTTGAAAACCTGTACCGGCATTATCAGGTCAACCGCATGACCTTCAAGGCCAGGCGGACCATCAGTGAATTGTTCGGCGCCATGTTCCAGGAGCCGAATCTGTTGCCGCCTGATTATCAGGTGAAACAGGCACTGCCTGAAGAAGAACGTTTGCAATTGCAGGTAAGAAAAATTGCTGACTATATTGCTGGCATGACTGATCGATATGCCATGCGCGAGCACCGCCGCTTGTTCATGGTCGATGAAATTTGAATCTGAAACCGGGCTATCATGGCCTCCCTTTTATTCTGGAAAAAACATGTCCTCCATTTCTTCCCTGTGCACCCGCCTGCTGTTAACTGTTGTCATCGCCGGGGGTGCCGGTGCTGCCCTGGCCCAGTCATTTGCTGATTTAACAAACCAGGATGCCAGTACCGGCCTGAAAGCAGCCCTGGACAAGGGTTCTGCCGCAGCAGTCAGCAAGCTGGGGGTGGAAAACGGGTTCCTGAACAATGACAAGGTCAAGATTCAATTGCCTTCGATATTGGAAAAAGCGCGCCCCATTTTGCAAATGACAGGCAAGGGCCAGCAACTAGATGAGCTGGTGGTTTCCATGAACCGCGCTGCCGAAGCTGCCGTGCCTATGGCGAAGCCTTTGCTGGTGAATGCAGTCAAGTCCATGTCGCTGACTGACGCAAAAAATATCCTGACCGGTGGCGACACGTCCGTGACCGATTTTTTCAAGGAAAAAACCGCAACGCCACTCAGCGCCAAGTTCTTGCCCATGGTCAAGGGTGTGACGGACAAAGCGGGTTTGTCGGCCAAATACAATAGCATCATGGGGCAGGCGCAGAAGTTTGGTGCCGTTTCCCCGCAAGAGGCAACGGTAGAGGGCTATGTCACCCAGAAAGCCATGGATGGTCTGTTCGTGATGATAGCGGAGGAAGAAAAAGCCATACGCAAGGACCCGATTGGTGCTGGCAGCAAGGCCATCAGCAAGGTGTTCAGCTTGCTCAAGTAATCCCGGCCTTGTAATTAGGACTATTAGGACTTACCCAAATCGCCATACCATTCATACTGTCTTCGTCGCTGCGGTGTAGTCGGGATTTCAGACAACATGTTGCCTGCCGACGTAACGAGCCTCCCCTGCAAGGGAGGTTTCCTAAAAGCGATAGGTGCAGTCGGGGTTTCAGGCAACATGTTGCCTGCCGACGTAACGAACGTCCCCTGCAAGGGAGGTTTCCTAAAAGCGATAGGTGCAGTCGGGGTTTCAGGCAACATGTTGCCTGCCGACGTAACGAACGTCCCCTGCAAGGGAGGTTTCCTAAAAGCGATAGGTGCAGTCGGAGTTTCAGGCAACATGTTGCCTGCCGACGTAACGAACCTCCCCTGCAAGGGAGGTTTCCTAAAAGCGATAGCCTTGCTGGGACGATTTTGCGTAAGTCCTATTTATGTTGCAGAAACAATTGCCTTGCAATGAATGGATGAAAAAAATTCACTACATGCATGAAAAAAATTATTGATTTAAAGTTTTTTTCATCGAAGAGACCCGTTAAAAAAATACGACAGAGCCCGCCAAGCCTTGCTACATAAGGCTTGGCGGGTTGTGCTGAATTTTATTCAGCAACCGTTGGCGATTGAATACCCTGACGTTGCGTAGTATTACTTAAGTATCGTAATTTTCAACATGTTGATCACTTCCTGCTAACTTGGTGCGGTAATTCATTAATTCCATTTTTGAACTACCAACCAAAAAATAATTCAGGAGACCAGCATGTCCTTTAAAATCCAAACCCTAGTTGCGTCCGCATTGTTGAGCTGGGTGGCTGTTGCCCATGCAGCTGATCCGATCAAAATCGGTGTTGCCGGCCCTTTTACTGGTGGCTCTGCCCCAATGGGTGTATCGATGCGTGACGGTGTCAGACTGGCTGTCAGCGAAATCAATGCCAAAGGTGGTGTCCTGGGACGCCAGCTGCAATTGGTAGAGCGCGATGATGAAGCAAAAAACGAGCGCGGTGTACAGGTTGCGCAAGAGCTCATCAATAAAGAAAAAGTATCCGCAACCGTCGGGTATATCAACACCGGTGTGGCACTGGCATCACAGCGTTTTTATCAGGAAGCCAAAATTCCGGTAATGAATAATGTGGCGACAGGTAGTGTAGTCACCAAGCAATTCCTCGCGCCGGAACACAAAGACAATTACATTTTCCGTACAGCTGCCAGTGACACCATACAGTCAGCAATGATTGTTGATGAAGCCGTTACCAAGGGCAAATTCACGAAAGTCGCCATCCTGGCTGATTCGACCAATTATGGTCAGCTTGGCCGTGAAGATCTGGAAAAAGTATTGGCTGCAAAAGGCATCAAGCCAGTCGCCGTAGAAAAATTCAATGTCAAAGATGTAGACATGACGGCCCAGTTGCTGAAGGCCAAACAAGGTGGTGCGCAAGTTATTCTGACCTACGGTATCGGCCCTGAACTGGCGCAGATTGCCAACGGCATGGAAAAGCTGGGCTGGAAAGTACCGATGATAGGCAGCTGGACACTGTCCATGGGTAACTTCCTTGACAATGCCGGTAAGAATGGTGATGGTGCCATGATGCCGCAAACCTTTATTCAAGACCCGAATACACCTAAGCGCAAAGCCTTCATCGAAGCCTATCAAAAAGCATACAAGCTGGAACGTATGCCTTCAGCCGTCTCTGCAGCCCAGGGCTATGATTCAATTTATCTGCTGGCAGCGGCTTTCAAGCAGGCGGGCAGTACTGATGGCGTCAAAGTCCGTGAAGCGCTGGAAAACCTGAATGAAAAAGTCGAAGGTGTGGTTACCACGTACAACAAACCTTTTACGCATGATGATCATGAAGCCATCAAGCCTGGCATCCCTGTCATGGGGGAAGCCAAGAGTGGTCACATCGTTCTTGCCAAATAAGGCATAGGCGCACTCTGTAGCCAAATGGTCAGTTCCACTCCGGGGCTGGCCTTTTTTTCAGTCAGTCAGCTTGTTCACTGGCCCGGGGCTTTCCCGGGCCGGCTGGTAAGCTGCACTCCATTGGATGGAAAAAATGGAAATCTTACTTCAGCTTGTTTTCAGCGGTATTGCCCTGGGCATGATCTATGCGGTCATCGCCTTTGGCTACCAGTTGACCTTTGCCACGTCGGGCACGCTCAATTTCGGTCAGGGTGAAGCGCTGATGCTGGGGGCCCTGGTTGGCCTCAGTGTGGTCGGCAATATTCACGGTGGCCCGTATATGAATTATTGGCTCATGATACCCATAGTCATCGTCTTTGGTGCCTTGCAGGGTATGTTTGTGGAATGGATAGGCGTGCGTCCTGCCATTAAGATCAAATCCGAATTCGGCTGGATCATGTCCACCATCGCGCTCGCCATCATTTTTAAAAATGTCGCAGAAAATATCTGGGGTAAGGATGACCTGACTTTTCCTTCGCCATTGTCGGCAGCACCATTCCAGATATTCGGTGCCAATGTACAACCGATGCAAGTGGTGGTGGTACTGGGCGCGCTGGCAATGATGCTGGCGGTGGAGTTTTTTAACCGCAAATCCATTTACGGTAAAGCGGTTGTCGCTACCTCAAATGACCGGGATGCGGCTGGCCTGATGGGCATCAATACCAGCATGGTCATTACCTTTTCCTATGCACTGTCTTCTGCTACGGCGGCGTTTGCCGGCGTACTGGTCGCTCCATTGACACTGACTGGTGCCACCATGGGTTCTGCCCTTGGTTTGAAAGCGTTTGCGGTGGCAATTATCGGTGGTTTGACATCTGGTGTCGGCGCTATCGTGGGTGGTCTGATATTGGGTATTGCCGAAACCACGACCGGTTTTTACATCTCTACCGGCTACAAGGAAGTACCTGGTCTGGTATTGCTGTTGCTGGTGTTGGCGATCAAACCCGCAGGTTTGTTCGGCAAGACTGCCATCAAGAAAGTATGAGGCCGTATCATGAATAAAAAGACCTTACTCGTTTCTATTGTCGGAATTGCTGCCCTGGGTCTGTTCCCGGTTGTCATGCACAATCCGTATTATCTGCACCTGGTTGAAACCATACTTATCTATGCCATTCTGTTGTTTGGCCTCGACATTGTGGTTGGTTATACTGGGCAGGTCTCTCTCGGCCATGCCGGCCTGTTTGGCATAGGATCGTACACCACCGGTGTGCTGGTATTTAAACTGGGATTGCCATTCCTTGTTGCTGTACCTTGCAGCATCGCTGTCGCGGCCTTGTTTGGTGCCCTGCTGGCCTTGCCAGCGTTGCGGGTGACGGGGCCTTACCTGGCTATGGTAACACTGGCATTTGGTACCATCATTACGATTCTGATCAATGAAATGAGTTTCCTGACAGAAGGCCCAATGGGTATCAAGCTGACCAAACCAGTTGTGTTCGGTTACAAGCTCAACGAGGTGGAGTACTACTATGTCGTTGCGGCGATGATGGTGCTTGCTCTTATCGTGGTTCATCGCATCCTGCGGTCGCATCTTGGCCGGGCGTTCCAGGCTTTGCGTGACAGCCCGATTGCGTCTGACTGTATGGGCGTGTCGGTGTATCGCTACAAAGTCATCGCCTTCGTCATCAGCGCTGCGTTGGCCGGTCTGGCAGGCAGTTTGTATGCGTATTCCGAAGAGTATATTTCACCCAATACCTACAACTTTGAACTGACCATCATGTTTTTGCTGGCCGTCATCATGGGTGGTCGTAAAACCCGCAGTGGCGCCTTGCTTGGTGCTCTGATCGTGGTCATGCTGCCATCGTTGCTGGCTGATATAGAACTGTTCCGCAAAATCGCCAGCGTCGCGGCTGTGATTGCTGTACTGGCGGGTGGCGCAGCCATAGTCAAACAGCGCAAGACCGTCCGCGAGATGTTGGTACCTGTTGGCGCAACAGTAGCCATGGCCCTGTTTTCCTACAAGCTGGAAAACATTACAGACTGGCGTCTGACCATCTTTGGTTTGATGACCCTGTTTGTTGTGTATTACCTGCAGGACGGCATCGTTGGTTTTGTCAATAGCCTGTTCGGCAAAGGGGCGCGTCATGTGGAACTGGATGCTGCCAGTGCACAAGCCAGTAACGACCTTGCCATCGTGAAGGCAAGTGAGGCCAGGGTTGGCGTATTGCTAACCGCCAGAAAAGTACTGATGCAGTTCGGTGGACTGAAGGCATTGAACCAGGTCGATCTGCAAATTACCAAGGGCACGGTACATGGCCTGATTGGTCCGAATGGTTCAGGCAAGAGCACCATGATGAATGTTCTGACCGGCATTTATCAGCCTACCGATGGTGTGGTGGAATTTGGTGGTCATGTGATATCCGGCAATACCCCGTCAGCCATTGCGCTGGGTGGTGTGGCACGTACGTTCCAGAACGTGCAATTGTTTGGTGAAATGACGGCCACTGAGAATATTCTGGTGGGCCTGCACAATACCTTCCGCAGTAATGTGCTGGACGTCATGTTGCATACACCGCGCTATATGCGTGAAGAACGTCAGGCCCGTGAACGGGCTGCCAGCCTGCTGCATTTTGTAGGTCTTGCCGACCTGGCGAATGAGGAGGCACGTAACCTTCCATATGGCAAACAGCGCCTGCTGGAAATCGGGCGTGCGCTTGGCCTGAACCCGCAATTGCTATTGCTGGACGAGCCTGCTGCGGGTCTGACTGCTCCGGACATCAAGGATCTGATTGCCATCATCCACAAGATACGAGAACACGGTATTACCATCATCCTGATTGAACATCATATGGATGTGGTCATGTCGATCTGCGATATTGTGACCGTGCTTGATTTTGGCCAGAAAATCGCCGAAGGCAAACCTGCGGCAGTACAGGCTGACCCCAAAGTGATAGAAGCTTATCTTGGTGGCAGTGTGGCAGATGCAGCCGACATCGTCGCTGCATAAGGAGAACATCATGTTGAGCATTTCAAATTTACATGCAGCCTATGGCAAGGTGGAAGTCTTGCACGGTATTTCTCTGGAAGTACCAAAGGGAAAAGTGGTGACCCTGATAGGATCAAACGGCGCCGGAAAAACCACGACCATGCGCGCCATTTCCGGCATGCTGAAACCAAAAGAAGGTTCTGTCGTGCTGGCCGGAAAAGATGTGACAGGCATGGATTCACACAAGATCGCACGCGCCGGTCTGGCCCATTCACCCGAAGGGCGGCGCGTATTTGCCACCATGTCGGTGACAGACAATCTCTTGCTGGGTGCCTTCCCCCGTTTTACCCGTAGCCGTCCGCGTGGCGATATAGATACTGACTTACAAAAAGCCATGGATTTATTTCCGCGTCTGAAAGAACGTCGCAATCAGCTGGCTGGCACTTTATCTGGCGGCGAACAGCAGATGCTGGCCATGGCCAGGGCGGTGATGCTTAATCCCGATGTCATTTTGCTGGACGAACCCTCCATGGGGCTGGCACCTATACTGGTGGATGAAGTCTTCCGCATTATTGTGCGCCTGAAAGAGGAGGGTACTACCATGCTGCTGGTGGAGCAATTTGCAGCGGCTGCCCTGGCTGTGGCAGATTATGGCTATGTGCTGGAAAATGGACGTATCTCGGTGCATGGACCGGCAGCGAATCTGCAAAATGATCCGGCTGTGAAGGCGGCTTATCTGGGTGGTGGTGCGCATCATTGATTGATGTTGTTTTCACCGAAAAATGGAGAGCTTGCTCTCCATTTTTTTATTGAAATTCCTTAAAAAATTTACATTGCTTATGTTATTTTAGTGGAAGCAGCTATCGCCAGAAAAATGGCATAACATCAAAATTTCCGCTTAGTGCATTCTTATGATTTCACTTTCTTCTTGTTTTCGCGTGTCGATTTTGACGTTGACGATCTTCTTTTGCACTTCAGGAATCGCAGCACCAGCCCTTCAGGAACACCATATCAGTATTGATGGCAAGGAAAGACGGTATTACCATTTTTCTGATCCTGCATCAGTGACCCAGGGGCAGGCAATAATATTGGTCAGTGGTTCGGGTTGTGATGATTTTTCGGCGCGATTACCCAAGTTCTTTGAGCGGTATCCTGAACCGGTTAATGTCTATTATCTTGAAAAATATGGCGTCATAAAAAGGGCTGACGGCAGTAAATGTTCGTCGGAATTTCTGGCTGCTGACAAATTTGAAATACGTTTATCCGATCATTTGAAGTTTATAGGGGAGGAGCCTGATCTAAAGAAAATGCCCGCACGTTCCATCGCTGTACTGGGATTTTCAGAGGGCGGAGCGATAGCCCCCTATATCGCCAGAGACAATAAAAAAATCGGTTGGCTGGCGACGGCGGGTAGTGGTGGTTTGAAGCAAAGTGAAGAATTTCTGATCTTTGCAGATCGTGGTGTAGAACCTTATGCCAAGCCTTTCTCGAGAGATTATTTTTTGCAGGTTTATGACGAGATCAGACGTGATGGCAATAATCTGGAAAAAGAATTCTTTGGGCATTCCTATGTCTACTGGTCCGGACATTTGTTCTCGGATCCACTGGACGTATATGCAAAGCTGGATATCCCCATGGTGGCAGCGATGGGAGAGAAAGATGACAGTGTACCCATAGAGTCAGGACGTGCCTTACGGGATTATTTCCTGAAGCATCCTGAAAAGGATTTTCAGTTCGTGGAATTTCCAGGTGCCAGTCATGGTTTGAAGACATCTGATAAAAATGGAGCGCAAGAGTTTATTGCGAGTTTGGCGGCGTGGTTTAAGGGGAGGAAGAGAGCGTTTGAATTGAAGTAGCTGGCATCAGTAACGAACTGGCACAATTTTCAAACAAGTTATTTGTATCGACGTCATTCCAGCGTGTTTCTAGCTGGAATCTAGTGGTGTTTTTGGCAGGCTATTGCGTGAGTTAATTTCAGATTATTAGAACTCATTTCATAAATAGGGATGAGTGCGAGCAAGGTGATTCGGGATGCAGTGCAAGGCGTGACGCGCAGCCAAGGCTGGTGCCTTGGCAAGCGGCACAACGCTGCAATGCGCCCGCGAAGTGTCAATGCGGCCAGCTCCCGAAGGGTTTGCCTCATAACGCGTGCTGGACTGCAAGGTGTGAATAATTCGACTCGTTGTCAATAGACCCGCTATTGACTGCCTCGTCCGCCTTGCCAGCCCACGTTATGAGGCAAACGCATCTCACCCCTATTTATGAAATGAGTTCTAGTATTTTGAGTAATCTGGTTTTCAATGCCAACAGACGTTCATTTTGGATTGCAGGCCGGTGGTAGACCGGCGGCTACCCACCTTTTTGCTTCGCCAAAAAGGTGGGCCAAAAAGGCGACCCAGGCGTCGTCGCCCCTGCGGGGTTCCCTTTGCTGCCAGTCAAAAAATGGGAAGGTCCGAAACTCGCTTCGCTCAAACATCGGCCCTTCTTTTTCCATTTTCTGCCTTGCATCAAAGGCGTCGACACATGGGAACTGCTAAAGTCAAAAGCAACCGCAACTTCAAAAGCAACCGCAACTTCAAAAGCGATGACAATGCGACCTTTAGTTAAATTGCTTTTGCGGGGTAATTTATCCCTGCAAAAAACGCAAAGGATGTGCGTGGGTAGGCCATACCTCGATGAAGAAATTTGCCACCTGTTCTGTCGTCACCTCTGCCAGCGTGGTGGGTGACCAGCGTGGTGTATTGTCTTTGTCTACCACCAGCGCACGCACACCTTCCAATACTTCACCGTGTTTGAAACAGTGGCGTACCATGTTTCTTTCCATACGCAGGCAATCGGATACGGTAATGCTGGCGCTGCGCCGTAATTGTTCCAGCGTGACAGACATCAATAGTGGAGAACGTTTTTGCATGATGGCAAATGCCTGTTGTGCAAAATCAGATGTGTCTTGCTGCAAGTTGTTGCTGATCTCGATTGCACAGTTTCCGCTGAACAGGGCATCAATGCCTGATCTGTTTGCGGCCAGCTTACTGTTGCCGGGGAGTGCCTGATCAGCAAAAGGAACCGCAAATTCGCGTATTGCGGCTCGTACATCGGTGGCGGTATTTTGTTCCAGAAGATGCATCAAGGCAGGCAATTTTGATGTCGGTATAAATACATCGGCCAGCCCTGCATACAGCGCATCGGCTGCGTTAATGACTTCACCGGTCAGACCCATGTAAGTACCAATTTGTCCCGGTGCACGTGATAGGAAGTAACCACCACCCACGTCCGGGAACAGGCCGATATTCACTTCCGGCATCGCCATTTTGGTACGTTCCGTGACGATGCGCAGGCGGCAGTCATTGCCTGCCTGGGCGATACCCATACCACCTCCCATGACGACCCCATTCATCAGCGCGATATAAGGTTTGGGGTAGAAATGAATTAAATGATTTAGTGCATATTCTTCGGTGAAAAAATCTTCCAGCAAGGCAGAATCACCTTTTGGTGTTGCGGTGCCTACATCATAAAAGAAGCGGATATCACCACCTGCACAAAATGCCTTTTCACTGCTGCCATGGATAAATACTGCCCGCACGCTTTGATCATCCTGCCAGGCCAGCAAGGTCGTTGTCAGCGCTCTAACCATATCGAGAGACAGCGAGTTCAGTGCTTTGGGTCTATCCAGGATGATATAGCCGATGTTGTTCTTGACGGAGGTGAGTACAAATTGGCTCATGGTGGTTGACTATGCAGGGTAGAGGATGAAGCTGCTATTTTAGCTTTGTCGGACGTGGGCGTCACGGGGTGTATATGCTTATGAGGAAATGATGCAGGGGCGAGATGTTTGTTGTTGTTGTTGTTGTTGTTGTTGTTGATCTTCAACCGCTTGGGCCGATGTAATTTGTGCGTCACAGAAAATGGAAAGAGAAGATCCGATGTTTGAGCGAAGCGAGTTGCGGATATTCCCATTTTTTGTGATGCACAAATTATGCTGAAGCGCAGCGCAAGCACCCGTAGGGCGAGTCTGCGGTCGCCTTTTCTTTGGATACTTGCTTTTGGCGACGCAAAAGAAAGTATCTCGGCTGCCGGGCCGAGACCCGGCTTGTGTCCACGGAGGGCGATCGTCTTAATCAAAGTGTGGCATATAACGGGCGACACGGCATACATAGAACGCCGCTGGATTCCAGCCAAACCCACGCTGGAATGACGCCAATAAAAATGCCGTGAATCAACTAACTCGCAGCTTGTTGAGCAACGCATGCTACAAACAGCAATAAAAGTAAATTATTTATTTGAAATGTCAGAAACGATATCTACAAAAAACCTATCATCCAGCAAAAAGGACGCCTGTAGCGTCCTTGTTTTGGATGTCCACAACCCTGTTAAGGTAAGGACTGGGGTCTTATGAAGCCGATGCCGGATCAGGTATGTGCTTGATGGCGTCGTGCTGATGGTTTTGTATCTTGTCTTTATGCTTGATGACCTGACGATCAAGTTTATCTATCAGTGTATCGATAGCTGCATACAGATCATGCGCCAGACTTTCTACATGGATATCTTTGCCACTGATATGCAAATTAATGTCCGCTTTGTGTCGTTTTTCCTTTTCCCGGAGCTTGTCCACCGTCAGGATGACGGCGATATCAATGACCTGGTCGAAGTGTCGCCTGATACGTTCTAGTTTGGTATGTACATATTCACGAATTGCAGGAGTTACTTCGACGTGATGTCCACTGATGGTGAGATTCATACTGTGCTCCTATAGTGATGTTGCTTGCTGTAACGATAAGCTCATTGCTGTCTTATTGCCTTGAGCTAAATCATATATAGCAATTCAAACCGTGATTACAAGGACTTGCTTACAAAGATTTACGCAAACTCACTGGGGGGATTTTGAGGGCTTCACGGTATTTGGCAACTGTCCGTCGGGCAATTACCATGCCCTGTTCACCCAGCATGTCTGCAATTTTGCTATCAGAGAGTGGGCTTTTCTGGTCTTCTGCTCCTATCAACTGCTTGATGAGTGCGCGTATCGCGGTGGAAGATGCTTCCCCCCCTGTTTCCGTCGCGACATGGCTGCCGAAAAAGTATTTCAACTCAAACATGCCGTGGGGGGTCAGCATGTATTTTTGGGTTGTTACACGCGAGATAGTGCTCTCGTGTAATCCTAGTGTATCAGCAATTTCGCGCAAAACAAGGGGGCGCATGGCAACAGCACCATGCGTGAAAAAATTGCGTTGTCTTTCAACTATGGCTTGTGCAACGCGCAAAATGGTATCGAAACGCTGCCGCATATTCTTGATCAGCCAGCGTGCCTCTTGCAACTGTGAGCCGAGCCCGCCTTCCCCACGATTTTGTTTCATGATGTTGGCATACATGCTGCTGACACGCAATTTGGGCATGACATCCTGATTCAGCGAGACTTGCCAGCCATTGGCTGATTTTTTGACAATGACATCTGGCACGACATAATCCGATTCATCGACTGCAAAATCGATACCTGGGCGGGGCTTGCATAGGCGGATGACGGTTTGTGCGTCGCGCAAATCTTCATCATCGCAGTCGAGGATTTTCTTGAGTTTGGTGAAATCTCTTTGTGCAAATAAAGTCAGTTGCGTTTCAACAATTTGCAAAGCCAGTCTGCGTGTCACGAAAGCAATTTTAGGCAAGCGCTTGATTTGCAGGGCAAGGCATTCAGATGGTGTGCGAGCGCCCACACCTGCCGGATCAAAGCTTTGCAGCATGTTCAGGGCAAATGCCAGTTCTTCTGGCTCGACGCACAATTCCAGTGGCAGGCTGGCATGGATTTCATCCAGGGTTTCTGTCAGGTAGCCATTGTTGTCGATGGCATCAATCATCAATTCGACCAGGGCGCGGTCACGTGGCTCGCGCAGGTTCAGACGCATTTGTTCTTGTAAATGTTCTCGCAGTGTAATGTGGGCGGCACCCAGTTGTGGCCTGCCATCTTCATCGTCACTGCTTTTGCTGCCATGATGCACGTCGTCAAAACCCCAGTCTTCTTCGCTGGAGCTGCTTGTGTCATTGCTGACGGCGATATCAGCGTCAGCCTGAGGTTCTGTAGCTGTGCTGCTTTCTTCGCGGGATGCTGGCGCTTCCATGCCGGCGTCTGCTGCTGTGCTGCTGGTATTGATGGCACCGTCTGCCAGCAGGCGTACTGCGTGGTCCAGCGGGTCATCCACACGCTCCAGCATGGGATTTTCTATGAGCAGGGTTTCCAGCTCCTGGTGCAATTCCAATGTGGACAATTGCAGCAACCGTATGGATTGCTGCAATTGAGGCGTTAATGCCAGATGCTGGGACGTGCGTAGTTGCAGGCTTTGTTTCATGATGATTCCCGTCACATCCGGAAATGTTCTCCCAGATAGACGCGCCGCACGGATTCATTTTGTATGATGTCATCCGGCTTGCCGCTGGCCAGTACGGCCCCCTGATTGATGATGTAGGCATGATCACAGATGCCCAGAGTTTCACGCACGTTATGATCGGTAATCAATACGCCGATGCCACGTTCCTTGAGGAAACGCACAATGCGCTGGATTTCAATCACGGCGATCGGATCAACACCGGCAAAGGGTTCATCCAGCAAAACGAAGCGCGGGTTGGTGGCCAGTGCGCGGGCAATCTCTACACGCCGGCGTTCGCCGCCTGATAGTGACAGTGCCTGACTTTCCCGGATTTTTTCAATCTGCAAATCGGCCAGCAGGGCATTGAGCCTTTTGACGATGGATTTCTCGGAAAGAAATTTTCCATTGGCATCTTTTTGCAATTCCAGCACGGCACGGATATTTTCTTCTACCGTCAGCTTGCGAAATACCGAAGCTTCCTGTGGCAGGTAAGACAACCCCAGCACGGCCCGCTGGTGTATTGGCAATTGTGAGATATTGACAGCATCAATCGTGATATCGCCAGCGTCGGACGGCACCAGGCCAACGATCATGTAGAAGGAGGTGGTTTTGCCGGCACCATTCGGGCCCAGCAAACCAACCACTTCACCGCTTTTCACTTCCAGCGATACGTCACGCACCACCTGGCGCGCGCCATAACGTTTTTGCAATCCCTTGACGAGCAAGGTACTAGGCGTGGCAGTCATTTAATTGGTCTGTTTGGGTTGCAGGGTGATTTTGACGCGGCCGGCACCGTCTACATGCTGGCCCGTGGTTGAATTGGTACCGATGGCGATATCATTTTTACTGTCATAGGACAGGTATTCGCCCTCTTGTTCCTGGGTGACCTTCTTGCCTTCCAGGTAGCGCACTTTGGCTTTGGAAATGAACTTGACGATTTCTGTCGTCTGATTGTATTCCGCACGGTCCGCTTCACCTTCTACCCACAGGTCCGGGCCGCCATCGCGTTTTTGCCGGAAGCTGACTTTTTTGCTGACGCCACCAGTCAGTACGACAAACTGGTCACCGTTCGGGGCTTCGGTAACGACGGCTTTTTCCGAATTGACGACCAGGGTGCCGCGCACCAGTTGTACGCCTTTGGACAAGACGCGCACGCTGGTTTTTCCATCGCTTTCAGAGTAACCGGCCTCGATGGTTGTCTCCTTGAAACTGTCGGCTTTTTCTGCACCTGCTGGCGTATAGATTAAAGCTAAACAAGCCAGTCCCAGGCATTGGCTAAGGGAGCGTATCAATTTCATATTTTTCATTGGCAAATATCGCTTTCTCTATTTGGATGGTGTAGGGGCAACTGGTTCGCGTTCACGTTTTTTCAAGTGAATACGTACCTTACTTAGCAGCGCCAGATGTTGGGTGGAGTTGTTGGCCACCATACCTACGGCGGTGGTGTCCACTTTTCCTGTTTTGACGGTGATAGGCTTGTCAGTTTTGACAATATCATCGTCGGGTAACAGCAACAAATAACTGGTTTCCAGGCGCATGAATTGTGAGCTCAGGCCTTCGGGTCTTTCCATGCTGACGTTGTCATACAGACGTACTTCATCATGTTCACGCTTGGGCGTGGTGACCGTGGATTTTTGCGACACCACGGCCAGGTCAGCCAGCAGATGCAAAGGCGGGCGATCAACATCAAAGCTGTTGATTTGCGGGCGCTGAATTTCTATATTGTCATTGCGCGGCAGATGAATCAGGCGTTCACCAGTGATGTGGTAATTTGCCTTGCCATTATTTGACAGCCGGATAAAATTGAATTTTTCTACATAGTAATCCGGTGCCGAACGGGCAGATGAACGGTTCTGTTCATCATTCGCATTCCGCCGTATGACTTCCATCACCCAGATGGTACCCAGGGTCATCATGCCCAGCAGTATGACTGCCAGCCAGATGCGGAAACGGTCTATGGTCATATGTTGTTTCATGACAGGTAAGCCCCGATAGCCTCTTCATATTTACCCTGGGCGCGCAGGATGAAGTCGCAAACTTCCCGTGCCGCACCTTTGCCGCCACTGGCCGTGGTGACGTAATGCACTCTTTGCCTGACTTCTGCATGGGCATTCGGTACGCTGGCAGAAAAACCGCAACGTGTCAGTATCGGCAAGTCGATGATGTCATCGCCGATAAAGCCACAGACATCGGCAGGCAGATTCAATTCAGCAAGCAATTGCAGGAAGGCCGATTTCTTGTCGTGTATGCCCTGGCGTACATGGGTGATGCCAAGGTCGCTGGCACGCTTGCTGACAATCGCTGATTGCCTGGCGCTGATGATGGCTGTGGCAATGCCGGCCTGCTGCAACAGCTTGATGCCCTGGCCGTCAAGCACATTGAAGGTTTTCATCATTTCACCTTCCGGGCCGAAATGCAGGCTGCCGTCGGTGAGTATGCCATCCACGTCAAATATCATGAGCTTGATCGTGGCGGCATTATCGGCTGCAACTTGTCTTGCTTTTTCCATCAGATTACCTTGGCCCGTGTCAGGTCATGAATATGCAGGGCACCGACCAGTTTTCCCTGGTCATCGGCCACCAGCAACTGGTTGATGCGATAGGTTTCCATAATTTCTACCGCTTCTACCGCCAGTTGTTCTGGCCGTATGCGGCGCGGCTTGTCATGCATGACTTCGGCAATCTGTAACTGGGTAAAGTCGCGTGTGCCATCCATCAGGCGGCGCAAGTCACCGTCGGTGAAGATGCCGACGATATGCTGGTCTTTATCCACCACGGCGGTCATCGCCATGCCTTTTTTGGTAATTTCCAGCAGCGCGGTTTTCAGGCCGGTATCTGGTGTCACCTGCGGGATATCATCGCCGGTGCGCATGACATCGCGGACGTGGGTCAGCAGGCGGCGGCCCAGTGAACCACCAGGGTGGGAGCGGGCAAAGTCTTCTTCGCGAAAACCGCGTGCATCCAGTACGGCGACTGCCAGCGCATCACCCAGCGCCAGTGTGACGGTGGTGCTGGCTGTTGGTGCCAGGTTTAGCGGGCAGGCTTCTTTCGCCACATGCAGGTTCAGGTGTACATCGGCCAGCTTGCCCAGACTGGATTCCGGGTTGCCGGTCATGGCGATCAGTTTGACACCCAGGCGCTTGATGATGGGCAGGATGGACATCAGTTCAGATGCTTCACCAGAATAAGAAATGGCAATAAATACATCTTGTGGTGTCACCATGCCAAGATCACCATGCGCGGCTTCTGCCGGATGGACGAAAAAGGACGGCGTGCCGGTAGAAGCGAAAGTCGCAGCGATCTTGCGGGCGATATGACCAGACTTGCCTATGCCCGAGACGACCACGCGACCGTGGCAGGCTAACAACATATACACGGCTTCGGTGAAGCCGGCTGCGTCGCCGTTACCCAGACGCTTTTGCAATGCAAGCAGGGCATCGGCTTCGATTTGCAGGGTTTCGCAGGCCAGTTTCAGGGCGCGCTGTGCGGCTTCAGCCGTGCGCACAGGTGCAACATGGTCGCGAGAAGATAGGGCATTGAATTCGTTCATGCCCGAAGTATAAACGAAATCCGCAAAGCAAGAACTCTGCCAGTTGTAACGTAGTGAATATTGTTTGCCTTAAGGCAGGTTTCAGACGCGATAAATCGGCAATAATAGGAGACATGACAGGTCTAGACACTACATTATTATTGCTGGCAGCCTCTGTGATGGGCGTGGTCGGCTTCCGCATGTTGCAACTGCCGCCCATGCTGGGTTATCTGGTAGTTGGTATTTTAATTGGCCCATATGGTCTGGGTGTGGCGGAAGAAAGTGCGGTCACCCACGAACTGGCCGAATTCGGCGTGGTGTTCCTGATGTTTTCGATAGGGCTGGAATTTTCGCTGTCCAAACTCATGGCCATGCGCAAGGCCGTATTTGGCCTGGGCATGGCCCAGGTGCTGGTGACCATATTGACCAGCATGCTGTTTGGCTGGCTGGCCAGTCGCTGGCTGCCGCCCATGTTCAGGATTAGCTGGGAAGCCTCATTTGCGCTGGGTGGTGCGCTAGCCATGTCATCTACCGCGATTGTGTCCAAAATGCTCACAGAACGGCTGGAGCTGGAAAGCCTGCACGGGCGGCAAATTATCAGCGTGCTGTTATTTCAGGATCTGGCCGTGGTGCCCTTGTTGATCCTGGTACCGGCGCTGGCATCCAAATCACCTGACCTGGTGAAAACGCTGGCGCTGGCCAGCGGCAAAGCTGTTGTGGTACTGGTGTTGCTGCTGGTGGTCGGGCAAAAAATCATGCGTACCTGGTTCAGCATCGTGGTAAAGCGGCGCTCGCAAGAGTTGTTCATGCTGAATCTTTTGCTGATCACCCTGGGTGCTGCCTGGCTGACCGAAAAGGCTGGCCTCTCCATGGCGCTGGGTGCGTTCGTGGCGGGTATGCTGATTTCCGAGACCGAATACCGGCATCAGGTGGAAGAAGATATCAAGCCCTTCCGCGATGTCTTGCTGGGGCTGTTTTTCATCACCGTCGGCATGCTGTTGAATGTGCGCCTGGTGATTGAACATTTCTGGCTGGTCATGTTGTTATTGTCTGGCCCGGTATTGTTAAAGCTGATACTCATCGCTGCATTGGCCAGGGTATTTGGCAATTCAACCAGCGTGGCCCTGCGCACGGGCCTGGGTCTGGCGCAGGCCGGTGAATTCGGCTTTGTCTTGCTGAATCAGGCCGGGGGCTTGCAACTGGTGGACCCCTTGCTGGTGCAATTGATACTGGCGTCGATGGTGATTTCCATGCTGATATCCCCATTCATCCTGGCCAAGTCGGATGTCATCGTCATGAAATTCTCGGCCAATGAATGGATGATGCAATCCCTGGCCCTGACCCAGATTGCTGCCCGCACCATGACCACCAAGAAGCATGTGATCATTGCCGGTTTTGGTCGTAGTGGCCAGAGCCTGGCGCGTATTCTGGCAGAAGAAAATATTGATTATCATGCACTTGATCTTGATCCGGACCGCGTGCGCGAAGCGCAGGCTGCCGGTGTCAATGTGTCCTACGGTGACGCAGCCAGACGCGAGAGCCTGCTGGCCGCCGGTATCAACCGGGCTGCGGCATTGGTGGTGACGTATACCAGTACGGCATCAGCGCTGAAGATCTTGCATTTTGTGAATGAAATGAATCCCAGCCTGCCCGTCATTGTGCGTAGTCACGATGATGTCGATCTGGAAAAACTCAGGTCTGCCGGTGCCACCGAAGTCGTGCCGGAATTGATGGAAGGCAGCCTGATGCTGGCTTCTCATGCGCTGGTCATGCTGGGCGTACCCTTGCGCCGCGTGGTGCACAGGGTGCAGGCAGCGCGCGAGGCGCGTTATGAATCCCTGCGTGGCTTCTTCCACGGTGCCAGCGATGCAGCTGACAGCCCGGAAAACATGCAGATACGTCTGCATACGGTATTGTTGACCGAACGTGCCAAGGCGCTGGGGCAGAATCTGGCAGACTTGAAGCTGGGTGAGCTGGAGGTGGATATCCATGCCATACGGCGAGGTAAAGCCAGGCTGGATCAACAAAATGACATTGTTTTGCAGAATGGCGACGTGGTAGTGGTCAGAGGAACTTCCGAAGCAGTCGCTAGAGCAGAGCAGCGGCTGTTAAAATAGCGGGTTATTTTTCAATTTGAAGGACATGCTTGATGTTTAATCCATCAGAGTACATTAAAGAACATATCCGCACGGTGGAAAACTGGCCACAGGAAGGCGTGATGTTCCGCGACATTACCCCCCTGTTGCAGAATCCTAAGGTATTCCGTGTACTGATAGATATGTTTGTGCATCGCTACATGGATGAAAAACTTGACGTCGTGGCTGGCCTGGATGCGCGCGGTTTCATCATCGGTTCTGTGCTGGCCTATGAACTGAACCTGGGTTTTGTACCTATCCGCAAGAAGGGCAAGCTGCCTTTTCACACTGTTTCTGAGCAATATGAGCTGGAATACGGCAGCGCAACGGTAGAATTGCATGCCGACGCCTGCAAAAAAGGCGACCGCGTAGTCCTGATTGATGACCTGATCGCCACGGGTGGCACCATGATGGCCGGCAAGAAATTGCTGGAGCGCCTGGGCGCGACCGTGGTCGAGGGCGCAGTCATCGTTGATCTGCCCGAACTGGGGGGCTCAAAAATTATCCGTGACAGTGGTTTGCCTTTGTACACGGTTTGTAATTTTGATGGTCATTAGGCCATACCTATTCAAAATCCGTGACGGGCGTTTGTCAGCATGAGTCTTTTGCATATAGAAGCCGTTGACCCGGCCTTGCCCGAGGCCGAGGCCTTGCTGGAAGAATTATCTGCCAGCCTGGCTGTGATCACTGGTAGCAGTGGCCGCGCTTCCTTTGATGTACAGGATGTGCGCGTGCCAGGTGCCCTGTTTGTAATGGCACGCGATGCCAGTGGCGTGGCGCAGGCTTGCGGTGCTATTCGTCCTATGGAAGACGGCGTGGCCGAAGTCAAGCGCATGTACGCGCGGACAAACACGCTGGGTCTGGGTTCTGCGGTACTCGCCCATCTGGAAACTGCTGCCAGGCAATATGGCTATCGTCATTTACGTCTGGAAACACGCCTCGTCAACCAGCGGGCCGTTGCCTTTTACGAAAAACACGGCTATTGCCGTATTCCCAATTTTGGCAAATATGTTGGTAAGCCAGAGGCGGTGTGTTTTGAAAAAACATTGAACTGGTAGAAATACATAAAAAACAAATGGCAGGGACTTTTCCAATTCGTTACAAATAGCAAGAAATCAGCACAAACACCGGAGCTGCGCTATACTTGAAATCTTCCAAGGAGCGTTGCGACGAAAACTACAAGTTTTTGCCAGGCTTGGGATATCCATAACCGCGCTCACGTTACTTTTTTCATCAGAAAGGAGGGCGTGATGAACGCCGTCGTAGCAAACACATCCAATACCGTTTCCCAAGATTTTTTCGTTGCTGATCTCAGTCTGGCTGACTGGGGCCGCAAGGAAATCCGCATTGCTGAAACAGAAATGCCTGGCCTGATGGCGATCCGTGAAGAATTCGCGGCTACCCAGCCACTGAAGGGCGCACGTATCACCGGCTCCCTGCACATGACTATCCAGACAGCCGTGCTGATCGAAACACTGCTGGCATTGGGCGCAGAAGTGCGCTGGGCATCTTGCAATATCTACTCGACACAGGATCACGCAGCCGCAGCCATCGCTGCTGGCGGCACACCAGTGTTCGCTTTCAAAGGCGAAAACCTGGATGAATACTGGGATTTCACCCACCGTATTTTCGAATGGAAAGACGGCGGCTATTCCAACATGATTCTCGACGATGGCGGCGATGCCACCTTGTTGCTGCATCTGGGTACACGTGCAGAAACAGATATTTCTGTATTGGCTAACCCGGGTTCAGAAGAAGAAATCTGCCTGTTCAATGCCATCAAGAAACACCTGGCTATCGATGCTACCTGGTACTCCAAACGCCTGGCTGCCATCAAAGGCGTGACAGAAGAAACCACGACAGGCGTACATCGCCTGTACCAGATGCACAAAGACGGCAAACTGGCTTTCCCGGCTATCAACGTCAATGATTCCGTCACCAAATCCAAGTTCGACAACCTGTATGGCTGCCGCGAATCGCTGGTGGATGGTATCAAGCGTGCAACCGACGTCATGATCGCTGGCAAGGTCGCCGTTATCGCCGGTTACGGTGATGTAGGCAAGGGCTCTGCCCAGGCCATGCGTGCTTTGTCTGCACAGGTATGGGTAACTGAAATTGATCCTATCTGCGCATTGCAGGCAGCGATGGAAGGCTACCGCGTCGTGACCATGGAATATGCTGCTGAACATGGCGACATTTTCGTGACGACCACAGGTAACTACCACGTCATCAGCCATGCACATATGCTGAAGATGAAAGACCAGGCCATCGTTTGCAACATCGGTCACTTCGATAATGAAATCGACGTTGCCGCATTGAAGCAATACACCTGGGAAAACATCAAACCACAAGTTGACCACGTGATTTTCCCTGACGGCAAGCGCATCATCCTGCTGGCAGAAGGCCGTCTGGTTAACTTGGGTTGTGGTACAGGTCACCCATCCTATGTCATGAGTTCTTCTTTCGCCAACCAGACCATTGCGCAAATCGAATTGTTTGCCAATACAGCGAAATATCCAGTAGGCGTCTACACCTTGCCTAAGCATCTGGATGAAAAAGTCGCCCGTCTGCAATTGAAAAAACTCAATGCACAACTGAGCGTGCTGACAGAAGAACAGGCAGCCTATATCGGCGTGAATCAAAACGGCCCTTACAAGCCAGATCACTACCGTTATTAATCATCTTGAAAAATCTATCCGGGTTTGCCAAAGGCAAGTCCGGATAGGTGCAATGAAGCTGTATTTTGTGGTTACAGCTTCATCCATCTACAGACAGGAGCATGTATGCGTTTACTGGCAACCTGGTTGGTCAATGCGCTGGCTTTGCTGGCGATCCCTTATCTGATGTCGTCGGTGCAGATCGACAACTTTGTAACTGCGTTGGTAGTGGCCGTGGTACTTGGTCTGGTGAATACCATCATCCGTCCGGTGGTATTGATACTCACCCTGCCAGCAACGGTATTGAGCCTGGGTCTGTTTATCTTTGTCATCAACGGCCTGATGTTCTGGGGTGTGGCAAATGTGATAGACGGTTTCCACGTCACCGGCTTTTGGGCTGCAGTGGGTGGTGCCCTGTTGTACAGCGTGATTTCCTGGACACTCTCGACCTTATTGTTGCAACAAAAAAATGAAGACGCCTAATTTCAGCATAGAATTTTTTCCGCCCAAGACAGCGGAAGGCACGGAAAAGCTGCGTGCAACACGGGCCAAACTGGCCGAGCTTAAACCCAAATATTTTTCCGTCACGTTTGGTGCCGGTGGTACCACGCAACAGGGCACGCTTGATACCGTGACCGAAATCCGTCGTGAAGGCCATGATGCAGCACCGCATCTGTCTTGCGTAGGCGGCACCCGCGAATCGATACGTGCCATCCTTGATGAATTCAAGGCCAATGACATACACCGTTTGGTCGCCTTGCGCGGTGATTTGCCTAGCGGTTATGGCATGGGTGGTGAATTCCGTTATGCTAATGAACTGGTCGAATTCATTCGCGCCGAGACTGGCGACTGGTTCCATATCGAAGTGGCCGCGTATCCCGAAATGCATCCGCAAGCACGTTCACCGCAAGACGATCTGAACAGCTTCGTGCGCAAGATGAATGCTGGTGCAAATGCCGCAATCACCCAGTATTTTTATAATGCCGATGCCTATTTCCGTTTTGTGGATGAAGCACGCAAGGCCGGTGTTACAGCGCCTATCGTGGCTGGTATCATGCCCATCACCAACAGTACACAGTTGCAGCGTTTTTCTGAAATGTGCGGCGCAGAAATCCCGCGCTGGATACGTCTGAAACTGGCCAGCTATGGTGACGATACTGCCTCCATCAAAGCCTTTGGTCTGGATGTGGTGACTGCCATGTGTGAACGCCTGCTGGCAGGTGGTGCACCAGGTCTGCATTTTTATTCCTTGAATCAGGCGGCGTCAACCACGGCGATCTGGCAAAGACTGGTTTAGGTCTGATTCAGGATTGATTCAGGACAGATGTAGAGCTGGCGCAAAAGAGATCGAAAAATGATCGCTGATAAAAAATCCCCGGAAGACATCATCTTGCGGGGATTTTTATTTGGACAGAAAATTAACGCAGGCCCAGCCATAAACCCAGGGGTACAAACAGCAAGGCCGCCGCGTTGCCAAGCAGGACAATAGAGGCAACCTTGTCCGGTTCCTGCCGGTATTGTTCTGCCACCATGAAGCAGAATACGGCCGGTGGCAAGGATGCAAACAGATACATCTGGCCACGCTGGATTGCCGTCAGCGGTAAAATCAATTCCAGTAATCCCGCTATCAGCAAGCCTGCCAGCGGACACACAATCGCACCGGCCATGCCGATACGCCAGCTGGCAAAATTGATATCCAGCATGCGTACACCCAATGCAAACAGCATGATGGGGATGCAGGCATCGCCCGTCATTTTCAGCGCCAGGAACAGGGTAGCCTGAATGGGAATATGTAAAATCGCAAATACCATACCGGCCGCCATTGCCAGCATCATCGGGCTGAGCAGGAAACGCCAGGGCTTGTCCTCGTGATCGGGGTGGCCATGCTGGATGATGCGTATGCCTATACTGAAATACACCAGGTTGCATGCCATGAACAGGGCAACGGCGGCAGACAGGCCGCTGGTGCCAAAGGCCAGTGCGGCAAGCGGCAAGCCCATATTGCCGCAGTTGTTATACATCATCGGCGGCACGAAACTGCGCACGTCATACCCTAGCAGACGTGCTACCGGCCATGCCAACAGACCTGAACCGAGGGCAATCAGCACGCCAGCAATGATCAGCCAAAGATTGTGGCCTACTTCAAAATCCTTGCCGGCCAGTGCGGTAAAAATCAACAGAGGGCACAACACATCCATACTGATGCGGTTGACCGACACCATATCGGCCGCTGCTGCCGCACCCTTGCGCCGCGCATACAGATAACCCAGGCCAATGACAATGAAGACTGGAAGGATGATGGAAAGTATGCGTTCTATCATGCGTAGTTGCCGGAAGTAGCGAAAAATTTGAAGCCTTGAAATGGCATGCGGATGAACAGAGTGTAATTGCTTTGCCAGTCCTGCACCGTGGCTGGCAGGACACATGACAAGATTTCATCTGACGAGGTAGACCTTGCAACACAATTTTCCCGGTGGCCTGCATTGTCTTGATCCATCTCAAGATACGCGTTGCCAGCTTTACTAAAATAGATCCTTAAACTTTGGTATTTGCGGGGATCAATTGGCGATAGAACTATTTAATGACGGCAAACACATCTGCGTGATGTTTAATGATCTGCTGGATGACACGGCTGATCATGCTGTCCAGGCCAATCAATTCCTTGTCGTATCTGAAGGGGAAGGGGCCTTGATTGATCCTTCCGGCAACCTGACGTATAACGCCCTGTTGCTGGCCATACATAAGTATGTGCCAAAGAAAAATCTCAAATACCTGTTTGCTTCACATCAGGATCCTGACATCATCGGCGCGCTCGACAAATGGTTGATGGGGACAGAATGCGACCTGTATGTATCGAAACTGTGGTCACGCTTCGTGCCGCATTTCTGCAACCTGAACCGGGCTGAAGGACGTATCGTCGGTATCCCTGACGAAGGCATGCCGGTTCGTCTGCGCGACGCCACCATCTATGCCGTGCCCGCCCATTTTTTGCATGCAGAAGGCAATTTCCAGTTTTACGACAGCAAGTCGAAAATCCTGTTTTCTGGCGACGTTGGTGCTTCCATGGTGGATGCACACGACATTGAAACGCCGATCACCACCAAAGCACAATTTTTAGAACACGTGCATACCATGGCAGGTTTTCACAAGCGCTATATGGTGTCCAACAAGGTGTGCCGGCTGTGGGCCAATATGGTCAGGCAAATGGATGTTGACATGCTGGTGCCCCAGCATGGGCGGTATTTCAAAGGCAAGGAAGCAATCACAGCTTTTCTTGACTGGATAGAAAACCTGCAATGTGGAATAGATCTGTTCACACAGGAACACTACCGCTTCCGCGGCTAAGTTCTTTCACGATCGCGCAGTTTTCAGTACGGCATAATTAAGCGGTAGCGCTGTCGTGTTCTTGATAACTTCCATGACGAAGCTGGAACTGACATCCTGCAAGTCTGCTACCTTCACCAGTTTTTTATAAACCAGATCAAAGCCTGCCATGTCAGGCACGTGCACTTTCAGTAAATAGTCGATCTCACCGCTCATGCGGAAGATTTCTACTATCTCGGGAATGGCACCGGTCCCTGCGATAAAGCGCTGCATCCACTTTTCATTATGCTGGGCAGCTTTTAAGGCCACCATCACCGTCAGGCCCAGGTTAAGCTTGACCGGATCGCACAGCGTCACCTGCTGCCGTATGACGCCATCTTCCTGCAATTTTTGTACGCGTCGCCAGCAGGGGGTGGCAGACAGGTGCACTGCCTGGGCCAGATCTGCCAGTGCAATTGATGCATCTTTTTGCAAGATATTTAAAATTTCTAGATCAATTTTATCCATATTTTGTAAATATTAGAAAATATTCCTAAAAATAGCATGAATTGTCCGGATATTTGGTAAAAAATTTCTACCTGCGCTTGCTAGGATGTAGCCATGCAATATCCCGGTTTGTCTTGTTGTTGTATTGGCAGGCAAGCGGGCATGAGTATCAAACATGAAGAAATGGAGCAGGTATGAATATCGTAGAGCCAGAATTGCAAACCGCCACCCGTCTGACCCATGCCGGGCGCAAAGGCAAGGCGCACCATGGTCCGGTGAATCCGGCTTTGGTCAGGGCATCAACCATCCTGTTTCCTGATGTCGCCGCCTTAAAGAATGCCTGCGGCACCCGGCGCGCCTACGGCCGCCACGGCAATGAAACCACGCAGGCGCTGGAGCAGGCACTGTGTGCTGCCGAAGGCGCGGCTGCCTGCATGCTGACCTCTTCTGGTCTGTCGGCAGTCACGACCACATTGCTGGCCCTGTTGCAGCCCGGTGATCACCTGCTGATGGTCGATACCGTATATGACCCTACCCGTGACTTTTGCAACGGCCTGTTACAGCGCATGAATATCAGTACGACCTACTACGACCCGCTGATAGGTCGTGGTATCGCCGCGCTGATACAGCCGAACACCAGGGTGGTATTTGTCGAATCGCCAGGCTCGCTGACGTTTGAAGTCCAGGATATCCCGGCAATTGCCGCCCAGGCCCATGCATCAGGTGCCGTGGTGGTATCTGACAGCACCTGGGCAACGCCGATAGGCTGGAATTCTTTTGAACTGGGGATTGATGTCTCTATCCATGCTGCCACCAAATACATAGTCGGACATTCGGATGCCCTGATGGGCGCCATTCTGACCACGGCAGCCCTGCATGAACGCATACGCAGCACATACCGCCAGCTTGGCATGTCGATCGGGGCGGATGATGCGGCATTGGCCCTGCGCGGTTTGCGCACCATGGCAGCACGTCTGGCGGTACATCGTGAAAGTGCCAAAGTGGTCGCGCTATGGTTGCAGCAACAGCCAGAAGTGGCTGAAGTGCTGTACCCGCCGTCACCCGGCTGTGCCGGTCATGATTTATGGAAGCGTGATTTCAAACCTGACTATGCATGCGGCCTGATGGGCGCGGTGTTTCAGGCCGATATCAGTGAGCAGCAGGTGGCTACCCTGATCGACAGAACCCGCCTGTTTGGCATAGGCTTTAGCTGGGGTGGTTTCGAGAGTCTGATGTTGCCTACCAGCCCGGCGGCTTACCGCACGGTGAATGCCGATAAATGGACTGCACCGATGCTGCGCCTGCATGTGGGTCTGGAAGACGTAGATGATTTGCTGGCGGATCTTGCCCACGGCTTTGATGCCTTGCGTAAGACCGTGCAAGTGCAGCACGAACCTTGCCTGTTGAAAGCTGTGGTCTAAAGCTGTGGTCTGATTGTGTATGAAACCGGGAAATCAGCAATCCCGGTTTTATCTTATCCGGCTACCCATTCAAACGCTTTCCTGAGCAGGCTGGCAGGTGGTGGGCTGAATGCCTCGGCATTGCTGACGCTGCTGGGTTCATCTGGTTCCAGATGGCGCATCATGCTCAGTGTTTGCTGTTGACGGATCAAGCCCTGGCGATTGATCAGGGCAATGGTGTTGGCAATTTTTTCTGCTGCTGCATCCAGATCCAGGTCATAGAAGTCCTGGCCCCGTTTGCCACAGCGATGATGCTGGAATTGCTTCAGGATTTCATCAAGTGCCTGGCCGCAGTCTTTGGTATGCAGTTCAAAAACGCATTCATAAGAACCTGGAATCAGTTGTTGCAGGTCGCGATTCAGTTCCATGGCCTTGGACACACCGGAACGGCGGGTTGCCCCAATTTTGTACAGGCCTTTGCGCAGGCCATCGTTTTGCAAAATGTAGATGGTACCAGGGGTGCCATGCATGAACTGTGGTTCACGCGGCAGCGTCCTTTGTGTGCGGTAAGAAGTAGTCATCTTGAAACCTGACATTCTGTAAAGGGATATAGACCAGTTTACAAAATGTAGCCGCGCTTCAAGGCGTGGAATAAGAGGGTGCTTTGTGCTCTGTTCGTGGATTCGTTCTGGAGCTGCTTTGAGTTCTAGTGTTACCCCTATCCTGAAACCTTCATCAGATCAGGATTTCAGCCCGCATGCTCCCGTGCGGGCTTTTTTTTGGGAGTAACTGATTGCTGGATATGGTCCTGGCCTTTTGTCATAACAATGTCATCTTCCAGCGCTACCATGCGGCAATCCTGAAAGTTTTTCCTCCAAAGGTCGGGATCTTTGCCCGCAGAATATAATCTGCGGGCTTTTTTCTATTGCGCAGGTGCCTGAGTTGCCTGCGCCGGTGTCACTGTTTGCGGTGGGCTTTCTGTCATGTCCAGTGTCCGCACGCTGGATCCGTTCAGGAATTCATTGAACATCCAGTCACCTTCGGTATTGCTGATGCCTTCAGGCACGGCACGTTGCCCTTCGGGTTTGCCGGCCAGCGCTACCCGCATGGTATCTATCCAGATAGGCAAGGCCAGAGTGGAACCAAATTCACGGCCACCCAGAGATTTGGGATCGTCATATCCCATCCAGGCGACTGCCACGATATTCCCTGCATAACCGGCAAACCAGCCATCGACGGCATCACTGGTGGTACCTGTTTTACCTGCCAGATCACGCCTGCCGAGTTTGATAGAAGCGCTGGCACCCGTACCGCTGCGCACCACTTCTCGCAGCATGCTGTCGGTGATGTAGGCATTGCGGGCATCAATGACCCGTGCTTCTTCCTGTGCCACAGCTGGTGGTTTGTTTTCAAACAAGACTTTGCCCTTGCCATCGACCACTTTGCTGATCAGCCAGGGGTTGACCGAGTAACCGCCGTTGGCAAATACCGCATAGGCCGAAGCCAGTTGCAGAGGTGTCACCGAGCCTGTACCCAGTGCCATGGTCAGATTGGCCTGGTGCTTGTCCTTGTCAAAGCCAAAGCGGGGCAACCAGTTTCTGGCGGTATCCACGCCTATGGATTTCAGTATCCTGACGGATACTACGTTCTTGGACTGGGCCAGGGCGCTACGCATGCTGATGGGGCCATCATATTTGCCATCATCATTGCGCGGGTCCCAGCGCAGACTGCTGTCGGATGTTTCCGAGAGTTGCACGTCATTGATCAGGGTGCCAGGGTAAAAACCTTTTTCCAGTGCCGCAGAATAAATGAAGGGCTTGATGCTGGAACCCGGCTGACGCCAGGCACTGGTCACATGGTTGAATTTTTTGCGATTGAAATCGAAACCGCCGACCATGGCGCGGAAGGAACCATCGTCTGCATTCAGCGCGACATAAGAGCCTTCGACCTCAGGGATTTGCGTGATGGCCCAGCGCTTCTTGCTATCCTGTATCACGCGTATCACAGAGCCAGCGCGTATTTTGATACCTGCCTTGGCTTTGTCGGTCAGTGCAGTTGCAGCAAAGCGCAAACCCTCTCCTGTAATTTCTATACTGTCGCCAGATTGCAGCTCTGCCTTGACGATCTTGCCGGATGCCTGGGTCACTACCGCAGCCAGTAATTTGTCGTTGTCAGGATGCTTGCGCAAAATCTGGTCTATTGCATCATCGCGTTCATCCTCATCAGCAGGCAATTCTATATGGGCTTCAGGGCCGTCATAACCATGACGCTGATCATAGGCAATGATATTGCGGCGTACGGCTTCATAAGCGGCGTCCTGCTCAGCCTTGTTGATGGTGGTGTAGACCTTGATACCCTTGGTATAGGTATCTTCCTTGTATTGCGCAAAAATACTCTGACGTACCATCTCGGCAACGTAGTCGGCGTGGGCATCGAATTGCTGGCCTTTGACGACCTTGATTTCTTCCTTTGCTGCAGCTTCCATTTGTGCTTGCGTGATAAAACCATTTCTGACCATGTTTTGCAGGACCAGCAACTGTCTTTGCTTGGTCTTTTCAAAATTGACGGCAGGATTATGTCTGACCGGATTTTGCGGCACACCGGCCAGCATGGCGGCTTCTGCCAGCGTCAACTGATCCAGCGATTTGCCAAAGTAGGTTTTCGCGGCACTGGAAAAGCCGTGGCTGCGCTGGCCCAGGAAAATCTGGTTCATATACAGCTCCAGGATCTGGTCCTTGGAGAGCGCATCTTCAATACGATAAGTCAGCAGGATTTCTTTCAGCTTACGCGGCAATGACTTTTCATTGCTGAGGAAAAAATTGCGTGCCACCTGCATGGTGATGGTCGATCCGCCCTGATGAAAACCACCACGCAGGTCGGCCACGATGGCACGGGCTGCGCTACGGAAAGAGATGCCGCCATGCTCATAAAAACGCTCGTCTTCAATCGACAGCAAGGCATTTTTCATGACAGCTGGGATTTGCTTGATGGGTACAAAATCCCGGTGTTCTTCACCAAATTCACCGATCAGGGCATTGTCTGTGGTATAGATGCGCAGTGGGATTTTGGGCTGGTAATCGGTAACGGCTTCCAGTGTTGGCAAGCCGGGCGCCACTACCAGATACACATAGGCTATGGTTGACAGCACGACAGTAACGCCCGCGCTGATGGTGATCGTGATCCACTTCTTCATGGCTTTCCTTATTCTTCCAGGGTTTGCAACAGGTACAGGCGCTGATAGATGCCTTGTTCCACTTGCATTAATTCTTGGTGATTGCCTTGTTCGGCGAGCTTGCCGTGGTTCAGCACGATGATGCGGTCGGCATCACGGATGGTGGACAGACGATGGGCGATGGCCACGATGCTGACCTTGCCACGCAATTCTGTCAGTGCAGTCTGTACTACCTGTTCAGTCTCGCTGTCGATATGTGACGTGGCTTCATCCAGGAACAGCACGCGTGGCTTGCCAGCCAGGGCGCGGGCGATGGCCAGCAATTGCTTTTGCCCCGTGGACAGGCGGGCACCACCTTCGCCCAGCGGGGTGTCATAGCCGTTTTCCAGTTGCAGAATGAAGTCATGCACATGGGCGGCTTTGGCAGCAGCGATGATATCGGCTTCACTGATGTCGCGGCCCATGGAAATGTTTTCGCGTGCATTTGCAGCCAGCAAAAAGGGTTCTTGTGGCACCAGTCCTACCCTGTCACGGAAATGTGCATCGCTGATGCTGGCCAGTGCTTGCCCGTCTATACTGATGCGTCCCGACTGAGCCGTGTAAAAACGCAGCAAGAGGCTCAGCAGTGTGGATTTGCCGCTGCCGGTATGACCAACGATGCCGTAAAAACTGCCTGCCGGTATCTCAAGGCTGAAGTCATGCAGGACCGGGCGCGCCGGGTCGTAACCAAAGCTGACCTGCTCCAGCTTCAGATTACCGTCGACAATGCGGGCGGCGCTGCTGGCGACTGGTGCCTGATGTTCATTCAGCAGGGTATTGACCCGCGCTGCCGAAACGACGGCCTGCTGTATCTGGCCGAATTGTAGGGTGATCTGTATCAGTGGTTCCACCACCCGTGCGATATAGCTGACAAATGCATACAGTATACCAATCTCAACGCCAGAAAAATTGCGCTGGCTAAAACTGAAAATCACCACCACCAGCAAGATAGAATTCATCAGATCCAGCGCCGGGCGCAAGAGCCAGGCATTGGCACGCAATTCATCCAGCCTTGCTGCATAGTGTAATTGGTTGGTGGTTGCAAAGCGCTCACCAAAGCGACGTTCGGCATTGCTGGCTTGCAGCGTACTCATGCCATTGATGCTTTCTGCAACCTGGGCATTGATTTCACTGCGCAACTGGCGTGCACGGCTGACGGCTGGCGCACTCCAGCGTTGATAAAACCAGACGATGATGATGACTGCCGGTATCAGCATGATGACGATCAGCATCAGACGCCATTCCAGAAAAGCCATGGCGGTCAAAGCACCAATGACAACGATGGAGCTGTCGAGCATCACGAACAGTACCTGCACATACAGGCTCTTGACGGCTTCGGTGTCATTTGTCACGCGGCTGACCAGTTGTCCGGTAATCGCCTTGTCAAAAAATGCCATGGGCAGGCGCAGCACATGTTCATACACCTGTTCACGCAGACGACGTACCGAGCGCATGGCGACACCGGCCAGCCGTGTCAGTTGCAGATAACGCAGCCAGGTCGCACCCCAGCCGGTCAGCACATAGGCAGCCAGCAGGGCGATGACCATGCCCATATCCATTTTATGTGGCAATAGATAACGATCTATGAATGCCTTGCCCAGCAAGGGGCCAACGGCTTCCAGACCAGCGGCCACGAACAGAAAGAAGATGCCCAGCCAGACATGGCGTTTTTCAGTGCTGGCGGCCTGCAACAGCAGGCGCACGGCCTGCTTCTTTTCTGACAGGGCGCTTGTTTTATTGTTGGTATCAGGCTGCATCCAGGCTTGCTTCCAGTTGTTGATAACGCCATTGCGTTGCATACCAGCCATCCAGATCCAGCAAGGTCTGGTGATTGCCTTGTTCGACGATTTTTCCTTCACGCAAAACCAGGATGTGACTGGCTTCCAGCACCGCACTCAGGCGATGGCTGACGATGACGGCACTGCGTTCGGGATGTTCTTTCCTTAGCTCTGCCAGATGTTGCAGGATATGGGTTTCAGTCTGTGTATCCACCGCTGACAGGGCATCGTCAAGCAACAACAGCGGGCTGGCTGTCAGCAGGGCACGGGCGATGGCCACACGCTGTCTTTGGCCGCCTGACAGGGTGACACCGCGCTCGCCCACCAGCGTGTCATAGCCATGCGGGAAGCGTTGTATATCGTCGTCGACCGATGCCAGCCGGGCGGCCTGCATGATGTCTGCACGGCTGGCGGCAGGATTGCTGAGACCTATATTGTCGGCAATCGATGCTGAGAACAAAAAGGGCTCCTGCGCTACCCAGTTGATGGACTGACGCAAGGCTTGCAGACGGTACTCCGCCAGCGCATGCCCGCCCCAGGTGACGTGGCCCTGTTCTGCTTCTACCTGGCGCAGTAATAAACGGATGATGCTGGATTTGCCTGAACCCGTGGGGCCGACTATGCCCACTGTCTGGCCCGGTGCAATCGTCAGGCTGATGTCTTGCAAGGCAGGCATTGCCTGACCCGGATAGGCAAAGCTGACTTGCTCTACACGCAGATCGCCTGCCGGTGGCGTGGTGATGGCACCTTCATCATTGACGCTGAGTTCCTGTGTCAGAACAGGTTCCAGCCTGGCCCATGCCGCTTTGCCGCGTTCTAGCAGGGACAAGACCCAGCCGGCAGCAAACATGGGCCAGATTAATTGGCCTAGATACATGGAAAAACTGGTCAGTGCACCAATGCTCATCTCGCCATGCCAGACCAGATAGCCACCGACACCCAGGGTCAGTGCCCCGGCCGCTGTCAGGCTGATGCCGACTGCCGGTTCATAGGCAGCTTCCCAGCGCTGGGCTGACAGGCTGGCGGCAGCGGCCTGTTCGGCCATTTCGGCAAACTGCGCTGCGCTGCGCTGTTCCAGACCCAGGGCGCGCAGGGTACGTACACCAGCCAGGGTTTCCTGCACATGGTCATTGAGTTTGCTGAAACGTTCCAGCGAATCACGCGAAGCATCGTGGATATGGTGGGTAATGCGCTTGAAGGCCCAGGCCATGAAAGGGAAGGGCAGCAAGGCCGCCAGCGCCAGTCGCCAGTCCACACCCAGTAACATCATGCCTATCACCAGGGCAAAGGTCAGGCTGCCGTCAAAACCGGCCAGGGCAGCTTCACCCGCTGCCAGTTCAATGGCATCGGCATCATTGGTGCCCAGGGCCATCAGGTCACCGGTTCTTTGTTGCTGGAAAAAACGCGAACCCTGTACGCTCAGCCTCTGGTAAAGCCGGGTGCGTAATTGCATGCCTAACTGATAGGAAGCAGTAAACAACTGGGTACGCCAGCCCACCCGCAAGAAATAGATGGCCAGGCCCATACCGATAAGCCAGGACAATTCCCACATCAGGCCAGTGTTATCAAACCGACCTGCCACCATCCCATCAATGACCATGCCGACACGGCGCGGTATCAGGACCGTCATCACGGCAACGGCGAACAGCATGGCACCCGCGCCAAGATAATGGCGCCAGTGCTGGCGGATAAACTGAGCAATAAGCTGGTACAAACTCATAGATGGTTCAGACCTGAAATCAGGAAAATGGTTGCATCTGCCCTGCCTGAGCCAGTACACGAACTCGGGCGGCAAAGCGAGAAATGATACAGCATCCACGAAATCTACCTGCTTTCGCGGGAACTCATTACTATTTATTGCTGTCAAACTGTCAATGCATAACCGCTAGTGTATTTGCGCTGGCGCAGTAATTCATCACTGCGATAGTGTTAAAAACCTGAAGCAGGAAGATAGTTTTCCTTATCTTGTGGTCCGTCTTCATTGAATGACGGAAGTTCGCTCCTGATTCAGGGCCGCAATCAGATATGTGAGAATTGGTAAATTAATGATTGCGTCACAGAAAGATTCGATAATATTCGGTTGGTGCAAGCACAGACGATAGGAAAGTGGCATGAAAAATAGTTTTATTAGCAAGATTGGCGTTGTCGTTTTGACTGGTATTGTGAGCCAGGCGTCGATTGCGGCGGATACACTCGACCGCATTAAAAAGACACAGACGATCAACGTCGCTTTCAGGGAGGCGTCTTTACCGTTTTCTTATCTGTCGGAAAGCAAGGCACCGATAGGATATTCGATCGACATTTGCATGAGATTTGTGGATGTGATCAAAAAAGAATTAAAACTGCCACAGTTGAAGATCAACTACATCCCGGTGACATCAGAGACCCGGATGGAAGCAATGACCTCTGGCAAAGCTGATATCGAATGTGGTTCCACCAGCAATACTGCGGAGCGACGCAAGAAAGTGAATTACACCTTGCCCCATTTCTTCGCGACTAACCGGATGATCGTTTTTACTGATTCAGGCATCAAGAACTGGCAGGATTTGAAAGATAAAAAAGTGGTCATGACCAAAGGGACTTCTACTGACAAATTTTTGCTTGAACGAAATAAAGTCCGTTCATTGAATATGAAAATCATCGAAGCCAAAGACCATACCGAGGGTTTTGCCATGCTGGAAAGCAAACAGGTCGATGCATTTGCACAAAATGATGCAATCATGGCTGGTTTTAAGGCAAAGTCAAAAAATAATGAGAAGCTGGCGATTGTAGGTGATCCACTTTCTTCTGAAGCGTACGCAATGATGTTGCCCAAGGACGATGCTGCGTTCAAGAAGCTCATTGATGCTGAAATGGTCCGTATGATGCTGGACGGTGAACTGAGCAAACTGTATGAAAAATGGTTCACCAAACCGATACAGCCGAATGCTATCAACCTTAATTTCCCGATGGGCGTTTTATTGCGTGAAACCATACGCTATCCGTCGGATAAAGTGGATTAAGCCAGACCGGATTACGGACCCGTATCAGCAAAAAAAGGCAGCCAATTTTCTGGCTGCCTTTTTGTTTTAGACGACTGCTTTTACTGGCAGCGCACCAAGCCTAATTAATGCACCTGGTTGGCATCATTGTCGCGCTTGAGCATATTCCACAAGAAGGTATAGGTGATCGCACTCATGTCGGCACGTTGCGCATTGTTGGCTGCACCGCCGTGACCGCCTTCGGTGTTTTCGTAATACCAGACATTCTTGTGACCCTGATCCATCATTTTGGCAGCCATCTTGCGCGCATGACCAGGATGTACGCGGTCATCACGGGTAGACGTGATGAACAGAACATTCGGGTAAGTCACGCCTGCCTTGACGTTCTGGTAAGGCGAGTATTTAGAGATGTAATCCCATTCCGCCGGCACATCCGGGTTGCCATATTCACCCATCCATGAAGCACCTGCCAGCAACTGGTTGAAGCGACGCATATCCAGCAAAGGCACCTGGCTGACAACCGCATTGAACAGATCAGGACGCTGGGTCAGGGCAACACCGGCCAGCAGGCCGCCATTGCTGCCACCCATTGCACCCAGGTGTTTGTTGCTGGTGATTTTGCTGGCGATCAGGTCTTCTGCTACTGCTGCAAAGTCATCATAGGCACGCTGACGATTTTCCTTCAATGCCAGTTGATGCCAGCGCGGGCCAAACTCGCCACCGCCACGGATATTGGCCACTACATAGACACCGCCTTTATCCAGCCAGCTTTTACCCAGGCCACCAGAATAAGAAGGCGTCATGGAAATCTGGAAACCGCCATAGCCATACAGCAGGGTAGGATTATTGCTGTCGTACTTCATGTCCTTGCGGCGCACGATAAAGTAAGGCACCTTGGTGCCATCTTTGGATGTGGTAAATTTTTGCACTGTTTCATAGGCGCTGGCATCAAAGAAGGCTGGTGCAGACTTCAACAACTCGCGCTTATCATTACCGGCATGCGCCATCATGTAGACACTGGGTGTCAGGTAATCAGAATAGCTGAGCAGGTAATCGTCAGAATTTTCTGAATCAACGCCACTCACGCCGACCGCGCCCAGCGTCGGCAATGTGACCTGGCGGGCAGACCATTTACCGCTATCAAATTTCCATTCCTTCAGATTGCTCTTGACGTTGTCCAGGGTTTGCAGCAGCAGGTAATTGCGGGTGATGGTGGCACCTGTATAAGAGGTGGTGTCACTGGGTTCAAACAAGACCGTGAATTCGCGATTGCCTTTCATGAAGGCATCAAAGTCGATGGCCAGTACGCTGCCGGATGCATAGGTCTTGCCACCCACAGCCCATGTTTCACGAGGGGTGATCACAGCCTGTTTATCAAAGAAATACAGATTGCTCTTGGCCGGTATATCCAGCTTGATCAGCTTGTCACCGTCTTTCAAATACTGTTCTGATGTATAGAAAGTGATCTGACGGCTGACCAGTTCGCGATGCACACCTTTGTGGTCGCTGGAATTGGCTCCTACAGCCATATCATTTTTCTGGCCTTCGAACAGGGTTTTGGCAGCCGATAATTCGGTGCCGCGTTTCCATTCCTTGACCACGCGCGCATAGCCGGAATCTGTCAGTGTGCCTGCACCAAAATCGGTGGCGACAAACAGGGTGTCTTTATCAACCCAGTCCAGATTCATTTTTGCTTCTGGTAAACTGAAGCCGCCTTTGACGAAGGACTTGCTGGCGAGGTCGAATTCCCGCGTGACTACGGCGTCAGCACCGCCGCGTGACAACTCGATCAGGCAACGGTCATACACGGGTTCGCGACATACACTGGCCTTGTATACCCAGTTTTCATTTTCTGCTTTGGCCAGTGCATCAACATCCAGCACCACTTCCCATTTAGGTTGGGATTTTTTGTATTCTTCCAACGTGGTTTTACGCCAGACACCACGCGGGTGTTCTGCATCCATCCAGAAATTGTAGACAGCATCTCCCATTTTGCGTATGCCCGGGATACGGTCCTTCGAATCCAGCACGACCTGCAAATCGGCCTTCAGCTTGTTGAAACCGGCATCATTGTCGAGCTTGCCACGTGTGACCTTGTTTTGGTCCTTGACCCAGTTCAGGGCTTTTTCACCGGTGACATCTTCCAGCCACTGGAATTTATCTTCAGCCTGGGCCAGTGCCAGACTGCTTGCGCCTATCATGCACAGTGCAGCGATCAGTTTCATTTGTGGTTTCATTGCTTTCCTCGTTGTTGGACAGGCCGTTTCAGCCTGATTATTTTTCTCTCAACAGGATATGACACTGGTCGTGACTGGCCTGTTGAATTGGCGAAGATTTCAGCGCGCCAGCAGACGATTCTAAAGCCAGGCTTTCCGATAGTGCGACGTGATTTACAGGGCGATGCAAAACTAAGTTTTGCTTTTTCGGCAAAAACAGTTGATGGCGATGGATTGATGCTTTTTTGATATTTTTCCGCTTGATGCAGTCAGGTGCTGCAACGCAGTTCAGGCGATGTTGCGTTTGCCCTGTTCATGCATTTCCCCGCTGCAAAGTCAGTACAAAACTTACGCCATCAGCGACATTTTGCACGCTGATGGTACCGCCCATTTTTGCCATATAGGTCTTGGCGACAAACAGGCCCTGTCCACGATTGCCGTTGGCAGCGGAATCCTGCTGGTCTGATACGCCATATTCAAAAATCTTGTCGATCATATCGTTGGCAATGTGTGGGCCGTCATTGTGTATGGTGATGGTGGCGGTAGTTTCACTGGTTTGCAGTTTGATGCTGATGGCGCTACCGGTCTGGCGATAACGTTCTGCATTGCGCAAGACGTGGGTGACGACATCTTCCAGCGAATATTCATCTGCCTTGACCATAACGGCTTCGTCCGTGCCCTGATAGGCTACGTCTGGTATCCCTACCAGTGGCGCATTGTCGGCTACGTTTTTCAGGAATAGCGTGATATCAATCTCACTGACCTGCAAGACGGTGGATTGAAATGCCTCACTGGGCGAGGCACTGCCATACAGCACACGTATGGCTTGCTGCATGCGACTGATGTAGCGGTTGCTTTGATCATCCGGGCTGCCATGCAAGACCATCAGGGATTGCAGGGGCGACATGATTTCGTGGCCGACAGCATGCCACATTTCTTTTTCCTGTTCGGTGCGTATGGTTTCGCGTTCCACATCTTCTTTCACCCGCCGCAGCAAATCATGCAGGCAACTGGCGAGTACACCCAGTTCATCCGGGCTGCGCAAATCGCTGATATCGAACTGTTCCAGCTCGCCTGCACCCTTCATGGTTTTTGAGAGTGACACGGCTCGTTTGGTCAGCAGGGTAATGCGCCGTATGATGCTGATTTCGATCAGCAACCAGGCCAGCGTCAGCGCCAGTAACATGGCACCGACAAACCAGGACAAACGGCTGGCGACCACGCTCAGGCTTTTGCTGACGCTACGCACATCGCCCTTCAGCAAGACTTCATAATTTGCCAGTGGCGTGTTGATGGTTTCGCGGCTTTCCAGCGGGATATCGTATTCATCCACCGGCAGGCGGCGTATCAGTCGGGTGATGATATTCCATGATTCATCGCTTTGCTCGAATGCACCGGTCAGGTTGATCAGGTCCTCCTTGCTTTCCTGGCCGTCGCGCTTGCGTATGCGCAGGGTTTCGCCAGGCAAGAGATTGCCCTGCAAATCCTTGAGCGAAAACGGGGTGGCTGTTGGCGCATTCTTGCTGTCGAGCAGCGCTGTTTCAGAGTCAGGTGGCAATACGGACAGGCTGACTTCCATCTGGTCCAGGTCTTGTGGCGGCCAGATGGGGCGCTTCTTTTCAAACAGGGCTTCCTGCAAGACCGGGATAGGCAGACGCAGTGAGAAGAAGGTGTTTTTCTGGCAGTTGACATCCTTGTCATCCTGATCGGCCTGATTGCAGATCGCCTGTTGCCAGGCCCAGCCACGAAAATCCCTGACCGGACGTGCATTCGGTTTATTTGCTTCGCTTTCGTTGAAACCCGTCCAGCGTCCACGCACGCCCTGGTTTTGTCTGGCCGGTGCGGCTTCTTCTTCAAATGGTGCTATCCAGCGATAGGTCTGGCCGCGCAGGCTGACACTGACTTTTAGCCTGTGCGCCTGTGCCAGGCTTTCATTGCCGCGCTTGTGCGAGACCAGTTGTGTGCTGTTGAAATTGCCTGCAACATAGATGAACCCACCGGCCCATGGGTTATTGCCTATACCGCTGCATAGTGCACCATTGTTCCCATATTGCACCAGGCAGCCGGACATGGCGATGGCTTGCTGCACTTTGTTCTGGTCATCAAAATCAATCGCTGAATACGGCAGCAGCAAGGGGCGCAATGCAGCACGCTGTTTTTCGGCCGGCGGGTTCAACAGCGCCAGTTGTCCTGCCGGATGGCGCAGTGTTGCTGAAATCTGCAAGCGGGTCTTATTGAAGTTACTCTGGTAATTGTTATAGCTGAGTTGTTTTTCCTGCTGCAGTACAGACAGTGCCAGACCCACCGTCGCCAATGCCAGCAACAGGAAAACACCACGAAATAATATCCGCAGCCGGTAAGTCGCCAGCAAGAACTTGGTCATGTCAGTTTCTGCCTGCGTCGTCATCCACCCATCTGAAACCACGCATGGGGACGTTTTCTATGCATTCAAAATCCGCATCAATTTCGCGGAAGGCATCGCGTATGGTCGATACATGCTTGCGGATGTTGTCGCGGTTGCGCCCGCTCTTCACGACTTCATACAAATCTTCATACGACACCACCTGGCCACGGCGGGCGAACAGGGCTGCGAGTATGCGCTGCGCCGTCAGCGGCAGGTTGATGCGCTGGCCGCGCCAGATGGGTGTGCGCTGGCGCAAGGGGTCCATGCTGAGCTGGTCGGCGACTGGTGTTTTGGCTGCCTCCTTGTAGGCTGCATTCTGGCTAAGGTGCTGCTTGCGATCTTTGACCGAGCGCAGGATTTCCAGAAAGGTCTCTATGAAATCAGCTTCTTCAAAGGTGGCCTTTTGCAGATAATCCCAGGCATCCAGCGCCTTCATGATGCTGCGATAGATGGTGGCCGGCATGGCTGACACCACCAGTACCGGCGTTGCATGCTGCTTGTTGATGGCATTGATGATGGCAACGCCGGCATGGCGCTCGCGCCCCAGTTCTATGTCCAGCACCACCAGGTCATAATTCTCGCGTGCAATCGCCGCTTCGGCATCGTCGCGGCTGAACCACTGGTCTATGTGGATGCCAGGTTTTGCTGCCTCTATCCAGCTTTTTAACTGGTTGCTGGTGGGCAGATCGTCTTCGATGACAGCTACTTTTACCACGGTATACCCCTGCAATTAATACGATATCAGCAGTATCCACGGTTTTCTGGCAAAAGTCATAAAGCGGCTGTGAGTTTTTCTTCACACGCGGCAAGGCTTATTCCTGACTGGGAATAAATAGCTTGCAACAGTGATATTTCTGCCCCTGCCGCAGCATTGTATGCTCCGTGCAGTGCAGCGCATGATGCGTATCAGAACCTGCCGACGATCTTACTGCGCGAGCGTGATCGGGGCTCATGCGCTGCTCAAAATGCTCATGTACTCAAGTACATTCCGCTTTTTGCGCTGCTCTTCACTCCCGCTGACGCTCGCTCGCTACAGATCGTCGGCAGGTTCTAAGGAAAGCAGGGCAAACGCCACTGCAAGGAACCCTGGAAAAACACCATCATTGGAGAGTTATCATGTCTGACCGTATCAAATCCCTGGTACAAGCCGTAAGATCCACTCTGTCTTCTGTCTTTAGCAAAAGCGCTTCGGGACTCAAAGCCGGGGCCAGGGTAACGGCAGGGTCTGGCGTTTTCAGCAAAACTACCTTCAACCGTCTGGTAGTATTGAGTCTGGTTGGTGGTGCCGTATATGCTATCAGCACCCACCCACCTATGCAGCGCATACCGCGTGGTGAAGTCGGCGTGCGTATCAATCAACTGACTGGTAGTGCAGAGCAGGTACGTGACGGTGCTGTCATTGTTGTGCCCGGCCTGCATGAACTGCGTTTGTTCAATCTGCAAGATCAGTTGTACCGTCCCACACGCAGCAGCCGCGCCGATGGCGAAGCGCCTTTCCAGTCGGTAGAAGGCCTGTCACTGGGTGTGGACCTGAGCATACGATATGCGTTTGACCCCAGCAAACTGGCGGCCATGTCCAAAAGCCTGCCCGAAAACATCAATGCAGAAATCGTCGAGCCGGCAGTGCAGGGTGTCATTTACAAGGCATTTACCCGTTATACGGTAAGGGAAATTTTTTCCAGCAAACGGGCAGAAATCCAGCAAATGATAGAAACCGAATTGAAGCCCAAGCTGGCCGCTGACGGTATCCTTTTGCGCAGCGTCATGATGGGTAAGGTGGATTTGCCAGCCGACTATAAGCGCGGCATGGAAAAACTGCTGGCCGAAGAACTGGAAAGCGAAAAAATGCGCTACACCCTGGAACTGAAAGACAAGCAGGTCAAGCAAACTGCGCTGGAAGCAGATGCCGACAAGATCAAGCGCGAAAAAGCTGCCGAAGCCGCCGGTAATGAGCAGATCATCGCTGCCAGAGCACAGGAAGAAGCCATGAAACACGTATTACCATTCAAGCAAAAACAGATAGAGCAACGCCAGTTTGAAGCCGAGGCTGAAAAGGTCTCACGCATCAAAACTTCGGAAGGTACAGCCCAGGCACGCGTCATCGAAGCCCAGGGTGAAGCCGATTCGCGCCGCAAGCTGGCCGATGCCGAGGCCTACCGGCAAGACCTGGTCGGCAAGGTCGCCAGTTCACAACTGGAGCGCGATGGTGCCTTGCTGACCAAGCACCCCTTGCTGATACAAAAAACCATGGCCGACAAATTGTCAGACAAGATCTCGGTCATCATCGCGCCACCACCGGCTGATGGCGGCTTCATCGGTTCGGCCTTGCTGGGCGCTGGTAAAAATGCTCAGGCCACGCAACAAAAAGTGTCGGCTGAAGCCGAAGCAATCAACGACAACAAGGAAAGCCAATAATCATGTTTGCTACTTTAGCTGCTGTCGCCGTACTTGCTGTTGTTACTCAGGACCAGGCACAGTTGCGCGCCGCCCCCAAAGACGGTGCGCAACAACAGGCCATCCTGTGGCAGGGCGACAGCCTGGAAATTCGCGGTGAAAAACTCGACTACCTGCAAGTGTATGACCACCGGCGTGAGCGCGCCGGTTACATCAAGACGTCGCAAGTGCGCCTGGTGTCCATGCAGCCGGATGATGCACCCGATGCCTTTGCCGTTATCCGTTTTCTGCGTGATACACCGGGGGCAGAAGCTCTGGGCATCAGTTATACCGCTGCCTACCTGAAAGCCGCACCGGCAAATGCCATCGGTGCCGAAGCTTTTGATGCGCTTGGCACCATGGCAGAACGTTTGGCAAAGCGTGCATCCAGCAAACAGCCCAAGCAAAATGAAGCGACCATAGCGGCACATCTGGAAGTGGTGGCCAATTATGGCATCAACATCAAAGGCTATGAACGCGAAGGCCGCATGCAGCTTTGCTATGACGGCGAAGCCTTCCGTCGGGTACTGGCGATGAATGCCACGCCAGATCAAAAGGCCCGCGCTGCCCTGGCATTGACACGCCAGGATTGCATAGACCCGGCCATGCGCCCGACCGAGCGCTTTGCCCTGGACCAATGGCGCGCCGATGTGCTGGACCGCGTCAACACCACCAGCCTGCCCGAGTATCTGAAAAACCGCATGCGCATGCGCAAGGCCAGCGTCTGGTCCAGCATCGCCTTCCAGCGTGCCCGTAAGGGTGAACAGGTGGCAGAATCCGCCAATCGCGCTCTGACCGAACTGGCTGCCGTCAACAAGGAAGAATTTGCCGATGAAGATGTGTATACCTACGCTGATGCCGGCGTGCGTGTCGGCACGACACGCTGGGCTGCTGAACCGGTGGTTGTACCCAAACCCGGCCTGAACATCGTCACCGCCGCTGGCCAGCCAGGCGAAACCTGCGTCATGCTGACGGATGCAAAGCATGATGTCAAAACGCCGCTGGCAAAGCGCTGTACTTATAGTGTGGTGTGGGCCGCATCTGCCCGTGCCAACGCACAAAACACCGCGCTGACGCTGGCCGTGCAACCGATGGAAAACTGGCGTGAACTCTGGTTATTCCACCAGACAAGCCAGGGCTGGATTATCGACATCCCGCCGCCAGCCAATAGTGACCCTGATCTCGGCTATGCAGAGTTCGCAGGCTGGGTGCCCGGCACCAACAAGATGCTGGTAGCACGCGAAGCCAAGGTCGAAGGCAGATTTAGGAAGAGTTTTGAAGTCGTCAGCATGGATAGTCTGCAAGTTGAAAACGGTGCCGACAAACCTGGCTCTTTGAGCGTGTTCTACAAGTGGCAAGACCCGGCCTGGAAGAGGCAGACCATCAGTTTGAGGTGAGGTATTTGTAGTGAGCGCGGTGGCAGTAGCAGTAATCGGTAGCAGCAATCAGTAGCAATGATCAGTTGAAGCAAAGTAGGCTTTCATCCAATCGATACTTATACATTTACATCATTACCAGGAGTTTTTCCATGAATTTCAAATTAGCGTCAGTCGTCCTGTTATTTGCCAACAGCATCGCTTTTGCACAGGATGTGTCTCCCAAAATGCAATTGCCTGACTGGGCAAACAAGCAGCTTGATGGCTTGTCTCAGCAAGAGTCAATCGAGGTGAACAATCGTATCAATCCCTTTGTCTGGCGCGGCAATTTCCTGGGCGCTGGCCAGGGAGACCTGGCGGTATTGGTCAAGGACAGCAAGACTAAAAAAGAGGGTATCGTATTTTTGTCTCGTGGAAAAACCAAGCCTGTCATCGTAGGCGCAGGGCATGCAATTGGAAATGTTGGCAAAGGCGGTGATGATTTTTCGTGGCTGGAAGTTTGGTATGTTGAAGATAAGGGATCGCAGCCGCATAGCTATCATGAAAAGTCTGTCAAATTGCACAACGATGGCATCGTAGTCGCGAAAGAAGGCTCTGCCAGTGGCTTGATTTATTTGAAGTCGGGTAAAGCAGTCTGGCAGCAGCAAGGTGACTGATTTTTGCACATGCGCGTGCATAGGTCGGGATTTAAAACAGATATCTGGACATCAGAACGATGTCCAGATGCTGGAATTGGCTTCAACACGAACGAAGCCATGCCATGAGGTATGGTTCGCTTAAGCATGTATAGCAGTAACATAAAATGCGTATTATTTCAAAATGAAGAACTGTTGAAACTGGTAAGCGGTGGTGACGAAGAGCAAACCGGTAAAAGAATGACTAAAGAAGAAAAAGATGAATATGATGAGCAGCAAGCGAGGGAAGCGGCGGCTGAGATTCGTCGCGAAACACGTGGTACTACGGGTCAATGTGAACGAGTAGCTTTTGTAATGCCAGCAGCGTAATGCCAGCAGCGTAATGATATGTTGCTTGCCTTATTCTTTATTTTTAAGGGAATGAATTTAACTGTGAAAATGATCAACACAATTCTCGCATTACTTTCTCTGTCTGTCATGGCCACTGTTAGCGCAAAACAGCCTGAACAGTTGTTGACTAAAAATAGCCAGGAAACAGGAATATTTGTTCGGGAACTTGAAGGAATAAGCGAATACAAATTAAGTAATGGTTTGCAGATACTACTTATACCAGATACGTATGCAAAAAATACTGTGGTGAATTTGATTTATCGCGTTGGTTCAAAGTACGAAGCACCAGATGAAAAAGGCATTACACATCTTTTTGAACATTTTGCTGTAATGCGTGGATCTGGGCATCATCCAGATTTACAGCAAGAAATGAAAGATCGAAGATTCAAGCGAGTAGGAATTACAAGTGCAGACTACACTTATTATCGTTCTAATTTTGAGACTAAAGATAATTATCTTGACTGGATTCTGAATGTAGAAGCTGATCGCATGCAGAATTTCTCTTACTCAAAAGATAGCTTGCACACAGCTTTATCTGAAGTCTTGGACGAGCTTAGGGAAAATGATTCGAACATCAGAAGATTTCATTACAAGAAAATGCTTGAAACTGTTTTCCAGCAGCATCCCTATGGAACAGATGTCTTGGGAAATCGCCGGGATCTGGAAAATATTCAACTCGATGCGGTGAAAAATTTCTGGGAAAAACATTACCACCCTAACAACGCAACAATAATTATTGCAGGTAATTTTGATGCGGAAAAAGCCTTAATTTCTGTTAGCAATGCATTTTCTGAAATTCCCGGATATAAAGAACCTGTATCGAATATCAGTGTGGAAAAATTCCCACGACAGACTCAAAAAGAATTTCTTATTCGTAGGCCCAAAGAACGATCTGTCGTTTTTTTTGCATATCGTACAGAAGGTATTTCTCATCCAGACTATGCTGCTGCAACATTGATAGGTGAATTGCTATCAAGTGATAACGGAACACAAAGCTGGAAAAAGAAATTTTTGAATTCAAAGAAATCTAGTAATTTTAATAGCGGAAAATTGCAATTTTCAGAAGCGAATGCACTAATGTTTTATGCAGAACTGGATTTTGGTGATGCAAAAAAAATTCCTCAAGTTAAAGAATTTTTTTTGCAGCAAGAATCGAATCTTAATAAAAAGAAGTTCAATCAAATTGAATTGGACGAAATCAAAAATCAATACAAAGTAAAAGCGAGTAATGAACGTAAGGACATAAAAGAGTTTTCAGAAAAACTGTCGAGTTACATTGCTGCGGGTGATTGGCGCCTATATTTTTGGGAGCGGGATCGCATACAAGAAATGACATTGGGGCACTTGCACAGAGTCTCGAAATCTTTGCTAGTCCCAAGTAAGCGCACTGTTGGGATATTCATGGAAGAAAATAATGTGAAAACGCCCCTTTCATTCAAACCAGATAATCCGCTGGACCAGTTCAAAGAATTGGATGGTAAAAATTAGAGGCTCAGCCAAAGAGCGCTGATTAAGCACCGCACACCATTCGCAAGCGATTGATTTTTCGAGAGTTAATTGGACAGTTTTGGACTTATGAGACATGCCCCAAGTATGGAATTTTAGTCAAGGATTCCGCGCGGTTTTCAGTGGCCCCGCGACATTCTGTCTTATCCAGTTTTGCATATCCTGCCAGATGCGTTGCACTTCGGCGTCTGGCGGCATCTGGGTGGCATTTGGCAATTCTATGGTGACTACCGGGATGTCTTTGTGCAGGCCACTGTAATTGCCGAGTGAGCCAGGATAAACGCCTACGCGGTTGTAGATCAGACGGCCAAAGCGATTCGGTGGCGTGGTGGGGCCATCAAAGTCGAGTACGCCAAAAGGCGCGTGGACCGAGATGATGACATCGGGTTTATATTTTTCTATGGTTTCATAAACCCAGCGGCTTTCCGGTTCTGAGATCGGTGCCTTGCCCGGATAGCGGCGCGGGTCACTGCGGGTGACACGTGCCCAGTAACTGGGCGCTTCTTTTTGCCAGTTGGGGGTAGGGAAGTTGCGGTTCAGGTCTATGCCACGGGCATTCACACGGCGTGGCTTGGGGGCCAACAAACCATCGGGGTTGACCACCGGCGCGATCTTCCAGTTGAATTCCAGCGGACTTTTTTGCATGGTCTCCATCCATTTGAAAACGATGGAGGACGCTGTTTGTTCATCGCCATGGATGCCACCCAGCAGCAGTACGCGTATGGCTTGCGGATGCTTGGCATCGGCTTTGATATCCCGGAATAACACCGGGAAACCATTGAGTGAATTGGCACCGGTAGGATTGAGTTTGCTGTTCTTGCAGTCGTTCAGGCTGACCTTGGGCAGACGTGCTACCAGCGGTGTACACCAGTCGGTGACAGGTTTTGGTTTGGCGGCTGGTGGTGCCGACAGGCTGTTTGCAGATGGCATGGACAACAGACCAGCCATCGCAAACAAAGCACCGAGTTTTTTGCAGCGAAATGCAGTGAACTTACTTCTGAAAAAACTTACCGGCATTCTTGCTTCTACTCCCAGTGCTACCAAATACGCGTTACGACAATATTGACGATAAATTACAGACCTGCTGCAGCACGCAAAATCGCTGACTTGTCAGTACGTTCCCAAGTGAATTCTGGTTCTTCACGACCAAAGTGACCATAGGCCGCAGTCTTGGAGTAGATAGGGCGCAGCAAGTCCAGCATCTGGATGATGCCTTTAGGGCGCAAGTCAAAATGTTCATTCACCAACGCAGCGATCTGGTCATCAGGGATGACGCCTGTGCCTTCGGTGTAGACCGTGACGTTCATTGGGCGTGCCACGCCAATGGCGTAAGCAACCTGGATCTGGCATTGACGGGCCAAGCCAGCCGCCACGATGTTCTTGGCAACATAACGTGCTGCGTAAGCCGCAGAACGGTCAACCTTGGTAGGGTCTTTACCGGAGAAAGCACCACCGCCATGTGGGCAGGCACCGCCGTAGGTATCAACGATGATCTTGCGACCTGTGAGGCCACAATCGCCTTGCGGGCCACCAATGACGAAACGGCCAGTCGGGTTGATCAGGAACTTGGTGTCTTTCAGCCATTCTTTCGGCAGCACTGGTTTGATGATTTCTTCGATGACGGCATCGATGAAAGACTGCTTCATCTTGTGTGCTGTTTCGCTTTGGTCAGGGCTATGCTGGGTGGACAGAACCACCGTGTCTATACTGTGTGGCTTGCCATCGACATAACGCATGGTGACCTGGCTTTTTGCATCTGGACGCAAGAAAGGCAGACGACCGTCCTTGCGCAGTTGTGCCTGGCGCTCTACCAGCCTGTGGGCATAATAGATAGGCGCTGGCATCATTTCCGGCGTTTCGTCGCAGGCATAACCAAACATCAGGCCCTGATCACCGGCACCGGTGTTGAGGTGATCGTCAGATGCCTGATCAACGCCCTGGGCGATGTCGTTGGATTGTTTATCATAGGCAACCAGGACTGCACAGCCCTTGTAATCGATACCGTATTCGGTATTGTCATAGCCTATGCGTTTGATGGTGTCGCGCGCCACCTGAATGTAATCGACGTGGGCGTTGGTGGTGATTTCACCAGCCAGTACCACCAGACCAGTGTTGGTCAGGGTTTCGGCGGCAACGCGAGAACGGGGGTCTTGCTCAAAAATGGCGTCCAGGATCGCGTCGGAAATCTGATCAGCGACTTTGTCCGGGTGTCCCTCGGAAACTGATTCAGAAGTAAAAAGAAAATCATTTGCCATCGCAGGCTCCTATAAAAATTGACCGTAAAGATTTTGCCGCAGTCGGAAAGAGATCCTGCGACGCTTTAGCGAATTTTATTAACCGCCTCGCAAGTTGTCTGTTAACTCGGCGGTGGCTTGCTTCTCAGAACCGTTTACGATCTGTAGCGAGCGAGCGTCAGCGGGGTAAGGGTAACTAAGCGCAGCGCAAAAAGCGGAATGTACACTAGTACATGAGCATTTTGAGCAGCACATGAGCCCCGATCACGCTCGCGCAGTAAGATCGTGAACCGGTTCTTGTACCTTGCCATGCGCTTAAGCAGGTAAAAGCTAGCCAATGTGTGATATTTTACGCTCGTTCTGCTTTATCTGTCGAATATCCCCTATTTTTTCAACTGTTACTTAACTGTTATTTGAGCGGCGTCATGCTTGTCACATTGTTTCGTCTTCTTTCTATTTTGCCATTGTCTGTCCTGCATTTTGCTGGTGCTGCACTGGGCTGGGTAGTGTATTTGTTGTCAGGTTCATATCGTCGTCGCCTGAAAGCAAATATCGCCAGGGCAGGGTTTACCGGGCATTTGCATGAGGCCGTACGCGAGGCCGGCAAGAATATCCTGGAACTGCCTTTTATCTGGTGCGCCAGGCCGGAAAGAGTGTTGAAAACCGCCACCATAGAGAACTGGGAATTGGTGCAGGCGGCTTTGGACAGCAAAAAAGGAGTCATTTTCCTGACTCCGCATCTTGGCTGTTTTGAGATCGTAGCCCAAAGCATTGCCGTGCGTACCCGTCTGACTGTCTTGTACCGCCCACCGCGCAAGGCGGCTCTTAAACCCCTGATAGAGGGCGCGCGTGCGCGCGACAATTTGTTACTGGCGGCGGCCAACCTGTCGGGCGTGCGCATTATGGCCAAGGCCCTTAAAAAGGGGGAAGCTATAGGCCTGCTGCCTGACCAGGTGCCACAAGAAGGTGAGGGCGTCTGGGCCAAATTTTTCGGCAAGCGTGCCTACACCATGACGCTATCTGCCAAGCTGCATGGCATGACAGGTTCACCCATCATCCTGACTTACGCAGAAAGGCTGCCGCTTGGGCGCGGTTATGTGATCCGTTTCGTGCCGTTTGAAGAGGAACTTGGTAGCGATCCGGTAGACCAGGCAAGCGCAATCAACCGTGGAATGGAAAAATTGATTGCCCGTTCGCCCGCCCAATATTTCTGGAGTTATAACCGCTATAAAAAACCGGACGGTGTGGATGGTCCTGAAACGCGCTTTGACCAGGGGCAGACATGAGAGCTGTGCTGGTCTTGATGTGGCTGTTGCACTGGTTGCCTTTGTCCGTATTAGGTCGTCTTGGCGAAGCCGTTGGCAGTATGCTGTTTGTCGTGATACGCAAGCGCCGTCACATTACCCTGAAAAACCTGTCCCTGTGTTTGCCGCATCTGAATGAAGCTGAAAGAATTGCCATCGCCAAACGGCACTTCCAGGTCTATGCACGCAGCGTGCTGGAACGCGGCATACTCTGGTGGGCGTCTGAAGCACGTCTGAAGCGATTGATACAGATTGATCCTGCCGTGCCCATGGCAGCCATCGCGGCTGGTCCGACCATATTGATGTGCCCGCATTTTGTCAGTCTGGATGTGGCTGGTGTGGCGGTGATGCTGGAGTCGTCCCTGTGTTCCATTTACACCCGTCAACGCAGCAAGGTATTTGATGCAGCCTTGCGCAAGGGGCGCTCACGTTTTCGTCCGGTGAAACTGTTTTCGCGTGCAGAAGGGGTCAAGCCCATCATCCGTGCCATGCGCGAAGGCCTGCCTTTTTTCATGTTGCCGGACATGGACTTTGGTGCCAAGGATGCCGAGTTTGTACCTTTCTTTGGTGTGCCTGCTGCGACCTTGACTGCCGTGCCAAGAATCGCAGCGACAACCAGTGCCAAGGTGATCCCCGTCATCGCTACCATCTTGCCGGACTATCAGGGCTGGAAAGTGAGTTTCCATGAGCCGTGGCAAAACTACCCGGGTGACGATATTGTGGCGGCCACGCGCTATATGAACGCCTTTATTGAGCAAGAGATTTTGAAAGCGCCCGCTGAATATTTCTGGGCACACAAGCGTTTTAAAACCAGACCACCCGGTGAGGCTGGTTTTTATTGATCAAGACCTGTGACGGCCTGCGCCGTCACTTTAAATTCCTGTTGCAACCATTCCAAAAATGCCCAGCGGCGCTTGTCTTCATTAAATGGCATGGCTGACAACAAGACATAGTCAGTACCGTCCGTCATGAAAGCATGGGGCGCGATGAGTTGTCCGCTGCGGATTTCATCTTCCACCATATAGGCCGATGCTATCGCCACACCCAGGCCGGCGCAGGCTGCTTGCAGGCTCAGGTAGAAATGTTCATACGTTGCCCGGCTCTTGCCGCGTGCAGTTTGGCCGCTGAGTTTTTGCCACTGGGGCCAGACATCGGGACGTGTTGCAGTGTGCAGCAGGCATTGTTGGCTCAGTTGCAATTTGCCCTGATTGAGCAGGCCTGAAATGCAGACAGGGGCAATCAGCTCCTGGGCAACTTTAGCGGCATGGTAGTTTGCTTCCCACACAAAATCATTGCGCCGCAGAGCCAGGTCTATATGCCCGTGGCGCAAATCTACAGGTCCGCCCGCTGCAAATAAATGAATGTCCAGTTCTGGATGTAGTTGCCTGAATTTACCCAAGCGCGGGATCAACCAGCGCATGGCTATCGTCGGTTCACAAGAGACGACCAGCGGTTGATCATCGGCCTGTCTGAGCTGGCGCAAGCCTGCTTCCAGTTGCCGCATGATGTCTGTGCAGGTGCCTTGCAGGCTGAGGCCGGCTGGCGTTAAGAAGATGGCACGGTTGCGGCGTTCGAACAAGTCTATGCCCAAATTTTCTTCCAGTTGCTTGATCTGCCGGCTGACTGCACCGTGGGTCACATGCAATTCTTCCGCAGCCCTGACCAGGCTCAAATGACGAGCCGCTACTTCAAACACGCGTATCGCATTCAGGGATGGCAGGTGATAGCTCATATGTGAGTTTTTCTCAATGATATGTCTGAGTATAAATCGATTTTAATAATTAATGTCTGACTTGAGAATACATCTATGCGTGAAAGACAGTCACGAATATAAATTTTACTCCTGAGAGAAAACATGACAGAACTTATTGCCGTTGCCATCATCACCATCCTGGCCGTCATCAGCCCTGGTGCTGACTTTGCCATGGTCACCAGAAACAGTTACCTGTATGGCCGACGTGCAGGTTTGCTGGTTGCCAGTGGTATAGCGCTGGGTGTGCAAGTGCATGTCATGTACACCATGCTGGGTGTGGGCTTGCTGATAGCCAAATCCCCGAGCCTGTATTTCGCCATCAAGATCATCGGTGCGGTTTATCTGATCTATATCGGTTACCAGACTTTTTTTGCGCGTGCCGTCGTCAGTACAGAAGTTGATGCAGGGCAGTCATTGAATAATCTCGCTGCTTTGCGTGCAGGTTTCATGACCAATGCCTTCAACCCAAAAACCACTTTATTTGTCCTGAGTACTTACACCCAGGTCGTACAGCTTGACACCAGCCTGCTGGCGCAATTTGGCTATGGCTTGTTCATGTCCTTTGCGCACTGGATCTGGTTCAGTCTGGTTGCCCTGTTTTTCTCGGATCATCGCCTGCGTGCAGGCATGCTCAGGCAGCAGGTGATATTGAATCGTTTCATTGGTGCTGTATTAATCGTTTTGGGTGTGTCGCTGGCCAGTTTGCCTGCCTTGCATTCGTAATGACTCATTTGCTATCAGTTGACGAAATTTGAAGGCGCGCCTACAATTGTGACACAGGTGCTAAGGGGCGCCTGCCCGCACAAGAGGCTCTCACCCTTAGAGGCTGTTTCAAAATTAACCTGGCGTTGTTGCATCGCCTTGCCGTACTAAAGTACTGTCTTCGGCGATGGCGCCTAGCCATCTTAATTTTGAAACAGCCTCTAAATATTCACATCCAGATTAATGTGATAATTGCCATGTTTCGTTTGACGTCAGCGGGTCGTCGATAAGCGAACTGGAGTTCATCATGTTATCGTCGTACTATCCATCCTTGTTCATCGCGCAACAGTCCATAATGACTGGAGCCGCAGCATGAACGCACTTACTACAGAAATCAAAACCCGCGCCCGGTTGTTGCAAAAACTGCTGGAAACACGTAATACAGCAGCCAGCAAACGTGCGCTGATTTTAAGCCGTCAGCGCAACTGGGAAATCCCCGATAGCTGGCAACTCAAACACTGCATGAATCTGGCGGCGGCAGATGCGGGTTTCCAGAACTGGGAACATGCCCGCCTCGTCCTTGGTGGCGAGGCTAAACCTGGTGACGATATGGGCGACTTCTGGCATGGCGCCGAAGTCACTTCTTTCTTCAATCACTGGTATGCCAGTTACGCTGAAGCGCAGGCCCAATTGCATGCCCATGAGACGGATTATTTACTGCCTTACCGGCGTCAATACCTGATCGTCACCAGCGATTATTTGCAGGCGATGGGCGTCAGTGCGTCGCCTGAATTCTGGAGTGCTATCGGGCGTGATCTGGTTTTGGGATATGGCAGCGCAAGCTGGTTGAACCTGGCTCAGCAACGCCTGCAAGCCAGCCGCACCGAGCGTTTCAAGGCGAACTGGGATGCTTCTCAGATCATGCTGGATTTGCAGTCCACCGAAGTTGAGGCTGAACGGGTGATGAAGTCCTTCGTCAGGGACGGGCGTCTGGTGAGTATTCCTGAGCAGCGCAAAAAACGCCTGGTGATCTTGCGCTGGCTGGTCGGACAATTACAGTTTGAGCGGCGGTATGTGGAAGCTGATATCAATAGCTTTTTGTTGCAGTTTCATTCTGACTTTGCGACCTTGCGGCGGGAGTTTATTATGAATGGTTTGATGGAGAGGGCGGATGGGGAGTATTGGAGGGTGTGATGGGCATGTTGGTATTTTGATGCAGATGGACTTGTGTTGTGTGTGAAGTGATTCCTCTGCGTAGGCACAAGCCGGGTTTCGGTCAATTAACGGCAATCATCATATCGTCGCTCCAGCGTAGGCTGGAGGCTACCGGGCTGGCGCTCCAGTGGCGTTCGTTATCTGCCGTACGTTAATTAAAACGCTTGCCCTTCGCAGACTCAAGCCGGGTCTCGGTCGATCAACAGAAATCATCATATCGTCGCTCCAGCGTAGGCTGGAGGCTACCGGGCTGGCGCTCCAGTGGCGTTCGTTGTCTGCCGTACTTTGATTAAACGATTGCTCTCCGTAGACACAAGCCGGGTCTCGGCCCGGCGGCCGAATTCCTTTCTTTGCTTCGCCAAAGAACGGAATCAAAGAAAGGCGACCGCAGACTTGCCCTTCGGGTGCTTACGCTGCGCTTCAGCACAATTTGTGCATCACAAAAAATGGGAAAGCTTCGAAACTCGCTTCGCTCAAACACGAAGCTTTCTGATCCATTTTCTGTAACGCACAAATTGCTACGTCCCCAGCGGATTAAGGTCAAAGGCAACAGCAGCAACAACAGCAGCAACAACAGCAACAGCAACAGCAACAGCAACAGCAACAGCAACAGCAACAGCAACAGCAACAGCAACAGCAACAGCAACAGCAACGTCACCGACCGCATCTCATATTTTTTCAGTCAATCGTTCAGGCGATTTAATCTACCCCAGCCTGCAAAGGCAATCTGACACTCACCGCCAAGCCACCGCCCTCACGATTGGCAAACTGTATTTCGGCATGCAGTTGCAGCGCCAGTTGGGCCACGATAGCGAGACCAAGGCCTGCACCACCAGTCTCACGGTTGCGGGAGGATTCGAGTCGTACGAAGGGTTGCATCACGGCGTCCCATTGCTCTTCGGGGATGCCGGGGCCTCTGTCCTGTATGGTGATGACGGCATGCTGCTGCTTGCTGCCCATAATAACTTCCACTTCCTTGCCAAACTTCAGTGCATTGTCGATGAGGTTGCCGAGCAGGCGGGACAGGGCCAGGGGGCGGGTTTGAAGGGTCTGGCTGCTGTTGCCACGCAGGCTGACCTGCTGGCCGGTGTCGCAATAGTCTTGTACCAGGCTGCCTGTAAGGGCATCAAGATTGATTTTGCTGCTTGCTTCCTGATCGGTTTGTAACTGATTTTGTACCTTGGCATAGGCCAGGCCCTGCTCTACCAGTTTTTGCATGGCTTGCAGGTCAGCTTGTATTTTATCGCGCTGGCTGTCGTCGTCCATGAGTTCGGCGCGCAGGCGCAGGCGGGTGATGGGGGTTTGCAGGTCGTGGGTGATGGAGGCCAGGATTTGCATGCGTTCTGCCAGATAAGTGTCTATGCGTTCTTGCATATTCTGGAATGCGGTTGCGGCACGGAATACTTCGCGCGGGGCACGGGCAGGGAACTGTGGCCTGGCACCTGGTTTTACCATGGCATCGGCTGCTTCAGCCAGCATGGCCAGGGGGCGTGTCGCGGTCCTGACTGCCAGCCAGGCTGCCAGCATGAGGATGGCAAGCTGTACGCAGAGCAGTGAAAACATACTCCATTGTATGGTGTAAGGTGTTGCAGTCAGGCGGACGGTGATCGGTGCGCCGTCACTCAGGGCCAGATGCAATTGCAGGATTTTCTTATCGCTTTCAGTGCGTATGCTGATCCTGATCTTTGCCGGATGTTCGAGGTTGTTTTTTATGGCTTCTATCGCTTCATTGGCAATGTCCAGGTCTATGCTGTCCGTGGCATCAGCGGGGGCGGCCTGCAATGTATATACGTAATTATTGCGGGCCAGTTTGTCCAGCCATGACTGACGTTCGCTGACCGGCAGACGATCAAGAAAGGAAATCGCATTGGCGACATCCTTGCCTACCGAATAGACCATATGATTTTTCCTGACCTGCATCTTGTCCCATTGCGACGAGGCAAACGAGAGTGCATAGGCCATCAGCAGGGCACTGAGTAAAATCAGGCACAGGCGGCCAAACAGGGTATGCGGCCAGTGCGGGCTTTCCATGATATGCATCAGATCTCCCCGGGTGCCGTGACCTGTGCACAAAATACATAGCCTTCGCTGCGCACGGTTTTGATATAGCGCGGCTCGCGCGCATCATCACGCAAATGCTGGCGCAGGCGGCTGACCAGCAAATCAATGGAACGCTCGAATAGATCAGCGTCACGACCCTGGGTCAGGTTTAGCAACTGGTCACGATTCAGTACGCGTTGCGGGTGTTCGACAAAGACTTGCAGCAAGCGATATTCAGCACCGCTGAGTGTGACCATGACGCCGTCTTTATCAAGCAGATGGCGTGCCAGGGTATCGAGTTGCCAGTCACCAAAATTCAGCACGGCAGGTGGTTTTTGTTCGCGTAATTTAGGCGGAAGCATGCGTGTGCGGCGCAAGACTGCCTTGATGCGGGCCAACAATTCCCGGGCAGCGAAAGGTTTGGTCAGGTAATCGTCGGCACCCATTTCCAGGCCGACTATGCGGTCAGTTTCTTCTGCACGTGCAGTCAGAAAAAACAGGGGAATAACTTTGTGCGGGCCAGAGCGCAATTCGCGGCACAGGCTCAAACCATCCTCACCCGGCATCATGATATCGAGTACGATGAGGTCGATGGCACTGCCTTCGAGTAAGGCGCGCATTTGCTTGCCGCCCGCAGCCGTGCTGACCTTGTTGCCATTCTTGCGCAGGTACAGGGCAGTCAGTTCGCGTATTTCTGCATCATCATCAACGATGAGGATGTGATCCGGGGATTCTGTATTTTCCATGTGCTGGGCTGGTTGGGGACTGGTTGCGCATTGTTGATACACATTCTTGATGCGAATTTTTTATGATTCATTCCATAGTGCTTTATAGCTTAAATAGCGGCAGAGACAAAATCTTTTGTATCCCAGTGTATCTGAGTGCTGTTGACACATAGTCTGATTCAAATAAGGCATTTCCTGACATCTGCCAGATACCTTGCGACTGTCTAATGACCTTGCCGTGATGAATTCATCACCCCGACAACCCAAGGAGAACTGACATGAAAAAGCAAATGATCGTTATCACTACTTTTGCCACCGTATTGATGAGTGCCTGGTCTGCCCAGGCGCAGCAGGCTGGTTTGTCTGATTACTACCTGGCACCTGTGGAAGCCGAAATTCAGGCCAGCAAGCTTGCCAATAACCTGGCAAATGGCCAAGCAAATATGCCAGACACAGTCGCTGGTACCTGGCTGACCCAGAGCGGTAGCCTGGAAGTACAAATCGGCAATTGTGGTCAGTCTGTGTGCGGCAAAGTCAGCAAGGTCAACGATGCTGCGAATGTGAGCAACATGACTGCGATGGGCAGTACCGCAACACCTGTATCCGCGATACCGGTATTGGGTAAGACCATTATGGAGGGCTTTACGCCGATCGGGGTCGCCACCTGGTCAGGCACGATTTTCAATCGCGCCGATGGCCAGACCTATGCGTGCCAGATGCGCATGCTGAGCCCGACTGAGCTGGAAGTCACAGCATACAAGGACAAGCCAGAAAATGGCCGTAGCCAGGTATGGACGCGCGTATCAAATACCGTCACTGCGCAAAAATAAAAATGGGAGCATCACTTTTGATGCTCCCATTTCAGTTTTCAATCTCAATGCAGACTTACGGCAGTAATTCGACTTCGCCCGGCAACAAGGTATTGGCTGGCAAGGCATCGCGTTGTTTCAGCCTCTCATAATACGGCGTGAAGTCTGGTGCCGTACCATCAAATAATTGCTGGAAATCGTCAATGACAAAATAGGTTTCCTGATAGCTGTCTATCTTGTACAGGGTTTGCAGGCAGCGTTCTATGTCGAGATGGATATGGCGTGAAGTGGTTCCGGGCTTCAGGCAATATTCAACTTCGCCACCAGACGACAGGATACCGGCACCGTAGATGCGCAAACCCTGGTCGGTCCTGATCAGGCCAAATTCCACCGTGTACCAGTACAGCCGCGCCAGATAATCGAGGCCGCCGAGTTTCATCGCCTTCAAGCCGCCTTTACCGTACAGCTGCATATAATCGGCAAAAATCGGATTGAACAGCATCGGTACGTGGCCGAAATAATCGTGGAATACATCAGGCTCAACGATGTAGTTGAATTCTTCCGGCTTGCGCAACCACACGGTGATGGGGAAGCGGCGGTTGGCCAGGTGTTCAAAGAAAGTCAGCTCCGGGATCAGGCCAGGTACGGCGACGATGCGCCAGCCGGTGGCGGCAAACAATTCCTCCGACGTGCGTTCAAACCTGGGTATGCCATCAGCCGCATCCATCTTGTGCAGGGCTGCGATGAATTCATCACAGGCACGGCCAGGCAACAGTTCCATCTGGCGCTGATACAGTTTGCGCCACAGGGCGTGTTGTTCTTCTGTATAAGCAGCCCAGTCCTGCTCGACGACATAGTGTTCGTCAGCTTTTTCATAATCACCGCGCAGGGCTGCACCGTTGGATTTTTCGGCAACGGTGGCCAGGAAATCGTCATTGCTGACGGTAGTATCGATAGTGTCCATATTTTCCAGAGAAAAAGGCCGGCATCGTGATGATGTCCAGCCTCTTTCTATCTCCTCATGTTTCCATTCACTGTATGTGAAAAATCAGGCAGTTGTTTCGTCTTTGATGACGCCACGACGAATCTGATCCAGTTCTATCGATTCAAACAGGGCGCGGAAGTTACCCTCACCAAAACCCTGGTCGCCCTTGCGCTGGATGATTTCAAAGAAGATGGGGCCGATGACCGTTGTCGTGAAAATCTGCAACAGCAATTCACGTGATGTTTCTGTGCTCTTGCCATCGACGAGTATGCGCAGCTTGCGTAATTCTTCCAGGTTTTCACCATGGCCTGGCAGGCGACGGTCAACCAGGTCGTAGTAAGTTTCTATGGTGTCCTGGAACACAACGCCATTGGCTTTCATGCCGCCCACGGTGTCATAAATATTGTCTGTGCCCATGGCGATATGCTGCACGCCTTCGCCGTGGTACAGGTCCAGGTATTCAGCGATCTGGGATTTGTCATCCGACGATTCGTTGATGGGGATGCGGATTTTGCCGCAAGGTGAAGTCATAGCCTTGGATTTCAGGCCGGTGTGTTTGCCGGCGATATCGAAGTAACGGATTTCGCGGAAGTTGAACAGGGTTTCATAAAAATCTGCCCATTCTTTCATGCGACCGCGATGTACATTATGGGTCAGATGGTCGATATAAGTCAGACCTTTGCCGACCGGGTTGGATTCCACGCCAGGGATAGCCACGAAGTCAGCGTCATAGATGCTGATATTGCCGATGGCACCAGGTTCTGCACCATCTTTGCCATGCCAGCGGTCAACGAAATACACCAGCGCGTCGCCTATACCCTTGATGGCGGGGATGTTCAATTCCATAGGACCGGTTTTATTGTCGAAGCCCCAGGCACCCAGATCCAGCGCACGTTTGTAGGCGGCATTGGCATCCTTGACGCGAAAAGCGAAAGCACAGACGGAAGGACCATGCTTGCGGGCAAATTTTTGCGCGAAAGAATCAGGTTCTGCATTGATGATGAAATTCACGTCACCTTGACGGTACAGTGTCACATCCTTGGTGCGGTGTTTGGCAATCGCAGTGAAACCCATGGTAACGAACAAGTCGCCGAGCCCTTTAGGATCGGGTGCTGCGTACTCGATAAACTCAAAGCCATCGGTACCCATAGGGTTTTCCCAAGTTTGGAAAGTCATGCCTGTCTCCTCAATGTCATCATCAGTGTCTGCTGCATCTGACTGCTTTCAAGGCAGGCTTTGATGTAGCGCAAGCTCTCAGTATAGTCCGCTAAACGCGCCATATAATTGCCAAATACCCCAAAGACTTCGCAATTTGAGCAATAATATTGCTTAATTTATTGGATGTGAGGCAAATTATGCTTGAGGTTGAACTGGACAAGATAGACCGCAAAATCCTGGCAATTTTGCAGGCAGATGGCAGGCTGACCAATCAGGAAGTGGCCGAGCGCGTCAATCTGTCACCTTCTCCCTGTCTGCGTCGCATCAAGCGGCTGGAAGACAGCGGTGTCATACGCAAGTATGTGGCCTTGCTGGAACCGGCCAAGATAGGCCTGGGTTTGCTGGCTTATGTCAACGTGCGGCTGGAAAAGCACAGTGATGCACCGGGCAAGGGCGCGTCACGCTCGCCACGCGATGACTTCTCGGCCTCGGTAGGGCAATGGCCTGAGGTGGTGGCCTGTTATGCGATGACGGGGGAAATGGATTATTTGTTGCGGGTGCATGTGGAAGACATGAACCATTTTTCGCGTTTCATGATGGAGACGCTATTGCGTCATCCTGCTGTGCTGGATGTAAAGTCTAGTTTTGCCTTGCAGCAGATTAAGGATACGACGGCTTTGCCGGTAGTGGTGGGTGGGTGATGAAGGTTTGAGCGATGGATGGCATTGTGCTTGTTATTTGGCAATGTGGATGTGATATCCGTAGCCTTATCGCTTATCGTTTATTGCTTAGCGATTTGTAGCGCATGCAAACTAGCGCGTAGTTAAAACAATGAACCTCAAAATCGTCACTCCTGCGCAGGCAGGAGTCTAGTGGCGTTCGCAACATTCTATGCAGTGATTTAAATCCGTGTATTGTGATTAGGTAGATTTTTTAAGTGCCTGCATACGTCATCTGCGATTGCAGGCCGGTGGTAGACCGGCGGCTACATCCCTTTTTGCTTCGCCAAAAAGGGATGCCAAAAAGGCGACCGAGGCGTCTTGCCCCTTCGGGGTTCCCTTTGCTGCAAGTCAAAAAATGGGAAGGTCCGCAACTCGCTACGCTCAAACATCGGCCCTTCTTTTTCCATTTTCTGCCTCGCATCAAAGGCATCGACACATCGGAACTGAGAAATTCAAAAGCAACACCAAAGTCAAAAGCAACGTCAATGCGGCCTTTAGCCAAGTTTCTTATTGCTGGATTGATTAATGATTGAGCCATAGAGAACAGCAGGAAGAAAACCAGACTTTGCTTTTTCTCCTGCTTTTCTTTGTGCCTCTGCGGTGAGACGCCCTGGCAAATCTACTTCGAACTATCCTTCATCCCCGGCAGATTGCTGAGCCATTTGGCGGCGGCGCGGGTATTGGCTTTGATGGTGTAGTCAATGGCGGCGACCTGTTCCTGCATGGCTTCCTTGAGGACGCTGACGGCGTCGGCGGGCAGGATTTTCAGGTAGGCGTCGGCTTCGCCGTATTCGCGATGGATTTCCATGCCGGCTTTTTTGGCGATGTGTATCATCGTCTGATTGGATGACAGGCAGTGCATGTACAGGGTATCGACATCGTCATTGCGGCAGTGGATGGCGCCGCGTTCAAACAGTTTTGAACCTATGCCTTTACCACGTGCGATTTTGGACACGGACACGCCAAATTCGGCGACCTTGTCCTTGTCTGTGACTTCATCCTTGTCAGAGCGCGGTGCATATGCCAGATGACCGACGCCGACGATGCGGAAATGGTGGCTGATGACGCCAAACACCTTGTCGCGTGAAAAATCGATGCCTTCTACATATTTTTCTATCATGACATCGGGTAGATAGGTGCCGAAGCGCAGCAGGCGGTCGCTTTCTTCGAGGCCAAGAAAATGACGCAGGATGCGATGTCTGTCTTTTTCCGACAATTCCTTGACGAAAACAGTCGATTTCGATGGTTTGTTAGCAGCGTTTAGCAAGTGTTTTGGATCTTCAGGAAACATATCTGACGCATTCATGGCAGCTCCTTATGGGTAGCTTTTGTGCACTGCACAATGCATTGTAGATGATCTCGCCTGATTATTCCAGATAAGCGCCGGTTTTGAGAGTAAAACTTCTATTGTTGCGCGTTTGATGCGGCTTCCAGCGCGTTTATTCTGCCTGCGCGTATGGCAATCGGAATTTGCTGTGGTTGGGCTGCATACAGGCTGGCAATCTCACCGCCATTCACTTTCAACACGATATCGAGGGCCTGGCTTAACTGTAACTGCGGAGCGAAGACGGCATCTGTTGCCAACTCTTCAAGAAACAGGCAGGCACAGGCATTCAGCATCTCAAGAAAACGTTCTGGCTTGCGCAGGGCATCACAACGCGTCAGCAAATCAACGGTATCTGCGGCGGACAGGGATGCGGCGTCTTTGATGTGTAAATGTTCACGCGCCAGCATGACGGCCATGTCGCGGCAATCTGCCGGTACTTTGAGGCGCTGGCAAATGCCATCTGCCAGCTTTACCCGCAGTTTTTCAACTGACAGTATGTCGCTGCCCGCAGGCACTATTGCCAGGTCATGCAGCAGTATGGCAAAACGTGTGCTTAGTGCTTGCTTGTGGCTGGCGTGGCTGGCTGTGGCATCCAGTATCTGCATCAGTTGCTGGCCGCGTTCATTGGCGGTACCTGGTTCAAAAAGGGCATTCAATTCAGGCAATAATCTTTGCAGGGCACCGCAACTGCGCAGTACGGCAAACATGCGTGAGGGCCGTGCTTCCATCAAGCCGCGTGACAGTTCTTGCCAAACCCTTTCGGCCACCAGGGCATCGACTTCGCCGGCCGCTACCATGCCTTGCATGAGTGCGGTGGTTTCTTCTGCAACAGTGAAATCCTGTGGCGGTATGGCAAAGCGGGCGGCAAAACGGGCCAGCCGCAAGATACGCACAGGGTCTTCGCAAAATGCCATTGATACATGGCGGAATACCCTGTCATGTAAATCGCGCAGACCACCATATGGGTCGATGATATTGCCAGCGTCATCCTGTGCCATGGCATTGATGGTCAGGTCGCGGCGTATCAGGTCTTCTTCCAGCGTGACATCAGCGTCGGTATGAAATACAAAGCCCTTGTATCCGGCAGCAGTCTTGCGCTCGGTACGTGCCAGTGCATATTCGTCATGGGTCTGCGGATGCAAAAATACTGGGAAGTCTTTGCCTACCGGCAGATAGCCTTTTGCCAGCATGTCTTCAGGTGAAGCGCCCACCACCACAAAATCGCGGTCCTGCACAGGCAAACCCAGCAGGCTATCACGTACGGCACCACCGACAATATACGTCTTCATGCTGCTACGTCAGTCTGGTGTTCAGTCATCATCGCTGGCTAGCCCTTCGGTTTCCAGCAAGGCTTCCCTGACCCATTGGGCAACAGCCGGATGAGCCAGTACGCGCTCGGTATACGCTTGCAGGGCAGGGGCCAGCGATACGCCATAGGTGCGAAAACGCATGACTACCGGTGCATAGAAGGCATCGGCGATGGAAAAATCACCAAACAGGAATTCATGTGCGCCGTACAGGGACAGGCAGTCTTCCCAGATTTCGCTGATGCGGCCAATATCGGCTTGTGAGCCTATGGTGCGGCCCTTGCCAGGCAGCGAAGCACGGATATCCATAGGCATGTCTGAGCGCAGGGATGAGAAGCCGGAATGCATTTCGGCGCAGATGCTGCGTGCTGTTGCGCGTGCTGCCACATCTTCTGGCCACAGGTTGAGTATGGAAAACTGCTCGGCCAGGTATTCGCAAATTGCCAGTGAATCCCAGACAGTAATATCGCCTGCCAGCAAGACCGGCACGCGGCCAGCGGCAGAATATTCGGCGATGCGGGTGGTGGTATCCGGTTGTTGCAGTACGATGCGTATTTCTTCAAAAGGAATGCCAAATGCCTTCATCGCCACCCAGGGACGCATGGACCAGGATGAGTAATTTTTGTTGCCTATGATCAGTCGCAAGCCAGCGCGTTCCTGGCCCAGCATGGCTGCCAGTGCGGGCTGCATTTCAGTATCTTGCATGAGTATTTGTATTTAAAAAAATATTAAGGAAGGTCTGGATCACCAGCAGTCATTCCCTTCGGTACCACTACGCCCAGACGGCTCTTCAGGGACTGGGGTTTTTTCTCGAAAAGGGCTGCATAGTAGGTGGCATTCGACAGCACATTCTTCACGTAACCACGGGTTTCGTTGAAGGGAATGCTTTCTGCAAAAATGGCACCTTCTACCGGACGACTCAGTTTTGCACGCCAGGCCCTGGGGCGTCCAGGACCGGCATTGTAGGCGGCCGATGCCAGCGCCTGTGAACCACCAAGGTCGGTCAGTACCATATTGAGATAGTTGGTACCCAGGGCAATATTGGTATCCACATCATTGACCTGTTCCGGTACAAATTTGCCCAGGCCAATTTTCTTGGCGACATAGCGTGCGGTAGCCGGCATCAACTGCATCAGGCCAGATGCTCCCACATGCGATTTGGCATTCATGATGAAGCGTGATTCCTGACGTATCAGGCCATATACCCAGGCCATGTCCAGGCCCAGTGCCTGCGTGGTTTTGTACATGCTTTCATTGAAAGGGGTAGGGTAGCGCTGGCTGAAATCGAGTTCACCCTTGGTGCGGTCAGAGGTGTTCACCATGCGGTCCAGCAAATTGTTCTGGCGTGCCAGTTCGGCAGCGGCCAGATGCTGACGTTCGCTCATCTTGCGCAATTCCCAGTTCCATTCACGCGTGCCTTCAAAGCGCAGGTTCATGGCATAGAACTTCAGGGCTCTTTGCAGGTTGGGATTTTTCTCCATTGGTGCCAGTTCTTCTGGCGTCACCGGTTTGACGGTGACTGGCACACCAATTTTCTGCCCCAGTTCTTCCAGCGCCAGTTGACCATAGAAATGCAGTTGCTCGGCGATACTGGCAAATTGTGCCCGTGCTTCTTCACTCTTGCCTTCGCTTTTCAGGGCGCGGCCATACCAGTACACCCAGGCAGGGTCAGCCTTCAAGGCTGGCGGCATGCTGGTGATGCCGGTTTTGACCAGCTTCCAGTCACCTTCGCGCAGGGCGGTACGTACCCGCCATTGATAGGCTTCCTGCGACAATGGGGCGGTATCAGCACGTTGCCAGTAACCCAGTGCATCCGGTTCCAGTTTCAGTGCTGCTTGCAGGGCAATTTGGGCCCAGCCTGTGGATTTTTCTATGTCGCTGAACTGGCTGGCATAGCGGCTGAGTATGCTGGCGGCCTGTTCATGATCAGTCTTGGCCAGGCGACCGAGGGCGATCAGGTAGAGTTCATGTGCGGTGCGACCAGCTTCCGGTGCTTTTTTGGTGACGGCAGCAGGCTTGTCGATGGCATCAGCCATCTGTTTTTCCGGCACGTTGAGCAATTTGCCCAGGCGCTGTGCCAGTGGCAGTGCACCGTTTTCGCCAGCCATGCGGACTTGTGCCCACAAATCGTTATTGCTGAATTGTCCATTGCCCGCGAGGTAAGACACCAGGGTGTAACAGCCTTCACCATAGTCGCGTGGCGAATTCAGCAAATTGCGTGCGTCGCTGGCGACTTTTTGCTGCTTAAGTGCCTTTGACAGCACCGCATAGCAGCGCAACTGATTGTCATCTGCTACGACGAACAGGGGGTATTGTTGATCGAATGTTTCCCATTCGCCACGTTTTCCCAGCAACAACAGCCAGTCATTGCGCAGGCGGTCGGCGATGGCGCTGCCTTCATATTTGCTCAGAAAATCACGAAATTCGGCATTCGTGGTTTTCACCAGGCGGGCACGCAGGCGATAATAATCAATATAAGAGGGGATTTCATAATTCTTGAGTGCCGCTGCATGCTGTTCAGCATTGCCGCTATCATCATGGAAGGCGGCGTCGCGCAAGGCCATGAAGCGGTCATCATCATTGATCAGGCCTTTTTTTGCCGCAGCGGCGCTGGCGACATTGGATGCGCCGAAACCTGCTAAGATCATCAGGCCAAGTCCAGCTAAACTTTTTTTCACAGACATCTTTAGACAGTATTTGATTACATTTCTGACAGTATGACACAGCCCAAGGCCAGCGCACATCCGATGTACACAGAAGCAGCATTCAGTCGTCAGGACTTGCGGAAAAGTTTACTGCAAAAACGCCGGAATATCGCAATGAATGTCAGGCAACAATGGGACAGGCAACTGGGCGAAAAGTTGCTGCAATATTGCAGGCAGCAACAGATCACGAGCCTGGCGGTGTACTGGCCGATACGGGGTGAGCCTGATTTACAGGCCACGTATGCCGCCTTGTCAGATGCCGGTGTGCAACTGGCACTACCACTGGTGCTTGTCCGGCAGCAGCCTTTACAGTTTTTAAGCTGGCAACCGGGCGATACCATGCTGGCCGATGAATACGGCATACCGGTGCCAGCCCAGCGTACGCAGTGGATACAGCCGGCAGCGCTATTGATACCCTGCGTAGGCTTTAATGCGGGCAGGTACCGCCTGGGGTATGGTGGCGGTTACTATGACCGCACCCTGGAAAAAACACCGCGCCCGCTCACCATAGGTATCGCCTATCAATGCACGGAGGCGGACTTTGCTGCTGACACGCATGATATCCCTATGGATATCATCATCACTGAAGCCTGAGCCTGGCAATCTGAAGCGTTTAAAATCCGACCGCACTGCCATCCGGATTGCGCGGGTCCGAATAGCCAGCAAATCCCTGTGCAAAGACTTGTATGGTCTGTGTCTTGCCCAGGGTAGCCGCTGGTCGCAGCACCTGGCCTTTTTGTTCCAGCAGGCGCAGGGTATCGATGCTGATCCCTTTTTCATAGCGTAGCTGGTCTGGCATCCATTGCTGATGGATGCGCGGTGAAATCGTGGCTTCCGCGACATTCATGTCATGGTCGATGACATTCAATATCGTTTGCAGCGTCGTGGTGATGATGCGGCTGCCACCTGGGCTGCCTGTCACCAGGAAGGGTTTGCCATCCTTCAGTACGATAGTGGGTGACATCGAGCTCAAAGGACGCTTCCAGCTCTGTACCGCGTTCGCATCACCACCCAGCAGGCCAAAGGCATTCGGTACGCCGGCCTTGACCGAAAAATCATCCATTTCATTGTTCAGCACGATGCCGGTGCCAGTGGCGACAATGCCGCTGCCAAAGTTCAGGTTCAGGGTATAGGTGGTGGCGACCACATTGCCGAATTGGTCAGCAACGCTGTAATGCGTGGTCTGGTCGCTTTCATAGGGCAGGGGTTTGCCGGGCTTGATATCGGCAGAGGGTGTGGCACGGTCTGGTTGTATTTTCTTCACCAGCTCATCGGCATAGGCGCGCGAAGTCAGGCCTTTGGTCGGTACTTTGTAATAATCCGGGTCACCCAGAAATTCGGAACGGTCGGCATAGGCCAGTTTCATCACCTCACTGAGCTGATGCAAAGTCTGGGCGCTGTTGGCGCCCTGTTCTTTCAGGGGGAAATGTTCCAGCATGTTCAGCATCTGTATGATGTGTACACCACCCGAACTTGGTGGCGGCATCGACACGACTTCATAGCCACGATAATTGCCACGTACCGGGATGCGTTCCACGGCCTTGTAGTTTTTCATGTCACTGGCAGATATCAGGCCATCATGTTGCTGCATTTCAGCGACGATCTTTTTGGCGATCGCACCTTCATAAAAAGCCGATGGACCCTGCTCGGCAATCAGGTGCAGGGACTGTGCCAGGTCTTTTTGTAGCAAGCGCTCACCGGCCTGTATGGGTTTGCCATCCTTGAAGAAGATAGCGCGGCTGGCTGGCCATTTACCCAACTGGTTTTTGCCCGAATCGATAAGCTCTGCCAGATGCGGGCTGATATCAAAGCCCTGTTCGGCCAGGCGTATCGCCGGGGCGATGACATCCTTCCACTTCATACTGCCATATTTGCGCAAGGCCAGATCCATGCCTGCTACCGTACCAGGTACGCCGACTGCCAGATGACTAAACAGGGATTTGCCGGAAATGACTTTACCATTCGCATCCAGGTACATGTCACGCGTGGCTTTTTCTGGTGCCAGCTCACGAAAATCGAGGGCAATATCCTTGCCTGATTTGCTGTCATGGATGACCATGAAACCACCACCGCCGATGTTACCTGCGTTCGGCAGGACTACGGCCAGGGCAAAACCAACTGCCACTGCGGCATCAACAGCATTACCGCCGCGCTTGAGTATGTCCAGGCCAACCTGGCTGGCCAGCGCCTGCTCAGTCGCCACCATGCCCTGTTTTGCATATACCGGGCTGATGATGGGGTAGCTGGTGTCGTATTTGATGCCCGCTGCCAACTGTGCCTGACTGACTGGGCTGACCAGACTGAAACACAAGGGGATGAATAGACTCAGGTATAGCTTGCGGCAGGAGGATGATGGCATGCGTAGAACTCCGTAATTCGGATTAAAACGATATAACTGATTCTGACATGAAGATGGGGCAAAGTATCCCGCTCGCAGAAAATAAAAAAGCCGCCCGAAGGCGGCTTTCGACTAACTTGCAAAATGCAAATTATTTTGCTTCAGCTTCTGCAGAAGTTGCGCCAGCTGGGATAACAGCGATAGCAACAGTTGCGTCACCACCGTGTACAACAGCTGTCACGCCTTTTGGCAATGTCAGTTGAGATACGTGGATGGATTGACCAGCTTCCAGTTTGGACAGGTCAACTTCAACGAACTCTGGCAGTTCTGCTGGCAGGCAGGAGATGTCCAGTTCAACAGCAACGTGGCTGATGACCGCTGCGGACAGTTTAACTGCTGGGGAAACGTCAGCGTTGATGAAGTGCAGAGGCACTTTAACGTGGATTTTCTGGTTAGGATCTACGCGTTGGAAATCAGCGTGCAAAACCAGTTGTTTGTATGCGTGGACCTGGAAGTCGCGCAACAATACTTTTTCTGATTTGCCATCCACTTCCAGGTCCAGAATGGAAGAGTGGAATGCTTCTTTTTTCAATGCATGGTACAGCGCATTGTGATCCAGAGTGATGGCGACCGGTGCTTCTGTACCGCCGTAGATGATGCCAGGTGTTTGGCCAGCATTGCGCAGGCGGCGGCTCGCTCCGGTCCCCTGTTCTTTGCGTGCAAATGCGATTACTTTCATGGTGTTACTCCAAAAAATGCAAAACATTTACTTGTTTTGCGGTATTGAACCCCCGCGACCAGGGGCCCAGAAAAAAGCACTGTCATCAAGAAGATGGCAGTGCCGGAAAAATTTTAGTCCGTGAACAGGGAGATGACCGATTCGCCCTTGGTAATGCGGCGGAAAGTTTCGGCCAGCAGGCTGTCACAAGACAATTGACGAATCTTCGGGCAGGCACGGGCTGCTTCCGTCAGTGGAATGGTGTCTGTCACTACCAGTTCATCCAGCGGCGATTGCGAAATACGTTGTATCGCAGGGCCAGACAGGACAGGGTGGGTACAGTAAGCCAATACTTTCTTGGCGCCACGTTCTTTCAATACTTCAGCTGCTTTGGTCAGGGTGCCGGCAGTGTCAACCATGTCATCCATGATCACGCAATTGCGGCCTTCGACTTCACCAATAATGTTCATGACTTCAGAGACATTCGCTTTTGGACGGCGTTTGTCAATGATGGCCAGATCACAACCCAGACGTTTTGCCAAAGCACGGGCGCGTACCACGCCACCCACGTCAGGGGAAACGACCAGCAGGTCTTCGTAATTCTTGGCGACCAGATCACCCAGCAGAATTGGCGAAGCGTAAATATTGTCGACAGGGATATCAAAGAAACCCTGGATCTGATCGGCATGCAAGTCCATGATCAACACGCGGTCTACACCGGCTTCTTCCAGCATATTGGCAACCACTTTGGCAGAAATCGCAACACGCGCAGAGCGTGGGCGGCGATCCTGGCGGGCATAACCAAAATACGGGATAGCAGCAGTGATACGACCAGCGGAAGCACGTTTCAGTGCATCAACCATCAACATGATTTCCATCAGGTTGTCATTGGTTGGCGCGCAAGTGGATTGCAAAACGAAAACATCTTTGCCGCGCACGTTTTCATTGATCTCGACCATTACTTCGCCGTCAGAGAATTTGGAAACGTCTGCCTTGCCGAGGGGGATGCCGAGTTGCTTGGCAACACCGGCAGCCAGTGCAGGATTGGCGTTGCCAGTGAAAACCATCATGTTGTCATTTGCGCGCGCATTTGCCATGGCTGGGACCTATCGGCTGAGATTGTGGGTCTGGCTTATTTTGCATGGGTTTTATACAAAACTAGCCGCTGATAAAACTGAAAAAGCCGCCGCACAATCTATGCGGCGGCTTTAATTTAATGGCAGGGGAAGAAGGATTCGAACCTTCGCATGCCGGAATCAAAATCCGGTGCCTTAACCAGCTTGGCGACTCCCCTACACAACCGTTTGCCTGTTTCCAAGTTCGCCGCTATTTTAGCGTCAAACCAGCTTCAAGCCAAATGTTTTTCGATCCCAATTTCTGCGCCATCGGGTGGCGACTCAGTGCTTTTGCTTTCCATGATGTCCAGCGATCTGGCACTTGCTTTAATACCGTGTCTGCTGCCGTTTCGTCGGCAAAGGCACAAAAAACGCAAGCCCCTGATCCTGTCATCTTTGCATGTCCGTATTGTGAGAGCCATTGTATGGCTGCATCAACTTGCGGAAACAATGCGCATGCAACTGTTTGCAGATCGTTTTTCCAATGAATTTTTGCATCACTGGAAAAGTCCGCTATTCTGACGGGCTTTGTGTCTCTTGTCAACTCCTTTGCCGAAAAAATCGCTGGTGTGGGGACTTGTACGCCGGGCTCCAGCACCACAAACCAGTCTTCAGCGGTGTTTAAAGCCTGCAATTCTTCACCCACTCCCTCAGCGAAGGCGTTTTCGCCAAACAAAAAGAAGGGTACATCGGCACCCAGTTGCAAGCCCAGTGCCATGAGTTCTGCTCTTGTCAGGCCGGTATTCCATAAATGATTCAGTGCCAGCAAGGTGGTTGCCGCGTCTGAAGAACCGCCACCCAGGCCGCCGCCCATGGGTAGTTGCTTGTGCAGGGTCAGGTTCGCTCCCAGACTACAGCTGCCATGCGCCTGCAATAATCTGGCTGCCCTTACAATCAAATCGCTGTCGGCAGGCACGCCGGGTATGTCATTGCAGCGGTGGATAAATCCATCGTCACGCACTTCCACATCCAGATAATCGCAGCGGTCTATCAGTTGAAAGGCAGTCTGTAGCAGATGGTAACCATCTGGCCGGCGGCCCGTCACATGCAGGAACAGGTTCAGTTTGGCGGGGGCAGGGCACTGCTTCAGTGTGCGTATCATTTCCATTGGTCGATGACGATACGGATGGAGATGTCGCCAGCCTGGCTGGTATATCTTTGCAAATCGATACGTTTTGGAAAGCTGGGTTGCTCATGCCAGGTCGCATACCGCAATTTCCAGCCCTGGGCGTCAATAGTCTGGTCCTGGGCTTGCAATGGCATGGCGGTTTTGCCATCTTTTGCCACGAAGCCTTGCAACCAGTCACGCAGACCGGCTACTGGCAGGGACCAGCCCAGGGTATCTTGCAGTAACAGGTCGAGATCGGCAGCCTGACGGGTTTCCTTGCCATCCTGTTCCAGCCGGGCACCTTGCGCTGTCTGAGTGATTCTGGCCATGGTTTGCCCCAAAGGAGATATCAGGGTAATACGTATGCCGTCCTTGTCTTGTTCCCACTCAAAACTGCCAGGCATGCTTTGTGGCTTGTCAGCTTGCTGGTACAGCACGGTGATTCTGCCGCTGATCTGTATCTGTTGCTGGTAGGTGCGGGCAGTGCTGGCAGTTGTTTGCTGGGTGGTTAGCGGTACCGTGGCCGGACTGTTAGTCGTCGACGATGGCTGTGGCAGGCTGGTACAGGCGCTGCTGAGCAGCAGGCAGGCACAGGCTGCAATATGCTGGGGCAAGCGTGTCTTGTTATGCATCGTTGTCCGTGTATGGTCGTTGCGCCAGGGCGCAGACGTGGTTAATGTGCCCGGCGCAAGCATACATGGCATATGCGTGTCGCGTGCCGGGCAAAATCAGTCTGAATAATCAATCAAGCCAAGTCAGCTAAGCGCGGAATGCCGGGCTCAGGGTTTGACCTTCAGTCTGTCCAGCGTGGTTTTCAGGGTCTGATTTTCCGGGTCTTTTTTCTGGGCGTCGCGCCAGATTTTTTTTGCATCATCTTTCTGTCCCATGGTCCACAGCAATTCGCCCAGATGTACGGCGATTTCGGCATCAGGCCGCAATTCATAGGCGCGACGCAATGCCAGTTCAGCCTCATCGTATTTTGCCAGACGGAACTTGACCCAGCCCAGGCTGTCCAGAATAAATGGATCATCCGGTGCCAACTGGTTGGCTTTTTCTATCAGCGTCGATGCTTCATCCAGGCGGATATTGCGGTCGGCAAATGAATAGCCGAGCGCATTGTAGGCATGCTGGCTGTTGGGTGCGAGCTCTATCACCTTGCGCAGTGAAGTTTCCATGGCGCTGATGTCTTTTTGCGCTTCAGCCAGCATGGCAAAATCGTACAGCAGGTCAGGATTATTGGGCTGTTGCTGTATACCTTCTTGCAAAATGGCTTTGGCCTGATCGGGCTGGCCAGCGTCCTTGAGCAGTTGTGCTTCGGTTTGTACCAGTTGGGTCTGTTCCGCCTCATTCGAGGCTTTTACGGTACGCAAAAACTGCCTTGCTTCGTCCAGCTTGCCTTCTTTGGCGTACAGGAAGGCGCGTCGCATCTGGACATTGAACCAGGCGGTATTGCGGCCATCAAACGATTCCACCTGGGACAACCAGTCCTGCGCAGCCTTATAGTCCTTGCGCTCACCGGCGATACGCGCCAGATTGACCAGGGCATTGGTCGGGTCACGTTCTTCACCTGGTTTGGCTTCCAGGGTTTTCAGATACTGGACGAAATATTTTTCTGCCTCGGCAGGCTGGTTTCTTTCCATGAACAACACGCCCAACGTATAAGTGGCGTTGTTGTCATCCGGCCTATCACGTGCGATTTGCTCGAATTCTTTGGTGGCTTTATCCAGTTGCTTGAGATCGATCAGGATGCTGGCATAGGCCAGGCGGACATCACGCGCGGTCGGATTTTTTTGCAAAAAGGCCGTCATGGCCTTGGCTGCATCCTGTTGTGATGACGCCTGGGCGATGGTCAGAATAGCCAGTTGCGAATCAGTCTTGGTGTCCAGCACCATTTGCGCTTCGCTCACGGCACGCTTGTTGTCACCTTTGGTATAAGCGCCCTGGGCCAGTGCCAGATGGGCATCCGGACTGTTCTTGTACGGCGAGAGAATTTCTTCCAGTACGTCAAAGGCCGCGTTCTTGTCACGTGCACGGGACAGCAGGCGCTGGGCCTGCAACATCAGTATGCCGTGCATTTTGGGGTCGGCAGTTTTCAGTTTTTCTGTAAACACGCTCTGGATTTCAGCCAGATTGTTATTCATCACCATAAAGCCCAGGTAATACTGGGTGGCTTCATTAGAATTTGGCGCGAATTCACGCCACAGACGTATGGCCGCCAGCGCCTCGCCTGCCTGCTTGGCGCTGAGGGCGATTTCTGCTGCACGACGGGCGACACGCGGATCACGGGTTTGCTGGGCAACCGAATACAGCGTCACATATGCACCTTGCCAACTGCCTCGCTGATAGGCGATTTCAGCGGTGATGATCTTGTAAAATAATTCTTCAGACAGTGCTACTTCGGGTAATTTGTCTTCAGGCAGCGAGACATCAGCCGTCACCCCGTTCAGGGTTTTTTCTGCTGACAGGGCAGCCTGTGCGGCGTCGTTGGCGTGCTTGGCATCGCCGGCGGGATCTGTGCCCTGCTGGCCCATGGACGCGCATCCCGTGACCAGTGCCGCACTCAATAGCCATGATGCCGGCCGCAGAACGGATACAATAGAAGTAGGAAGTAATGCTGGAAATGTTTTCAAAACGAGCCCGGATTTAACAGAAAAGATGATTGATTTTACGCTGAAGCTGAAAAGCTGTGGGTTCAGCCATGTTATTACACTGTGTCAAATTGTAATGGTAAAAGTTCCCGCCCATGCCAGAATTACCTGAAGTAGAAGTTACCAGACGCGGCGTCGCGCCTCACCTGACCGGTAAAACCGTCAGTCAGGTCATCCTCCGCAGAGAAGGTTTGCGCTGGCCTTTCCCGCCAGATCTGCCTGCATTGCTGACTGGCCAGCGCATTCTGGCCACAGGCAGGCGTGGTAAATATCTTTTATTGCATTTTCAGCACGGCTGCGTATTGATTCACCTTGGCATGTCGGGACATTTGCGGGTCTTGCAAAAAGATGTGCCGCCAGCCAAACATGATCATATTGATATTGTCATTGGTGACATGGCCTTGCGCATGACCGATCCGCGCCGTTTTGGTGCGGTACTCTGGCATGCAGCGGCTGATGGTGGCATTGATGAGCATCTGCTCTTGCGGCAATTGGGCGTAGAGCCACTGGAGCCTGGTTTCAGCCCGGAATTGCTATATCGCGAGACACGTCAGCGCAGCGCGCCGGTCAAGCAGGTGCTGCTGGCGGGCGATATTGTGGTGGGTGTTGGTAATATTTATGCATCAGAAAGCCTGTTCAAGGCGGGTATCAACCCTAAAACCTCGGCCAAACGCATTAGTCTGGCGCGCTATACTTTGCTGGCTGATGCTATCCGGGAGACCCTGGCCGCCGCCATCGCGCAGGGTGGTAGCACCTTGAAAGACTTTTTGGGCGTGGATGGCCAGAGCGGCTATTTCCAACAGTCTTATTTCGTCTATGATAGAACTGGAGAGGCCTGCAAAATCTGTGGCCAGACCATCAGACAGATACGTCAGGGGCAGCGCAGCAGCTTTTATTGCGCAAAATGTCAGAAATAAGCCCGTCAAACGGTCTGAAATGTAGTCAAAATTCAATTTACGCGTATTTTTTCAGAGCTTCCATATATACTTGGAAAATTAAAAAAGTTAACTGAGGGGAACATGAGCAATCTGGTTCAGAAATTCCAGGAGTACAGCGACTGGCGCAAAGGAGTGGTGAAAGCGCTGGAGCAGTATCGTACGTGGATACATGGATCGGATATGGCCGATGCCGCCAGTGACCAGCGTATTGCCCGATTGATGGAAAGACTGGTTGACGACAAGCTGTCCATCGCTTTTGTTGCAGAATTTTCACGCGGCAAGTCAGAGTTGATCAATGCGATTTTCTTTGCCGACTACGGTCAGCGTATTTTGCCATCATCCGCCGGTCGTACCACCATGTGTCCGACCGAGTTATTGTATGACGATACGATACCGCCCTGCATACGCCTGCTGCCTATAGAAACCCGGGCTGAAGCCCAGTCCACCAGCGAATACAAGGGCCAAAGCCATGTTTGGACCGTGCTGCCTCTGAATATCAATTCTGGTGATGGCATGCTGGAAGCCTTCAAACAGGTGAGCCAGACCAAAAAAGTCAGCATAGAATTGGCAAAATATTATGGCTTGTTTGATGAAAACGATCCTGATGCCGCGCTGGAAGTGGATGAAGACGGCCTGGTTGAAATTTCCCAATGGCGCCATGCCATTATCAATTTCCCGCATCCGCTGCTGAAAGAAGGTCTGATCATCGTCGATACCCCTGGTCTGAATGCCATCGGTACCGAACCTGAGCTGACGCTGAACCTGATCCCGAATGCGCATGCCGTATTGTTTATCCTGGCCGCCGATACCGGCGTGACCAAGAGCGATATTGATGTCTGGCGCAATCATATCGGCAATGGCCCTGGTCGCATGGTCGTACTCAACAAGATAGACAGCATGTGGGACGAGTTGCGCACACCGGAAGAAGTGGAAGCACAGATCGTGCGCCAGATCAGCACCGTTGCGCATACCCTGTCCATAGACGAGAAGCAGGTATTCCCGATTTCTGCGCAAAAAGGTCTGGTCGCCAAGATCAACAAGGATGCGCCTTTGCTGGCCCGCAGCCGCCTGCCGACACTGGAATATGCACTGTCCAAGGAATTGATACCAGCCAAGCAAAACATCATCCGTGCCCAACTGACGTCTGAAGTGAATGAAATCACCAGTGGTCAGCAGGCCATTATTTCTGCCCGCAGCCGTAGCGTGGTCGAACAGATGATGGAACTGAAGAGTCTGCGCGGCAAGAATATGAACGTCATTGAACACATGATGAAGCGTATCGATGCCGAGAAAAAAGAATTCGACGCCAGCCTCTTGCGCATGCAGGGGACACGTTCGGTATTCACTCGCCTGTCTACCGAGGTCTATACCAGTCTTGGTATGGACATTTTGCGTGAAGAAATACGCAAATCGCGTGAAGCCATGGAAAAGAGCAAGTTCTCTATTGGCCTGCGTGATTCAGTCAAGCATTTCTTTGCCCAGGTCAAACTGAACCTGCTGACTTCGAACAAGAAGACCGATGAAATTTCGGAAATGATGACTATCATGTACCGCAAATTTTCAACCGAGCATGGTCTGGCATTGTCTGCACCGATGCCATTCTCGCTCGACAAATACATCAAGGAAGTCGAAGCGATTGAAGCTGTGTATCAGAAACAGTTCAGTACCGCGACCATGCTGACCACGCCGCAAGTCGTGCTCATGCATAAATTCTTTGATTCGGTCGCTGCCAGGGTCAAGCAAAGCTTTTTGCAGGCCAATCGCGATGTCGAAGCCTGGCAGAAAGTCGTCATGGCACCGCTGGAAGCACAGATCCGTGAACACAAGAGCCAGTTGAAAAACCGCATGCAGTCGATACAAAGAATACATGTGGCGACTGACAGTCTGGAAGACAAGATCAAGTCTTTTGAGACCATGCAGGCAGACATCGATGCGCAAAAGAGTTCATTGACTGAACTCGAAACAAGTCTCAAAAATGCACTGACCGCAGAGCTGAGTGCACTCAGGGTCGCTGCCTGATAGATGAAGTCTACTGTATCAGCAAACAGGATGGCGACAGAAAGCCATCCTGTTGCACCTGACCCCGATTTTTCTTCCCGACTGATCGCATGGCAAAAGCAGCATGGCCGGCACGGCCTGCCGTGGCAGCAGAGCCGTGAAGCATATCGCGTCTGGCTGTCTGAAATCATGTTGCAGCAGACCCAGGTCACTGCGGTCATTCCTTATTACCAGCGTTTCCTGAGCTCATTCCCTACAGTGTTTGCGCTTGCTGCCGCCCCGGTGGAAGAAGTCATGGAGCACTGGAGCGGCCTCGGCTATTACACCCGTGCGCGCAATCTGCACCAGTGTGCAAAACAGGTGGTGGAAAAATACCAGGGACAATTCCCCGCTGATTCCGCACTGTTGCAGGAATTGCCTGGCATAGGCCGTTCCACAGCAGCTGCCATTACTGCATTTTCATATGGTACGGTAGCGGCAATTCTTGACGGTAATGTCAAGCGCGTGCTGGCCCGCGTCTTTGCCATTGATGGTTACCCTGGCAGCAAGCCGGTAGAAGACCAGATGTGGAAATTGGCACAGACCTTATTGCCGGCGCAAGGCATTGAAGCCTATACCCAGGGTTTGATGGACATGGGAGCGACATTGTGTGTCCGCAGCAGCCCCAAATGCCCGCAATGCCCGTTCCAGGATCGCTGCCAGGCGTATGCACTAGGCAGGACAGCGGAACTGCCTGAACGCAAGCCCAAAAAAGCCCAGAAAGAAAAACAGGCCATCATGCTGGTGGTACAGGATGGTCAGCAGGTATTGCTGGAACGCCGCCCGCCAACTGGCATCTGGGGTGGCCTGCTGTCTTTGCCGGAACTGGCAGGCATGCAGGAATATGGCGATGCCATGATTTCTGTCGATGCGCAAATGGCCGAACTGAAGCAAAAGGTTGGCCGCTTTGGCGTGATCGCCAGCATCCGGGTGTTGCCTGTGGTCAGCCATGCGTTCACCCATTTCAAATTACAGATTCTGCCGGTGCAGGTGCAATTGTCTGAACGCCATGCGATGATTTCAGAAGATGATCATAGCTGGCAAAACCTGCATGATGCCGGGCAACTGGCTTTGCCCGCCCCTATAAAAAATCTGTTGATGTCACTTGGCACGCAAGGCAGTTTGGCTTTCGATGCGATTGCTACGGATGGCGAATAATTAGTGTATAAAATCAGCAGATGCTGATGCCATGTACCTGCATCTGTGTACATGCGTAGAAATCAAAATTAGTCAGGAGACTGCTTTGTCGAAACGTTTGATACTCAGACTTTTGTCCGGGTTTGCCCTGTGTACTTCAGTGGCCGCCCATGCCGCTGTGACCAAACCTTGCCGCCTGCCGGATTTTCCGCAGGAAGTGCAATGTGGTCAGATACAAAGACCACTGGACCCGGCAGAGCCGGGTGGCAAAAAGATAGACATTCATTATGTTGTCATTCCTTCCCAGGACAGGAATAAATTGCAGGATGCGGTGTTCCTGCTCGCTGGCGGGCCGGGGCAGAGTGCCATCAATGTCGCCAGTTGGGCGAATGGTTTGCTGGCCCGCATGAACCGCCGCCGTGACCTGGTGTTTGTTGATCAGCGTGGTACCGGCCGCAGCGCGCCGCTGGAATGCCCGGCGTTGGAAAAAGCAGATGAAGTCTTGTCGCCCGAGCAAAAAGTCAAACTCACCGATGATTGCCTGCGCCAGTTGCAGGCCCTGCCTTATGGCGACTTGCAGTATTTCAGTACCAGCATTGCCGTGCAGGATCTGGAAGCAGTGCGCCAGCGACAAGGCTATGGCCGTATCAACCTGGTCGGCGCGTCGTATGGTACACGTGCAGGTCTGGAATACCTGCGTCAGTTTCCACAATCAGTGCGTCGCGTGGTACTGGATGGTGTGGTACCGCCCGATATGCGCCTGGCCAGTTCCGACGCGCAAAAGGCCCTCGATGCCCTGTTCAGAGATTGCGTGAAAGAAGCAGCCTGCAATGCCAGTTACCCCGATCTGGCACAGCGTTGGAAAAAACTGTTGGCCAGCCAGCCGCAAAAAGTCAGCATGCCACATCCGCGTCTGGGCACACCACTTAAGTTCGAGATGACACGTGATGGTTTGCTGGGTCTGGTGCACAAGACACTGTACAGCCCGACTTCGCTGTCGGCCTTGCCGTATGCATTGACACAGGCCGAACAGGGTAACTATGCACCTCTGATTACCATGAGCGGCGCCACCAGCCTGCCGGGGCCGGGTGGTATTGCCTACGGCATGCATTTTTCTGTCTGGTGTGGTGAAGCGTTTGCACAGGGAGGTAGCTTGCCTGCGAATGATGACTTTGAAAAGCTGATGGCAGAGATGTATACCCAGACTTGTAAAAAATGGCCACGTGCCGACATTCCTGCTGCGTTCTTTACCATCCCCTTGAGTGCATCGCCGGTCTTGCTGTTCAGTGGTGGCCTTGATCCGGTGACACCGACCAGACATGGCGAAGCCGTTGCCAAAGCACTGGGTGCAAAAGCACGCCATGTGCAGATAGAGAATGCCGGCCATGGTTTGCTGGCACAGGGTTGTGTGCGGGATGTCGTGCATCGCTTCCTGAATGCCAAGGAAGAGGATGAGGCCCTCAAGGTGGACACCAAATGTGTGCGCCAGATACCAAGGGCGCTGGCATGGCAGGCACCCGTAGTGGCAAAGACCGATAAAGCCGCAGACAAGGCCGCAGACAAAAACGCTGACAAGGCCGGGCCCAGGGAGAAGCTGAAAGAGGAGCCCAAACCATGATTATTGTCAAAGACCTCCACAAGGAATTTGTGCGCATGGGCAAATCATCCGGCAGCGCCCTGACCAATGTCGCGCGCAGCCTGGGCCTGATGAAAAAATCCAGCGAAGTGGTACGGGCTGTTGATGGCGTCAGCTTTACTGCAAATGATGCCTGCATCACCGGTCTGCTGGGGGCGAATGGTGCCGGCAAGACCACCAGCCTGCGCATGATCGCAGCCCTGTTGCAGGCCGACAAGGGTGAGATCATGGTCGATGGTACTGCTGTCAAGGCCGGTACATCATCCACCCAATCGCAGATGGGGGTGCTGTCTGATGCGCGTGGCCTGTACCCGCGCCTGACTGCCAGGGAAAATATCCTCTACTACGGCCTGTTGCATGGTATGGACGCAGGTCTGGCCGAACAGCGCACGCAGCAACTGGCGCACTGGCTGGACATGCAGGCTCTGCTGGACAGGCGTACCGATGGCTTCAGCCAGGGCGAACGCATGAAAACCGCGCTGGCGCGGGCACTGGTGCATGACCCGAAAAACATTATCCTGGATGAACCGACCAATGGCCTGGACGTGGTGGCGACGCGGGCCCTGAGAGAGTTTTTACGCTTCCTGCGTTCGTCCGAAGGCGGTGGCAAATGCATCATCTTTTCTACCCACATCATGCAGGAAGTCGAACGCCTGTGTGACCAGGTAGTGATTGTTGCGCAGGGCAAGGATGTGGCCCATGGCACGGTAGAAGAATTGCTACAGCAATCCGGCGAAAATAATTTTGAAGATGCATTCGTCAAACTGGCGTTCCTGCATCCTCAACCATCTCAGTCAGGAGTAAATTGATGAGAGCGAGCTTAGCTATTTTGCGCAAGGAGCTGCGTGACGCCCTGCGGGACCGCCGCACCTTGCTGGTGGCACTCATCAGTTCCCTGCTTGGTGTGCCGTTGATGTTGCTGATTTTTTCTGTGGTTTTGTCGCAGGTTGAATCGCAGGAAGAAAAACGTTCTGTCATGGTCATCGGTATTGAACATGCACGCGGGCTGGAAAACTTTATTGCCCGCCAGGGTTACAAGCTGAAAACTGCGCCGCCTGACTACGAAGCGAAATCACAAAGCAAGGAACTCGATCAGCCGGTATTGCTGATCCCGGATGATTTTGATGACAAGCTGGCCGCAGGCGATAAAGCCACAGTGGAAATTGCCTATGACACCTCGAACCGTCCAGCCGAATTTGGCGTGCGCCCCTTGCGCCGCCTGCTGGATGCCTATGCGCAAGAGACTGCTACCATGGGTCTGCTGATGCGTGGGGTTTCTATCGAATTATTGCAGCGTATCGATGTCCGTGAACGGCATTTGAAAAAACCGGACGAACGCAAGGCCACGGTGACCACCATGTTGCCCATGATGGTCTTGATGGCGATTGTGCTGGGTGGCATGTATGCAGCGATTGATACCACTGCCGGTGAGCGCGAACGTGGTTCGCTGGAACCATTGATGATGAACCCCGTCAATGGCTGGCAACTGACGATAGGCAAATGGGGGGCGGTCGCCATCGTTGGCATGGGGGTGGTGGTGCTGACCATCTTCAGCTTCTTTCCATCGCAATGGCTGATCCACAATGAAACCCTGCGGGCTGAATTTCAGTTCAATTTCAAAGATGCCATGGGCTTTCTGTTTGTGCTGTTGCCACTGGCCGCGAGCATGGCAGCGATACAGATTGCCGTTTCGCTGGACTGTAAAAGCTACAAGGAAGCCCAGGTACGCAACCAACTGGTGACGATGTTCATCCCCTTCGTTTCCCTGGTGCCCATCCTGTTCCCGGGCAGGGAACCTGCATGGTTCCAGTGGGTGCCGGTACTGGCGCAAAACCAGATGATGAACCAGGTGTTGAAGGGCGAAACTTTAAGCCCGCTGGCGGTCGGTATCGCTTTCCTGGTATGTGCGCTGATGAGTCTGTTCAGCCTGGCTTATATCTCACAAAAAATGCGCAGGGTGGTGATGCACTGAGGCTTTGGCTTTGACTATGGCATGGTGCAGGTTTAAGTCAGACGTCTGTGTCTGACCAGAACCTGTTCTTGCGCCTTGAAGTGTGCGGCCAGTTTTTCCACCATATACACGGACCGGTGCTGGCCACCGGTGCAGCCTATGGCAACGGTCAGGTAGCTGCGGTTATCGCGCTTGAAGGCGGGTAGCCATTTGGCGATGAACTGGCTGATGTCGGCAAACATCTCGTGCACCATGGCTTGCTCTTTCAGGTACTGGATCACCGGTTCATCGCGGCCAGTCAAAGGGCGCAGGTGGGGGTCATAATGCGGATTGGGCAGCATCCTGACATCGAAAACAAAATCAGCATCCAGTGGCACGCCGATCTTGAAGGCAAAGGATTCAAACATCAGCGTCAGCGGTGTATGGCCTACCTGTATGACATCCTTGACCCAGGCGCGCAGTTTGTTGGCAGACAGGTCGCTGGTGTCGATGACGTGGGCGACCACTTGTATGCCTGAGAGTATCTCGCGTTCTTCCTGTATGCATTCAGTAAGACTGAGCCTGTCGCCAGGTTCCTTGTCAAGGCCAAGACGATGTGACAGGGGATGGCTGCGACGGGTTTCTGAAAAGCGGGCCACCAGTGATTCAGTACTGGCCGTCAGGAACAGGACTTTGACATCATGCCCCTGATCGCGCAGGGTTTGTATGGCTTGCGGCAGGTTGGTCAGCAAATGGGCGCTGCGGGTATCGATGGCGACAGCGGCGGAAGGTATGCCTTCCCGCGTCAGGGTGGTGACCAGATCGGCCAGCAGGCTGGGCGGCAGGTTGTCGACACAATAAAAACCGGCATCTTCTACCACATTCAGGGCGACTGATTTGCCCGAGCCGGATATGCCGGAGATAAGCAGGATTTCCATAGAGTGTACTTAGTGGATATTCAGTCACCGTTTTCCATGGCACGTCGCTGACGTTCCATGAAATCTTCCAGAGTATTTATACCACGTAATTGCAAGATGGTATTGCGTACCGCCGCTTCCAGCAAGACCGCAATATTGCGACCGGCGGCAACCGGGATGACTACTTTCCTGATTGGTAAACCCAGTACTTCTTCGGTTTGTGAGTCGATGGGCAGGCGTTCGTAATTTTCTTCCAGCGTACTGCGGCGGACCAGATGCACGATCAGTTTCAGGCGCATCTTGCGGCGTACTGCGGTTTCACCAAAAATGGTTTTGATATCCAGCAGGCCCAGGCCGCGCACTTCCAGCAGGTTTTGCAACAGCTCGTGGCAACGGCCTTCTATCATGTTGGGGGCGATGCGCGAAAATTCGACGGCATCATCGGCTACCAGCCCATGGCTGCGTGAAATCAATTCCAGACCCAGCTCGCTTTTACCCAGACCAGATTCACCGGTGATCAGCACACCTACCCCCAGCACATCCATGAACACGCCATGCATGGTGATGCGCTGCGCCAGTTTTTTGGACAGATAAACGCGCAGGTAATCAATGACCTGGGCGGATGGGTAAGGGGTGGAAAACAGGGGGATATTATTGTCGTCGCAAGTCGTCAGAAAGGCTGGCGGTGAATCCAGCCCCTGGGCGACGATCAGTGCTGGCGGCGCACCTGCGACCAGTTCACGCATCAGGTTGTTGCGTGAGGCATTCGACAGGCGGTTGTAATACGATAATTCCTGATGGCCCAGTACTTGAATCCGGCCCGGATGGATGAGATTCAAATGCCCGACTTGATCCGCGGATGAAGCGGCGTCGCCGGTAATCTGCTTGTCGGCACCAGAAAAGCCGGCAAACCAGCCCAGCTGCATGGTGTCACGATTGTCGTCGTAGATTTTTTGTACGGTTAATTCTGTCAGTGATGGCATGGCGATATGGGCTGTCGGTGTCAGGATTTCAGCAAAAGCATGACCAAACTGGCCGGCCAAACGGACTTGCCGTGGTCACTTGTAGGTGAAATCAGGGCGCTTCTGGCAAATCAGGCCGCCATGCCATGATACTTTCATAGATGGCAGCAGCACTGACTTCCGTATTGAGCGTATCACGGAAACTTTCATTGGACAGCATTTCCGCCACTTCGGACAGAATTTCAAGATGCTGCTGGGTGACATTGTCCGGCATCAGCAGGAAGATCAGCAGGCTGACGGGCTGGCTGTCGGGCGATTCAAACGGGATGGCTTCTTTCAGCCTGACCAGCGCAGCGATCGGGGCTTTCAAGCCCTTGATACGACCATGAGGAATTGCCACACCATGCCCCAATCCAGTGGAGCCCAGGCGTTCACGGGCAAACAGATTATCGGAAACAACGGAGCGCGCTATGCTGCAATTGTTTTCAAATAACAGCCCGGCCTGTTCAAATGCTCTTTTTTTGCTGGAGACTTCCAAATCCAGAAGTACGTTGTTGAGAGGCAGGATTTTTGCAATATTCGTCATGGTGCAAGATCGGTTTACAGCAGAATGGTGCAGTGCACAAAGTTGGGTTTTGACAAATTATAGGCTTCTTTTGGCTGCTATGCGTAAAACTTGACGAACACTTTTACCGAACATTGTCACTTAGCAATTTTTCGAATTTATCGACAGGCAAGGGTTGACTGAAATAAAAGCCCTGCATTTCCTGGCAACCAGAGTCAGCCAGGAAGAACATCTGGTCCGCTTTTTCCACACCTTCCGCTGTGACACTCATGCCCAGTGCATTTGCCATGGCGATAATGGCATGGGTGAGGATGACCGAATCCTGGTTGTCAGGGATGTCACGAATGAAGGAGCGGTCTATCTTCAGGTTGTCGATAGGGAAACGTTGTAAATAGGATAAAGAAGAAAAGCCTGTGCCGAAATCATCAAGTGAAATACTGATGCCCAGCTTCTTGATGGCGTCAAAGACCGGCAACAGCAGATCAATATCCCCCATCAGCAGACCTTCGGTAATTTCCAGTTGCAGGGCGGTAGGCGGCAAACCGACTTCCTGTAAAACCTGTTCTATATATTTGGGCAGGCCGGGGTCCTGAAACTGCTTGGGCGAGATATTCACGCTGATGACCAGGTCAGGCGAATACTGTTGCCGCCATAACTGCGTCTGCAGGCAGGCCTGGCGCAATATCCAGCGACCCAATGGCAGGATCAGTCCGATTTCTTCAGAGATGGGGATAAATTCATTCGGCGGTACCAGGCCCACATCCGGCATCTGCCAGCGCATCAGGGCTTCCGCACCGACGATGCGTGACGTGCTGAGGGATATCTTGGGCTGGTAATACACCAGGAATTCATTTTCTGTCAGGGCACGACGCAGATTGGTTTCCAGCGCATAGCGGTGCTGGGCACGTACATTCAGTTCGGTGGTGAAGAACTGGTAATTGTTGCGTCCGGATTCTTTTGCATGGTACATCGCCGAATCGGCACAGCGCATCAGCGTCGGGCCATCTTCACCATCGTGCGGATAAACGGCGATGCCTATCGAGGTACCGAGATGGTATTCGTTGCCTTCAATGACGAAAGGATCGCGCATGCGGGCCAGTACGCGTTCGGCCAGGTCCTTGAGCTGTGTGGCATCTTCAAAGGCTTCCGCCACAATCACGAATTCATCACCACCCAGACGGGCCAGCATATCGCTGGCGCGTATGCATGAGCTCAGGCGCGATGATACATCGCGCAACAGGGTGTCCCCAGCAGCATGACCGGCGGTGTCGTTGACGTTCTTGAAGCGGTCCAGATCAAGGAAGAGCAGGGCCAGCCGGTGTTGCGTGCGCTTGGCGCTCGACAGGGCCTTGACCAGGCGCTGGTTTAACTGGTGGCGGTTGGGTAAACCTGTCAAGGCGTCAAACGAGGCCATGAAATTCAACTGCTTTTGCGTTTCGCGGACTTCGGTGGTGTCGGTGAATGAAATCAGTACTGCCGATACCGAGGCACTGCTTTTCTTGTTGATAGGCAGCACATTGACCAATAACCAGACTACAGAGCCATCACGCAGCTCCACCCCCATGGACAGGTTCAGGATAGGGGTTCTGCTGCGAAAAACTACGGATGCCGGGTCATCACCCATGCGTATCGACTGACCTTCGTCACCCAGGATATTGCGGAAGTAGCGATGGCGCCGGCCTACGGTGTTGATGTCCTCTATCTTCAGGATGCGCTGGGCACTGGGATTGCAGGTCAGGATCTGGCCGTGCGGGCCTATCACCATGATGCCTTCGCTGAGGTTGGTTACCACGGAGCGATAGCGTTCTTCGCTTTCCTCCAGGCTTTGTTCCATATTCTTTTTGTCGATCGCCAGGCCGATGAGATCGCAGGCATCCATGATCATGGCGCGTTCGTCTTCATTCGGGCTATGCACCATCTGGTGATACACATCAATGGTGCCAAGCAGGCTGTTGAAGGCGGTGGTGATCGGCAACGACCAGCAAGAACGCAAGCCGTAACGCAGCGCCGGTTCGCGCAGGTTTTTCCACAAGGGGCTGACCGCGATGTCCTGGACGATGGTAGTGCGCTCATAAAAAATCGCTGCCGATGCCGAACCTGAACTGGTATTGACAGGCAGGTTACTTAGCAGTGCAGTAAAACCGTCTGGCAGCGAAGGCCCGGCCCCCAGGCTCAATTGCTGGCTGCTGCTGTCATACAGGGTAATCGCACACAGGGCACCGTTGTCGAGCAGCCTTTCCATGCGGTCACAGACATCTTCCAGGATATCGGCCAGCGGCTTGTCGAGCGCGATCATCTCGAGAATTTCTTTCTCGTGATGCAGGGCTTCGTGCACGCGGCTGGATTTATAGCGTACCTGGTCTGGCACCTGCAAGGCGGTGACGGTGGTACCGTGGCGGGTATTGATTTCACGTGCTGTCAGCAAGATGGCCGTCTGCTGGTTGAAGCTGAACTGGGTGCCACGCACTTCTATGTCCAGCAACTGGCCGTCCAGCCGTATGCACTGGCAGACATGCTTGCTTTGCGCGCCTTCTTTACGCAACTTTTGCAAGATGGTCCTGGCACCTTCATGGTGCTGGCCATGCAGGAAGGCTTCCGGCTTCAATCCTATCAATTGTTGCTGGTCTGCTGCCCGCATCAGTTCCGTACCGGCGGGGTTGGCATACACCAGATTGTCATCTATCAGGACATACATCGCATCCGGATTGTTTTCCAGCAATGCCATATGCCAGTCATCACTGACGATATGCTCGCGCATGCTACTGGTGGAAAACGGTATCGGTGATATCACGACAACAATCTTAATGGGTAATAAGTCTGACTACTTTACATCAAGCAACTGTCGAGGACAATGATGGCAATTAGCTAGCATATTAAAAATATATCAAACGATCAGTCTGATGATGTCTTCCCGCATCCACTCAATGGTCTGCTCAATTCAGGTCAAAGCGCGCAAACAGGAACAGGACGTCACCATTGCCCTTGTTCTTGGAAAAACGTGGCACATAGGTTGCCATCAGTTTACTGCTGCGGGTGCCTATGGACGCGACCGGCAAGATGACAGGGAAGGGGAAGCTGCTGAAGTAATCAGTACGGCTGATCAGCAAGCCGGTCCAACCGCCACCTACTTCGACTTTGTCACCCAGGGGTTTCATCCACTGATAGGCATAACCAGCCATCAACTGTGGACGGTAATGGGAATCTGAAATGGCCATGCCATACAGGAATTCTTCATTATCAAGCTTGTCACGTATGGCTTTGGAAAAGCCCATACCCCAGGTACGCTCATTTAATTCGGCGATCCTGGCAGCGGTATAGGTGCCACGGCCATGGTGGGTGTAGCCGGCCACCATCAGTTGCAGCCCGCCTTCATCAAGGATCTTGTTGGCCTTGGCTTTGGAGCTGTCCCACCAGCCCATGTCATCCTGACTACTGGTTTGTGCCTGAGACGACAGGCAGGCTAACAGGCCGGAAAAGCATAGCGCAGCGCGCAGGGAAATTTTTTTGAACTTCAGCATAAATAGATATTGAAATGGTGATGAATAAAAGTGCACACCAGCCTGGCAAAACCATTGCCGGTAGCTGACTTACTGGCGTGCTTATTTGTGTGCTTATTGGCGTGCATTACTGGCGTGCATTATTGGCGTGCATTACGGCGATTATCCGGGCCCTGGCCGGAACTGAAATTACTGCGCCAGGGGTTGATGTCCAGACCGCCACGTCGCGTGTAGCGCGCGTAGACAGACAGTTTTTGTGGCTTGCATTGACGCAGGATGTCGACAAAGATGCGTTCTACACACTGTTCATGAAATTCATTGTGGTCGCGAAAACCTATCAGGTATTGCAACAGTTTTTCCTGATCGATTTGTGGGCCGACATAATGGATTTGCACACTGCCCCAGTCTGGTTGGCCGGTGACCAGGCAGTTGGACTTCAACAGATGCGAGATCAGGGTTTCTTCTACCGGCGCATCATCAAAATTGGCGTTCAGCAGTGCCGGGTTCGGGGTATAGCTGTCGACTTCAATATCCAGCCTGTCCAGCAAATGCCCTTGCAGTTCATGCATGGCCAGTTTTTCAAACTGATCCGGTGTCGTCACTTTGACTTGTACCGCTGCACCAAAGCCGGCGGACAGGTCAGCCTGCAACAGGCTGACCAGGGCATCGGTGCCTGCCAGACGGGTCTGGTTGAACGAATTCAGGTAGAGCTTGAAAGACTTGGATTCGATAATATTGGGTGAATCCGCCGGTACCGTGATGGCGGCTATCGCCACTTGTGGTTTGCCGCGCAGGTTCAGCCATGACACTTCATAGGCATTCCAGATATCCACGCCAAAAAACGGCAGGCTGCCGGTCAGCCCGATTTCTTCCCTTTTTCCACTGCGGGAAATCGGGAACAGCAGGCTGGCATCATAGTCGGACTTGTAAGTCGCGGGCTTGCCCAGTAAAGAATGTTCAGGCGTGCCTGGTATGGAATCTGTCATAGTGTCTTGCTCGTTGTTGCTATTGCTTGTTCAGGCTAAATCAAACCTCATTAGCCTAAAAAATAATTAGCCTAAAAATAATTGATAAACGGGATTCTTGCTTTCATCCCAGTAGCGGTAACCCAATGTTGCCAAAAATTCACGAAATGCTTTCATTTCCTTCTTTGGAACCTGTAAACCAACTAAAGTTCTGCCGTAATCGGCACCGTGGTTACGATAGTGGAACAAACTGATGTTCCAGTTCGGCGCCATGCTGTTCAAAAAGCGCATCAGCGCGCCCGGACGTTCCGGGAATTCAAAGCGGTACAGCAATTCATCTTTTGCCAGACTGCTTTTGCCGCCCACCAGATGGCGAATATGCAATTTTGCCAATTCGTCATGGGTCAGGTCCAATGTCGGAAAGCCGTGTTTATCGAAATTCTTGGCAATTTTGCCAGATTCCTGTTTGTCGTGTACTTGTATGCCGACAAAAATATGAGCGGCTTTTTCATCACTGATGCGGTAATTGAATTCCGTCACATTGCGTGCACCCACCAGTTCACAGAAACGGCGGAAGCTGCCGCGCTCTTCCGGGATGGTCACTGCGAATACCGCTTCGCGTGCTTCACCGACCTCGGCGCGCTCGGCGACAAAGCGCAGGCGGTCAAAGTTCATGTTGGCACCACAGGCGATGGTGATCAGGGCTTCGTTCTTCAGCGGCTTTTTGTCGGCCTTGGCACGTTCTATATAAGCCTTGCAACCGGCCACAGCCAGCGCACCGGCGGGTTCCAGAATACTGCGGGTATCCTGGAATACATCCTTGATGGCGGCGCAGACGGCGTCGGTATCGACGGTAATGACTTCATCCACATACATTTTGGCCAGGCGGAAGGTTTCTTCACCGACCAGTTTGACGGCCGTGCCATCTGAAAACAGTCCAACATCATTCAGGGTAATGCGCTTGCCAGCCTTCAGGCTGCGTGCCATGGCATCAGAATCAGTAGTCTGCACACCGATGATCTTGATGTCAGGCCGTACCGCCTTGACGTAAGCGGCCACGCCGGAGATCAAGCCACCGCCGCCGATGGCAACAAAAATCGCATGGATGGGTTCGGCGTGTTGACGCAAAATCTCCATGCCCACGGTGCCCTGGCCGGCAATCACGTCCGGATCATCAAAGGGGTGGACAAAGGTCAGTTTGCGTTTTTTCTCCAGTTCCAGTGCGTGGCCATAGGCATCAGTGTACGAATCACCAAACAGCACGATTTCAACCAGATCACCACCATGGGTGCGCACGGCATCAATTTTTACCGGTGGCGTCGTAGTTGGCATGACGATGACAGCCTTGCAACCTTTTTTGCTGGCACTCAGGGCCACGCCCTGTGCATGGTTGCCGGCAGAAGCGCAGATGACACCGCGCTTCAGTTGTGTCGGGGTGAGATGGGCAATTTTGTTGTAAGCACCACGCAACTTGAAGCTGAACACGCTCTGCATGTCTTCGCGTTTGAAGTAAATTCGGTTATCCATGCGTGCCGACAGACTGGATGCGAGTTCCAGCGGGGTTTCAAATGCGACGTCATAGACGCGCGCTGTCAGGATCTTCTTCAGATAATCGGTGCTCATGGATGTCTTATTTATGGTTAAAAATGACGGATTGATGCCTAATTTGATGCTTACTTAATTGAAATTACCGGCGCCATTATAATGGATGCCTTTTACAGACATGACAAACCACGATGATAGAAGCAGGCATACACTGGTTATTGAGCGTCCTGGCCCTGCCTGAAATCGGCCTGACATCGGTTTTTTTGATCAGCTTTATCTCGGCAACCTTATTGCCACTGGGGTCGGAACCGGCGGTTTTTGCCGTTATCAAGGCCAATCCCGATATTTTCTGGCTGGTGATTCTGGTGGCAACGGTGGGCAATACCCTGGGGGGCGTGGTTGACTATGGCATGGGTTACGCCGCCAAGAAGGCTTTTGAAAAAGAACAAGAACGCTACTGGTATCGCTGGTTACAGCATTTTGGACCAAAAACCATGCTGCTGTCCTGGCTGCCCGGTATCGGCGACCCCATCTGCACCCTGGCCGGCTGGCTGAAAATGCCGTTCTGGCCCAGTGTCATGTATATGGCGATAGGCAAGTGCCTGCGCTACATCTTCATTACCTGGCTGCTGCTGAAACTGCCAGACGGTTTCTGGCGCAGCATTGCCAATTACATCGTTTGATTTACATTGTCTGATTTACATCCTCTGACTTACATCCTCTGATCGATGCGCGAGACCTATGGGACGTGGTAACTATTACACATGGTGGCGGCGCGCAGGTGAGCGGCTGGAAGCTGCTTTTTATCAGGACAACTGGGCTGCGCGTATTGCCTATGCCCTGAAGTTGCAGGGCGTTTTACATGTGGACAGGCGTGATTTTTACCTGCCTGTGGCACAGGGCTTCACATGTAAGCTGGCTTTTATTTCAGATTTGCATGCAGGTCCGCTGACGGACGTGCGTTTGCTGGAACAGGCATTTGCTGCCATTACAGATTTTGAGCCGGATGTGATCCTGTTTGGTGGTGATTATGTATCGCTGCATGCCAGACATATGCGGCATTTGACAGGGCCCTTGCGCTTGCTCAATCCCTTTACCCCAAAGTTTGCCGTCATGGGCAATCATGACTTGTGGCTGGATGATGTACATATCGTCAATTGCCTGCAAGACGCCGGTATTGAGGTATTAGTCAATCAAAACCGGCGCTTGCCTGGTCCTTTTGCTGAGATTTCCATCTGTGGTATGGACGAACCTGGGGTTGGCAGGCCAGATGCTGACAGCACTTTTGCCGGGGCACAGGACGTGCGCTTGTTACTCATGCATTCACCGCTGGGTCTCAAGCATATAGACGAGCATGATTTTGAAATCGCTTTTTGTGGCCATACCCATGGCGGACAGATTGCCACGCCTGGTGGTATGCCCCTGGTCTTGCCACCCGGCTCGGGCGAACGCCGCTTTGCCCAAGGTTTGTTCACTTTGATTGATCAACGCCAGTTGCTGACTAGCCGTGGCATAGGCATGAGTGATTTACCGGTACGCCTGTTTGCTCCATCTGAAGTGCATTTATGTCATTTACATTCAATTTATGACAAACAAGCGTCCCGGTAGCTAGGGCGTGTTGACATATACTCATCCCTATTGATGAAATAAGTTCTAATAGATTTTTCCAAAAAAGCTTCCGTTTTACAGGCTTGTCACAATTCCTGCTTACCATGATTTCCTCACAGAATAAAAATATGCCTTTTAGTCTGCCTGAAAGCCTTCAGGCTGGCCGCCGTAGCTTTTTGCTCAGGCATATCGATAACAAGGAAATCAAATGCAAGATAGCAAATCAGCAAACCGGCCAGCACGTCGTGGATTTTTGCATGGCCTGGTGGCCACAGCAGCAACTGCGACCTTGGCCGCACCAGCACTGGCAAAACCAGCTACACCAACAAACAATGTATATCTGGATGCCGCAAAATGGTCACCACGCAACCGTGAATTGGTCGCGTCCCTGATCACGCGCCATGGCAGTGCCAGCAAAAGCTATTCTGCCAAGCGCAAGCCTTACGCCGTGTTTGACTGGGATAACACCAGCATCATGAATGACTGCGAAGAAGCGCTGCTGATGTATCAGATTAATCACCTGGCATTCAAGCTGACCCCGGCAGAATTTTCTGCCATCATCCGTCAAAATGTACCTGCTGGTAACTTTACTGCGGACTACAAAAATGCCGCAGGCAAGCAACTGGACCTGGAAAGCATCTGCACCGACCTCGACAGTGACTACGCTTATCTGCATGGCAACTACAAAGGCATGGCGGGTAGCCGCAGCCTGGAAGAAGTCTCTGAAACCGCACAGTTCCAGGACTTTCGCGCCAAACTCTACCTCCTGTACGAAGCAGTCAATGACACGCATGGCGTGAATGTCGGTTACCCATGGGTCATCTACTTCTTCGCCAATATGACAGTCAGCGAAGTCAGTGCCCTGGCAGAAGCATCGAATGATGCCAATTTGGGCATGAGCCTGACCAAGACCAAATACACCAGCCCGGCATCCCTGCCTGGCGTAGCTGGAGTTGTCACCACCGCCCATTTTCATGGCATACGCCTGTGTACAGAAGTGGCAACACTGATGGATACTTTCCGCCAAAACGGTTTCGACGTGTATGTCAGTACCGCTTCGCTGGAAGATGTGGTTGCCGTATTCGCGACCAATCCAAAATATGGCTATCACGTACAACGTGAAAACGTTCTGGGCCTGCGCCTTGAGCAAAACGGCGATGTCTACAAAAATGCTTACCGCAAAGACTGGCCTTTGAACTGGGGACCAGGAAAATCTGTTGTCATCAAGCGTGAACTGGTTGCCAAAAAAGGCTATGGCCCTGTATTTGTCGCTGGTGACAGCGATGGGGATTACGACATGTTGCGCGATTTCACAGAAACAGAAATCGGCCTGGTCGTGAACCGCCTTAAAAAAGGCAAGATCGGTGAATTGTCAAAGGCGGCTGCCGATGCCGTCAAAGAAGCGCACCCGCGCTTTTTGCTGCAAGGCCGCCAGGAATCGACGGGTAATTGGTTGCCAGTGGAAACTACATTGAAATACGGCAAGACTGCGCCGGCGTTACTGGGCTGATTGTGGTTTGATTATGGTTTGATTGTAGCTTGATGGTGATGTTCTGTCGCAGAACGTCACCATGCTTTTTGCGGTTCTTGCTCTGCTTGCTGGCTTTGGAGAAGCCAGAGCCGTGTCATGATCTGGTGCAAGAATGAAGGTAGAACTCATTTCATCCCTGTTGACGTATTGATGGAATGAGTTCTGGTAAAAAACGATCAAGTCTGGCTTGCAGGTAAGTGTAAAATACGACAAACGATGTAAATCAAATTTATTCACCTGACTTCTGCATGGTCTCAATTGTGATGAATTTGCAAAGATAGCCGCTTTTGCGTTATTTCTGAGCGCTTTTACCAAATTCCATTTGGAAAATTGCCAGAAACACCATTCATTACCGTATAAACTTCAAGGCTGTTGGAGCGTGGTGCATCGCAATAAGTTAGAATGGATGTTTAAAAATCCGTCCAACCACGTCACTGATGAACGCTCCAGCCCAAATCCAGGCCCTGCTTGCTGACACGCCCCAAGGTGCCACTCCTACCCGCGTGCGGGAAATTCCTTATAACTACACCTCGTTTTCTGACCGCGAAATCGTCATCCGCCTGCTGGGTGAAGATGCATGGCAATTGCTGGATCAATTGCGCGGCAAACGCCAGACCGGGCGATCTGCACGCATGCTGTATGAAGTGCTGGGTGATATCTGGGTAGTACGTCGCAACCCGTATCTGCAAGACGATATGCTGGATAACCCAAAGCGTCGCCAGGATCTGATAGATGCTTTGAACCACAGGCTGGCCGAAGTTGAAAAACGCCGCCTGAGCACCGCCAATGATGCCGATGCCGAGCGCAGCAATAGCGTAGAGATGTTGGTGCAGGGCGCACGCAAGGCCGTGGCTGCCTTTTCCAAAGAATTCCGTGATACCTATGATCTGCGCAAGAAAGCCAACAGGCTGCTGGCGCGTTTTACCGCAAAAGACAATATCAAGTTCGATGGCCTGAGCCGGGTATCGCATGTGACTGACGCGACTGACTGGCGTGTCGAGTATCCGTTTGTTGTATTGACGCCGGATACCGAAGATGAAATGGCCGGTCTGGTCAAAAGCTGTATCGAACTGGGTCTGACCATCATCCCGCGTGGCGGCGGCACCGGTTATACCGGTGGTGCGATACCGCTGACGCCTTTGTCGGCTGTCATCAATACCGAAAAACTGGAACAACTGGGTGCTGTGGAAATGACACGCCTGCCCGGTGTGGACCGTGATTATGCGGTGATTTATTCCGGTGCCGGTGTGGTTACCAAACGGGTGTCGGATGCGGCTGAAAAAGCAGGCTTTGTGTTTGCGGTTGACCCGACATCTGCCGAAGCTTCGTGCATAGGCGGCAATGTCGCCATGAATGCAGGTGGCAAGAAGGCGGTATTGTGGGGTACGGCGCTGGATAACCTGGCTTCGTGGCGCATGGTGGACCCGAATGGTGACTGGCTGGAAGTCACACGCCTTGAGCATAACTTGGGCAAAATCCATGATGTGGAAATGGCCAAGTTCAAGCTGGAATGGACACATCCGGGCGAAAAGCAGCCATTCAAGACCGAGCAGCTCGACATCAAGGGCCGCGTCTTCCGCAAGGAAGGTCTGGGCAAGGATGTGACCGATAAATTTTTGGCGGGTTTGCCGGGTGTGCAAAAAGAAGGCTGCGATGGTTTGATTACGTCGGCGCGCTGGATCCTGCACAAGATGCCGAAATTTGCCCGCACCGTCTGCCTGGAATTCTTCGGCCAGGCACGTGATGCCATACCGAGTATCGTTGAAATCAAGGATTATCTCGATAGCGAAACCCGCAAGGGCGGCGCTATCCTGGCGGGCCTGGAACATCTGGATGAGCGTTATCTACGCGCAGTTGGTTATACGACCAAATCCAAACGCGGTGTCTTGCCCAAAATGGCCTTGTTTGGCGACATCGTTGGCGATGATGAAAACGCCGTGGCCCAGGCCGCGTCTGAAGTCATACGCATCGCCAATACCCGCGTTGGTGAAGGTTTTGTGGCCGTCAGCCCGGAAGCACGCAAAAAATTCTGGCTGGATCGTGCCAAGACGGCAGCGATTTCCAAGCATACCAATGCCTTCAAGATCAATGAAGACGTGGTGATACCGCTCAATCGCATGGGTGAATACACCGATGGCATAGAGCGCATAAATATCGAATTATCGATACAAAACAAGCTGGCCCTGCTGGCTGCTTTGAAGGGCTTTTTCGCCAGGCGTAATCTGCCGCTGGGCAAGAGTGAAGATGCCGCTGGCGATGATATCCCTGCATCTGAACTGCTGGAAGACCGCGTCAACCAGGCTGACGCTCTGTTGCAGGAAGCAGAAGCACGCTGGACATATTTGCTGAATAATCTGGACAAACCCCTGAGCACAGCGAAAGCAGAACTGCTGGCCCTGGGCCTGGACAAGCTCGAATTTGTCCTTGATGAAAGACTGAAGATTCAACCAGATGCGACCGTGTTTTCCATCGTTCAGGACAGAACAATCAGGGTATCGTGGAAGACAGAAATCCGTGCGCAATTGCGCCAGATTTTCAATGGTGGTGCCTTCAAGCTGATACTTGATGAATGCGTGGCCGTGCACAAAAAAATCTTGCGCAGCCGCGTTTTCGTCGCCTTGCACATGCACGCGGGTGATGGCAATGTGCATACCAACTTGCCGGTCAATTCTGATGATTATGAAATGCTGCAGGTGGCGCATCATGCGGTCGCCCGCATCATGGTACTGGCCCGTTCGCTGAATGGGGTTATCTCGGGCGAACATGGCATCGGTATCACCAAGCTGGAATTTTTAACTGAAGATGAAATCAAGGATTTCCGTTCGTACAAGCTGCGTATCGATCCTGAAGGCCGCTTCAACAAGGGCAAGTTGCTGAACCTGCCAGACTTTGCTGCCGACCTGCGCAATGCTTACACGCCTTCGTTTGGTTTGATGGGGCACGAGTCGCTGATCATGCAGCAAAGTGATATCGGTGCGATCGCCAATAGCGTCAAGGACTGCCTGCGTTGCGGCAAGTGCAAGCCGGTGTGCGCAACCCATGTGCCACGTGCGAATTTGCTGTATTCGCCGCGTAACAAGATCCTGGCCACATCATTGCTGGTGGAAGCCTTCTTGTATGAAGAACAGACGCGCCGTGGTATCTCGATCAAGCACTGGGAAGAATTTGAAGATGTGGCCGACCACTGCACGGTCTGCCATAAATGCGTAACGCCCTGTCCGGTAGATATCGACTTCGGTGATGTGTCGATGAATATGCGCAATCTCTTGCGCAAGATGGACAAAAAGTCGTTCAACCCCGGCACGGCATCGGCCATGTTCTTTTTGAATGCCAAAGACCCGGCCACCATCAAGGCGGCGCGTCAGGTTATTTTTGGCTGGGGTGTGGCGGCACAGCGCATGGGCAATACGGTATTGAAAAAGCTCGCCAAAAAGCAGACCAAGGCACCACCGGCGAGCCTGGGCAAGCCTGTCATACGCGAGCAGGTGATTCACTTCATCAATAAGAAAATGCCGGGCAATCTGCCCAAGAAAACTGCGCGTGCCTTGCTGGATATTGAAGATGACAAGATGGTACCCATCATCCGCAATCCGCAAACGACGACAGCAGATACTGAAGCCGTGTTCTATTTCCCTGGCTGTGGTTCAGAAAGGCTGTTCTCACAAGTTGGCCTGGCAACCCAGGCGATGTTGTGGAATGTAGGCGTACAAACCGTACTGCCTCCGGGTTATTTGTGCTGCGGTTACCCGCAACGTAGTGCCGGTCAGTTCGACAAGGCCGAGAAGATGATCACCGATAACCGCGTGCTGTTCCATCGCATGGCCAATACGCTCAATTATCTGGATATCAAAACCGTGGTGGTTTCTTGCGGCACCTGTTATGACCAGATACAGGGCTATGAATTCGACAAGATATTCCCTGGCTGCCGCATCATCGATATCCATGAATATCTGCTGGAAAAAGATGTCAAGCTGGCCGCGGTGAATGGCACGCGCTATATGTATCACGACCCTTGCCATACGCCGATGAAATTGCAGGACCCGTTAAAAACGGTGAATGCACTGATCACCACGGTTGATGATGTGAAGATAGAGAAGAATGATCGCTGCTGTGGTGAGGCCGGTACGCTGGCGGTGTCGCGTCCCGATATCTCTACCCAGATCCGCTTCCGCAAGGAAGAAGAAATGAACAAGGGCGCAGACAAACTGCGTGCTGATGGCTTTACAGGTGACGTCAAAATCCTGACATCCTGCCCAGCCTGCCTGCAAGGCTTGACGCGTTACGATGAAGATTCTGGCACGACCGCAGACTATATCGTCGTCGAAATGGCCAAGCATATCCTGGGCCCAAACTGGATGCCGGAATATGTCGCCAAAGCCAATAACGGTGGTATAGAAAGGGTGCTGGTGTAATGACCATTGCTTGTGAATTATGTGATGCCGGTGCTGGCGATATCCTCGTCAGCACCGATCAGTTACGCGTCATTCTGGTGGATGATGCAAACTACCCCGGCTTTTGTCGCGTCATCTGGAATGCGCATGTGAAGGAAATGACGGATTTGTCAGAGTCGGAAAGAGCTGTTTTCATGCAGGCAGTCTGGAAGGTAGAAGCTGCGCTGCGAGAAGTCATGCAACCGCACAAGATGAATGTCGCCAGCCTGGGCAATATGGTGCCGCATCTGCACTGGCATCTGATTCCGCGCTATACCGATGATGCGCATTTCCCTAACCCGATCTGGGCTGCTGCGCGCAGCGATGCGGGTGAGCAGCCTGCACTGGACGCACGTCGTCTGTTATTGCCGCAGTTGAGGCAAATCATTATTTCGAATTTTTCATCATGAGCATAGGCAAACCACAACCAACTTCGCTGAACGCCCGCACACAATCGCGGGTACTTGAAGTTGCTTTTGATGATGGCAAGGAATTTTCTTTGCCGTTTGAATTACTGCGCGTGTCTTCACCATCGGCTGAAGTACGTGGTCATGGGCCGGGGCAGGAGACGCTACAGACTGGCAAACGCGATGTTGGTGTGGTTGGCATAGAGCCGGTTGGTAATTACGCGATCAAGCCCATCTTTTCTGATCAGCATAGTTCGGGGATTTTTACCTGGGATTATCTGTATTGGCTGGGTGAAAACCAGGTTCAGGTATGGCAGGAATATCTGGAGAAATTGCAGGCGGCAGGGTTTGCCGGGGAGACTGGGCGGGATGCGCCTATGCAGGTGAAGGGTGGGGGGAGTTGTGGGACTAAGCATTGAGTGAGCCCCTATCTCTGATTTCAGCTCACAGATATAAACCAGCACGGCTATCTTTTGATAAACCGCCTTCATATTAACGTCATTCCTGCGCAGGCAGGAATCCAGAGGACTGGCGCTCTAGTGACGTTCGTGGCATATCGTAAGACTTGGCGTCATGGATGATTTTTGTAGGGTGCGCCTTGCGCACCATTGAATTTGCCGAGTTGATTAAGCAGTCTGTAGGTTGGGTTGGGCCTCGTTAGGCTACGCTTCACCAGCTCAACACTCTGCCTTCGGTCAACGTATTTTTTAAAAACGAAACGATATTTTCGAGTTCGGTTTTCAGTTACCTGCACACCTTATTTAAGATTGCAGGCCGGTGGTAGACCGGCGGCTACCCACCTTTTTGCTTCGCCAAAAAGATGGGCCAAAAAGGCGACCCAGGCGTCGCTGCCCCCTAAAGGGGGTTCCCTTTGCTGCAAGTCAAAAAATGGGAAGGATCGAAAACTCGCTACCCTTGCAGGGCGCACAATCGCTTGCAAGCGATTGCCGTTACGCAGGCGTGGTGCATACACCACGAAACCCCTGCTACACCTCAAACATCGATCCTTCTTTTTCCATTTTCTGCCTTGCAGCAAAGGCATCGACACATGGGAACTGCAAAAGTCAAAAGCAACCGCAACTTCAAAAGCAACCCTAACTGCAAAACCGACGCTAATATGTGCACTGATGGGTGACGCGTATCCAACTTGTCCGCTTACTCCAAATCCGCCCGATCAAGATAAATCGTTCCTTTCACTCCAGCGCGTTTATCCACCTTACTCTGCAAGACTTGCAAAAACTCCGCATCAGTCGCAGCCTGCGATCCCGTCTTCTTCATAACCACATCCGACATTGCCGCGTTCGCAGGCACACTGAGCGCCAGCACATGATCAAAGTCAGGGCGGCTATCAATTTCTTTCAATAGGAAACGCTGTGTGCCATTACCTATCTGATGATAAACAGCCTGATTGTTGTTACGCATTTGCGGAGATAACTGGCGGAAAATAAGCGTCTTTTCTACGACGACAGCCACATCCTTGTACTCGACCTTGCCACCCTGTTCAAAATGACCAAGCACGACATTGGCCTTGAACTGTTTCAGCGGCAGCTTGCTGTCTGCCGCCAGTCTGGCGATCTCGAATTGTTCTGGTTCCATGGTCCACAAGACCAGTTTTTGTTCCAGTCTGGCTTTGATGGCTGCATCCAGCTGTTGATCAAGGCAGCGTATCTGCAAGACGACCTGGTAATCATGTGGCGCGTGGAACATGGGCAGGTGCGAGACATACATGCCTTCGTTGTTGCCGAACAAAAGCATGCCATGTACGCCCCAGGTGGGGCCGTGTTTGTTTTCGGCATGAGCGCTGAAGATGCAACAAAAGCTGAGCAGGAATAAAGATAGCAGGCGTCTCATTGCTTTATACCTTCACCAGCAACTTGCCGCGATGCTCGCCTGTGAATAATGAATTCAATGCCTTCGGTAATTGTTCAAAGCCGTCGATGATGGTTTCTTCAAATACCAGTTCACCTGCCTTGACCCAGGGCGCGACGATGGACAGCATTTCGTCCATGCGGTGCAGGTAATCGCGGGCCAGTATGCCCTGGATGGTGGCGCGCTGGTAAAGCATGTGCTGTAGCAGGCGTGGGCCCATTTCTGGTACGTCAAGGCCGCCATTGTATTGGCTGATCTGGCCGCAGATGATGATGCGGGCGCGGCGTTTGATGATGGGGATGATGGCATCGGTGACCATGCCGCCCACATTGTCGAAATATACGTCAACGCCGCCTGTCAGTCTGAGGATTTCCTGGCTCAGTGTTTCGTCATTGCTGAATGTCTTGTAATCAAGTGCCCAGTCGGCACCGAGTTTGTCTTTCAGCCACGCACATTTTTCTGCACCACCGGCAATGCCCAATACTTTGGCACCATGACGTTTGGCGAATTGCACCACCAGCGAGCCAACTGCCCCGGCTGCGCCGGATACGACGACAACTTCGCCTGCATGTGGTTTGCCTGCTTCAGTCAGGCCAAACCAGGCGGTGCGGCCTGGCATGCCTAGTACGCCCAGCGCTGTGCTGACAGGTGCGATAGCCGGGTCGATTTTTGTCAGGGCGCTGACATGCACGCGCGCATGGCTTTGCCAGCCTGTCATGCCAAATACCCAGTCACCTTCCTTGAGACTGGCGGCATTCGATGCCAGCACCTGGCCGACCACACCGGCAGCCTGCACGGTATGGAGAGGATGTGGTTCCGGGTTATAGGTCGGTTTGGATGACTGATTGATACGCATATAGGGGTCGACGCTGATGTAACGGGCGGCGATCAATACTTCGTCGCGATCGAGTGCGGTTTCAAGCGCTTGGCTGCGTAACTCGTAATGTGCGTCAGTGACGATGCCAGTTGGATGGCTGGTGTATATCCATTGCTGGTGCAGCAGGTTTTCAGAAATAGGCATGATGAAGGCGGGATAGAAGAAAGTAGCATCATGCTAGACCTGATAAAATGTCCAGTAAAGCAATATATATTCACTTTTAATGTCCAATTTGGAAATGTAATTTGAAATGAACCTGACAGACCTGAAAATCTTCGCCTGCGTCGCCAGGCAACCTTCACTGGGCGCTGCTGCGCAGGAACTGCATCTGACACCATCTGCCGTATCCAAAGCCTTGCGCAGACTGGAGGCTGATGTGGATACCTTGCTGTTTGATCGTTCTGCCAAGCTATTGAGCTTGAACGCAGGCGGTCAGCGCATGCTGGAATTTGCCCGTAATATGCTGGCGCTGGCAGATCAGGCCAGGGCCGACATCGGTGGTGAGCAAGCCAGTTTCAGTTGTCGTGTTGCCGGGCCAGCCATTTTGTTGTGGCGCCACGCAGAACAGTTCAGGCAGGCCATGGCAAACTACTCGGAAGCAGAAATACATCTGGCCAGCATGTATCAAGATGATGCCCTGGCAGCCCTTGAGCGGGGTGAAGTGAATAATGCTCTTGTGACCAGCGAGGTTTTGCATGGGCGCGGTGGCCATTGGTCGGCAAATTGGGTCAGTACGCCTTTGGGCGCCTTGCATTTGCAGTTATTGGCTGGATTGCAGCACCCACTTGTGGTTCAAAAATTTGCTGTGCCGGGCGTTGATACACCGGATAACGGCAATCAGTATTTGCAGGTAAGTAGCCAGCAGGTCCTTGAATATGATTTTGTCAGCCCTTCCCGGTCTTTATTTTGCGGCAAGCAGCGTGGCAATTTGACAGATGGCTGGCGTGATGACCAGTTACCGCGCAAAATACGGTATTGGATAGATGATTTGCAGTTATTGCTGGCTATGGTGAAGTCGGGGCAGGCGCTGGCATATCTGCCGGATTTTGCCCGCGCAGATACTGACTTGCTCAGGCTGGATGTCAGTGACTGCGGCTTTCAATGCAGTGAAGAAGTTCACCTGGTATGGAATGCAAAAAACGCAGCGCAATGGCAAACAGAACTGGCGCGTGCTTTGGAAGTGCAGCGTGATTAGATTGATTTTATTTGCTGCGCAGTGAATTTGACGGTGAATAGGCTACAATCCGTTACATAGCGAAACTGGCAGGGTGAAGGAAAATTTCCCGTATAGAAATGAATACGGTAAAAACCGATGAACCGGCCCTTTTGGTAAAGATAAGGCTAAGAATATGAGCAATACCACGCATTTTGGTTATGAAACCGTAGAAGAAGACCAGAAAGTCCATAAGGTTGCCGAGGTATTTCATTCGGTTGCGGCTAAATACGATGTCATGAATGACATGATGTCGGCTGGTCTGCACCGGGTATGGAAAATATTCACCGTGGCGCAGGCCGGCGTGCGCCCTGGTTTCAGGGTGTTGGATATTGCTGGTGGTACCGGTGATCTGACCAAGGAATTCGTGCGTCAGGCGGGCAAGACTGGCGAGGTCTGGCATACCGACATCAATGAATCCATGCTCAGGGTAGGGCGTGACCGTCTCTTGAATAAAGGCCTGATCACCCCCACTTTACTATGTGACGCGGAAAAATTGCCTTTCCAGGACAATTACTTTGACAGAGTGACCGTGGCATTCGGTTTGCGCAATATGACCCACAAGGACCAGGCACTGGCAGAAATGCAGCGTGTACTGAAGCCGGGTGGCAAATTGCTGGTGCTGGAATTTTCCAAGGTACCGGAAATCTTGCAAAAACCGTATGACCTGTATTCATTCAAGGTATTGCCGTGGATGGGGCAAAAAATTGCCGGCGATGCCGAGAGTTATAAGTATCTGGCTGAATCGATACGCATGCATCCGGATCAGGAAACCCTGAAAACGATGATGGAAACGGCAGGACTGGACAGAGTGCAGTATTTTAATTTGACGGCAGGTGTGGCCGCATTACACACCGGCATCAAACTTTGATGCAAATAAAACTTGAAACAACAGGAGTCGGATGATGAAAAAATTTCTGATCGCAATGCTGGTCGTAGCAAGTACGATGGCAATGACCGTCTCTGACGCAGAAGCCAAACGCCTGGGTGGCGGTGGTTCTATCGGGCGTCAGTCGAATAATGTTTCGCGTCAGGCAACCACACCGCCAGCGAATACAGGCAACTTTAACCAGGCAAAACCGGCTGCCCCTGCGGCAGCACCGGCTGCGGCTATCCCGCCTAAACCGGCTTCCCCATGGAAGGGCATAGTCGGTGGCCTTATCGGCGGTGCCTTGCTGGGCGCAGCCTTGTCGCACTTTGGCCTGGGTGGTGCAGTCGCCAGCATGCTGGGTAGTTTGCTGACGTTTGCCTTGATAGGTTTTGCGATTTTCTTTGTGATCCGTCTGTTCCGTAACAAGAATAGTCAGGGTGCAGCACCTGGTTTTAACCAGACTGCGTATGCCGGTATGCCATCGAATAGCACACCGGAAATCGGCTCACGCCAGCAACCTATGGCTTTCCAGGGTAATGCTGCGCCTGCTGCTGACACGAATGCCAATGACGTGAATGCCAACTGGACTGTGCCTGCCGACTTTGATGTACCTGGCTTCCTGCGCAATGCAAAAGGCTATTTCATCCGTTTGCAAGCCGCATGGGACAAAGCCGACATCAATGACCTGCGTGAATTCACAACGGCAGAAATGTATGCTGAACTGAAGTTGCAGATTCAGGAGCGTGGTGCATCGTCCAATGTGACTGATGTCGTGACCCTGAATGCAGATTTGCTGGGTGTAGAGACCGTTGGTGCAGATCATCTGGCCAGCATCAAGTTTACCGGCATGATCAAGGAATCTCAGACTGCACCGGCAGAAGCCTTTACGGAAGTGTGGAATCTGTCCAAACCAGTCAATGGTCAGGGTGGTTGGGTGCTGGCAGGTATTCAACAAATGTAAGAACCTGCTTACGATCTTACTGCGCGAACGTGATCGGGGCTCATGTGCTGCTCAAAATGCTCATGTACTAGAGTACATTCCGCCTTTTGCGCTGCTCTTCACTCCCGCTGACGCTCGCTCGCTACAGATCGTAAGCAGGTTAAGTAAGTTTGATGGTGCGCAGCCATGCTCGCTGCGATAAGCTGTTAAACTGGAAGCCGTCCGCATTTGCTGGACGGCTTTTTCATTGGCACCTTAGCTGGTAAGCTGATTGGTCAATCAAGCCATGCCATTGCAGGATTATTTTGTGACAGCCCTGATTTGAACATGATCCCCATCGCCCCCTTTATCAATCATTTGCTGGCACAGGAAAGCTGGGCCAGAGACAAGCTTTTGCCGCATGCCGGCCATATCGCCTGTATAGACTTGCAGACCATGCAGGTGCGCCTGAAAGTTGGTGCCGATGGCTTGCTGGAAGCTGCCGGGGCAGACGCTGTGCCCCAGGTCACCATCCATATCAAGCTCAGTGATTTGCCGTTGATTGCACAAAACCGCGAACGCGCATTTTCTTATGTCCGCATAGAAGGCGATGCCGAGTTTGCCAATACCATTTCCAGCGTGAGCCAGAACTTACGCTGGGAAGCAGAAGAAGATTTGAGCAAGCTGTTTGGTGATATCGCTGCCGTGCGCATGGTCGGTCTGGCCAAAGCCATACACCAGACGGCGCTGGAAACCCATCAGAAAATCCAGGAAAACCTGGCAGAATATTTTTTGGAAGAAAACCCCATGCTGGTCAGGCCTGTTGCCGTGCAGGGTATGAGTACCGAAGTCAGCAAGACGCGGGATGATGTCGAGCGTCTGATCAAGCGCATCGAAAAACTGGAAAGGATGCGCGGATGATATTGAAGTTTCTCAGACTGGCAAAGATTATTCGTATTGCCATTAAATATGGCATTGATGAAATCGCGATTTCCGGCCTGTCCGTTCCGCGTACCGCTCGTTTTATTGACCTCTTGCTGTTTTGGCGCGATCTGTCGGCACCGCGTGGTGAGCGCCTGCGCAAGGCACTGGAAGAACTCGGACCCATCTTCGTCAAGTTTGGACAGGTGCTGTCTACCCGGCGTGATCTCATGCCGCCGGATATTGCCGATGAATTGGCGCATTTGCAGGATCGTGTGCCTTCCTTCGACCCGGATCTGGCGATAGCGCAAATCAAGAAATCCCTGGGTTCACATCCCGACCAGCTGTTTGCCAGTTTCGAGCGTGTGCCGGTGGCATCGGCATCCATCGCCCAGGTGCATTTTGCGACATTGAAGGATGGCCGCGAAGTCGCCGTCAAGGTGCTGCGTCCCGGTATGAAAGAAGCCATTGATGATGACGTCGCCCTGATGCAGATTGCCGCCGGCTGGCTGGAAGCCCTGTGGGCTGACGGCAAACGCCTGAAGGCCAAAGAAGTCGTGGCCGAATTTGACAAGTATCTGCATGACGAGCTTGACCTCATGCGCGAAGCGGCCAATGGCAGCCAGTTGCGCCGCAATTTTGCAGATTCTGATTTGCTGCTGGTACCCGAGATGTACTGGGATTATTGCTCGTCGTCGGTCATCGTGATGGAGCGTATGCAGGGTATACCGATTTCGCAACTGGACAAGTTGCGCGAAGCCGGTGTTGATCTGCAAAAGCTGTCGCGTGATGGTGTGACCATCTTTTTTACCCAGGTGTTCCGGGACGGGTTTTTTCATGCCGATATGCATCCGGGTAATATCCTGGTATCGACTGCGCCAGCCACACTGGGCCGGTATATCGCGCTCGATTTTGGCATCGTCGGTACCCTGAATGATTTCGATAAGGATTATCTGTCGCAAAACTTTTTGGCTTTCTTCCAGCGTGATTACAAGCGCGTGGCAGAAGCCCATATCGAATCCGGCTGGGCCCCCAAAGAAACCCGTGTCGATGAACTGGAAGCAGCAGTACGTGCCTGTTGTGAACCCATCTTTGACCGCCCCCTGAAAGATATTTCTTTCGGTCAGGTCTTGCTGCGCCTGTTCCAGACTTCACGCCGTTTCAATGTAGAAGTGCAGCCGCAACTGGTGCTGTTGCAAAAAACCCTGTTGAATATCGAAGGCCTGGGGCGTCAACTGGACCCGGACCTGGATTTGTGGAAAACCGCGAAACCGTATCTGGAGCGCTGGATGAGCGAACAGATAGGCTGGCGCGGCCTGCTGGACAAGCTCAAGGCAGAGGCGCCGCGTTACAGCCATATCTTCCCGCAGTTGCCACGTCTTGCCCATCAGGCCCTGACGCGTGCCGGTGAACCTTCCCGCAGTGACGATATGCTGATGGCGCTGTTGAGCGAACAGCGGCGTACCAACCGTATGTTGCGTATTATTGTGTATTTGGGTGCATGCCTGTTTTCCGGCATCATCGTCGCGCAACTGTTATTGCATTTTTATTTCAGTGGCTGAGTAGTTTTTTAGAATGGCGACATTTCTGACCCGCGACCCACGTAATCCGGATTTCTGGGATGAACGTTTTGAAAAAAATTTCATCCCATGGGATAAGGGCAACGTACCTGCCGCGCTACAGGCGTTCGTGCAGGCTGCACCGCAGCCGCTACATACCCTGATCCCAGGATGTGGCAACGGGTATGAAGCAGCATATCTGGCCCAGAACGGGTGGGATGTCACCGCCATCGATTTTTCTCCTGCTGCCGTACAAAGCGCCAGGGCTGCCATAGGTGTGTGGGGCAAGCATGTCATCGAAGCTGATTTTTTTAGCTATACGCCTGCGCAGCCGTTGGGGCTGATTTATGAACGCGCTTTCTTTTGTGCCTTGCCGCCAGAAATGCGCCCCGACATCGTCAAGCGCTGGGCGGCACTGTTACCGGCCGGTGCCTTGTTGGCAGGGTATTTCTTTCATGACGATGCACAGAATGCATCGACCAAGGGACCACCTTTCACCATCAATAGCAGTGAATTTCGTCTATTGATGGAGCCGTTTTTTGAATTACTGGAAGACAGTGAAGTCAGTGACTCGATTTCTGTCTTTGAGGGCAGGGAACGCTGGCAAATCTGGCGTCGGCGTTCTTAAACCTTGCTGGCAACTTCTTCATCCGTCATAGTGTAGTCAATTCGCTGTTTTAATCTTGTTCTATGTTACGACCTTGACGGGAGTTACTTTGACAAAGAAACTGGTTTCACTGGCGCTACAAGGCGGCGGCTCACATGGTGCCTTGACCTGGGGTGTGCTTGATCGCCTGCTGGAAGATGAACGCATCAGCATAGAAGCCATTAGCGGTGCCAGCGCCGGGGCCATGAATGCCGTGGTACTGGCGCACGGCTATTTGCAGGGTGGGCGCGAAGGTGCCAGACAGGCCCTGAAAACTTTCTGGGAAAGTGTGGCTAGCAGTTCGCCTTTCAGCCGGTCTTATGAAGAATACGGCTTCATGCAGGATATTGTCGCGCAATCCGATATCTCGGCCGGCATGAAGCATTTGTTTGGGTTGACGCGCTTCTTTTCGCCTTCACAACTGAATCCCTTTGATATCAATCCCCTGCGCGATATTCTGGCCGCCCAGATCGATTTTGATGCACTGCGCAGACAGGACGGCATCAAACTGTTTATCGCCACAACCCAGGTCAGCACCGGTAGCCTGAAACTGTTCCGTAACCGTCAGCTAAGCCTGGATGTACTGCTGGCATCGGCCTGCCTGCCCATGGTGCACCGGGCGGTAGAAATTGACGGTGAAGCATACTGGGATGGTGGTCTGACTTCTAATCCACCCCTGTTTCCACTGGTGCACCAATGCATGGCGCGCGACATCGTGGCTATTTTGTTGCATGCGCAGGCGCAATCGCATACACCGACATCGGCTTCAGAGATCTGGCAACGCCTGACAGAAATGGGTTTCAGTTCCACCTTCCATACCGAGTTGCAGGGTCTGATGCTGGCCAAGCGCCAGGCTGAACGCGGCTGGCTGGCGCTGGGCAAACTGGAACGGCGTTTGCGCCACCTGAACATGCACATGATTGCCGCGCCAGAACTGATGAGCCAGTTGAGCTCTCACAGCAAAATGAATGCGAGCCCGGCCTTCTTGCATAGCCTGCATGCAGAAGGTCGCTTGCGTGCTGACGCATGGCTGGCAGAAAGCTTTGAACAACTGGGACGAGGCTCTACCTTCAGGATGGCGCATCTGTTTCGTTAAACCCCTTAATTGTTGTTAGCAGGCCCTGGTGTTACCATCATCAGGTTTTTCACTGGCAGCAATTGATACCCATGCGCTTATTAAAATCCGCTTCTGATTTCACTTACCTGACTGGTATTCCTTTACAGCCAGAATCTGTACGTACCCTGCATACAGCGGCAGAATACCGTAGCGAATTGCTGGCAAAAATCGCCAGTGCCAAACACAGGATTTATCTGTGCAGCCTGTATCTGCAAGATGATGAAGCCGGGGCGGAAATCTTGGAGGCGCTATATGCAGCCAAGGCCGCCCGGCCAGCGCTGGATATTGCCGTGCTGGTTGACTGGCACCGGGCGCAAAGAGGTTTGATCGGTGCCGGCAAAAGTGGTGGCAATGCGGCCTGGTACCAGACTATCAGCAAGGCCAATCATTATGCGGTGGCGCTGTACGGTATCCCGGTACAGACGAGAGAGTTATTTGGTGTCCTGCACCTGAAAGGCTTTGTCATCGATGATGAAGTCATCTATAGCGGCGCAAGCCTGAATAATGTCTACCTGCACAAACAGGATAAATACCGTCATGACCGCTATCTGCTGATACATAACAGGACATTGGCCAACTGTATGGTGCAGTTTATCCGTGAGCATTTGCTGTCATCAGCGGCAGTGCACAGATTGGATATGCCAGAGATTCCAGCAACGCGTGGCATACGGCGCGAAATAAAGCAATTCCGTGAAAAGCTGAAGCGAGCACGTTATGACTGCCATGTTGCTGATGCCGAAATTGGCCCGCAGCAATTGAGCGTGACCCCGCTGGTAGGTGTTGGGAAAAATAATCCCCTTAATAAAGTGATATGTCAGTTGCTGGCAGCCAGCAGCAAACAGATCATCATCTGTACCCCATATTTCAATTTCCCGCTGGCGGTGACACGTGAAATCAATCGTGCGTTGAAACGTGGTGTGCGTATCAGCATTATCGTTGGTGATAAAACTGCCAATGATTTTTTCATCCCGCCTGACCAAGCTTTCAAGGCGATTGCTGCCTTGCCTTATCTGTATGAAGTCAATCTGCGACGCTTTGCCAAAGCCCATCAGGCCGAAATTGCCAGCCAGCAGTTGCAACTGCATTTGTGGAAAGATGCCGACAACAGTTTCCATCTCAAGGGTTTGTGGATAGACCAGCATTATGCGCTGATGACGGGCAATAACCTGAACCCCAGGGCGTTTCGTCTGGACCTGGAAAATGCCTTGCTGATTCATGATCCGCAATTGCAGTTGCTGGCACAAAGACAGCAGGAACTGCACAGCATCATGGAAAACACCAGCCAGATCCGGCATTACCGCGAGCTGGAAAAGTTGACGGACTATCCCGATCCGGTACGTAAATTGCTAAGTCGTCTCAGCCGCACTCGTCTGGACAGGCTGGCATACCGGGTCTTATAAAATCAGGACTTACGCAAAACCGCCCCAAAGCGTTGCAGTGCCTTGTTGGGACAATTTTGCGTAAGTCCTAAAAGCATATTCCATATCAGTTGCATAAAGGGGCAAGCATGGATCTGGCGTTATTGTCGTCGCTGATGTTGCCGTTGATAGGCATACCAGTGGTGGTTCTGGGATTTGCTTTGCGTTTCAATCCCTTGCTGGTGGTGACTGTGGCCGGTCTGGTGACGGGGCTGGCGACAGGTATGGATTTTGGTAGTCTGCTGGAAACCTTTGGTGAGAAATTTCTGAACAGCCGCCAATTGGCAAGTGCCTTGCTGATATTGCCCGTGATCGGTTTGCTGGAAAGAGCTGGTCTGCGGGAACGTGCGCAGGCCTGGGTGGCAGGCATACGCAGTGCTACCACCGGCAGGATATTGATGCTGTATTTTGTAGTGCGTGAAATCAGTGCGGCCATGGGTTTGTTGAGCCTGGGTGGACAGGCGCAAACGGTCCGGCCGTTGTTGTCGCCCATGGCGGAAGCGGCGGCCAGCAACCAGCATGGCGATTTACCTGCACCCATACGTGAGCGTATAGCAGCCCATGCTGCCGCCTGTGACAATGTTGCCCTGTTCTTCGGAGAAGATATTTTCATTGCCTTTGGTGCGGTATTGCTGATGAGCGCTTTCCTCAAGGAAAACGGCATACAGGGAATAGAACCGCTGAGCATAGGCATGTGGGGTATACCAACAGCGCTGTGCGCGCTGGTCATTCACCTGTTTCGCCTGTCGCGGCTGGATGCGGCGATAGCGCGTGACATCCATGCCTGGCGTGCGGTTGAACAAGGCAAGCAAGCAGTCAGTGTTGCCAGCAAACCGGGTATGCCAACATGAACGCCATCGTCAGCATCAATCTGGTGTTTTACCTGATCGGTATCATCGTCATGCTGGTGGCATACATGGCGCTGCGCGATCACAGTAATCCGCGCCGCTATACGACTGCACTGTTCTGGGGTCTGTTCGGCGTCAGTTTTTTGTTTGGTGACCTGATGCTGGCGACACTGGGTAAATCGGTGACCTATAAAGTGACAGGTACAGGCGTCATCATAATGGCTGTACTGGCAGGCATGAACTGGCTGGGCAAGGGCAGCCATGCCGATACAGACCGGCAGCAGCGTCTGGCTGCGCTTAGCAGGCTGGGTAACCGGATATTCTTGCCAGCGCTGACCATACCCGTCATCACCGTTATTCTTACTGTCGTGGTAAAAGACTGGCAACTGGGTGCCTGGTATTTGCTGGATCAAAAAAATCTGACGCTGACATCGCTCTGTCTGGCCTGTCTGGTGGCCATGACCATCGCTTGTCGATATACCCGCAGCACACCTTTGCAGGCGGTAAGAGAATCACGCCGCCTGATCGATGCCATAGGCTGGGCGCTGATATTGCCGCAGATGCTGGCCATGCTGGGCGGTGTCTTTGTGGTGGCAAAGACAGGGCAATCGATACAGGCCATCGTCAATCTGTTCATCAACCCGGAGAGCCGGTTTACTCTCATCGTCATGTATTGTGGTGGCATGGCCTTGTTCACCATGATCATGGGTAATGCTTTTGCAGCTTTTCCGGTGATGACGGCAGGGATCGCCTTGCCATTCCTGATCAACCAGCATCACGCCCATCCGGCGGCACTGGTTGCGATAGGCATGTTCTCTGGCTATTGCGGTACCCTGATGACACCGATGGCGGCGAATTTCAATATAGTTCCTGCGGCCTTACTGGAGCTGGAAGACAAGTATCTGGTCATCAAGACACAGATACCAACGGCTTTGCTGGTCCTGGTTTGTAATATCCTGTTGATACATTACTTTGTTTTTCCCTGAATTTTTGCCTGAATCTCCGACCAGAAATTTCATCTCCATGAGGTGTTTATGAAGCGAATACTATTGACTGGATTTGATCCCTTTGCCGGCGAGCAGAACAATCCATCATGGGAAGTGGTGCGCAAACTGGAAGGTTTGCTGATCGGTGATCAGCATCAAATTGTCAGCGTTCTGTTGCCTTGCGAATTTCATCGCTCTTTGCAGACGCTGGAAGCTGCGCTGAAAAAGCACCGGCCAGCCGTTGTATTGGCCCTGGGCCAGGCTGGTGGTCGTGCCGAGATCAGCATAGAACGCATTGCCATCAATGTGGATGATGCGCGCTTTCCTGACAATGCTGGTGCTCAACCGATTGACGTGCCGGTATTCAGTGATGGCCCGGCAGCCTATTTCAGCCGCCTGCCTGTCAAGGCCATCGTGCATGATCTGCAACAGAATGGCATACCGGCAGCGGTATCACAGACGGCCGGTACCTATGTCTGCAATCATGTGTTTTACGGTCTCATGCATATGGCAGAAAAGATGGACTATGTGCAGGCGGCCGGTTTTATCCATATTCCCTATCTGCCTGAACAGGCCATTGCCCACCCGGGTGCCGCCAGCATGCCGCTGGACATGATGAAGACCGCCCTGGTTCATGTGCTGGAAACAATATTGAAGACCCGCAAAGACATGGTCATTGCTGGCGGTGCCACGCATTAAAGCAGTTACAGTCAAGGCCAGAGATTGAAGCCTGCTCTTGCAGGGCAGGGTGTGCAGAGGGAGTGATTTATTGCGGCAATTGTGGTGCCTGCGGCATCACCAGCCTGTCATCACGCTGATTTGCTTCATTCATCCGGTTGCTTTGTTTATCGCCATCAGCTGGATTGCCTGTGACAGATGCCTTTCTGGGTATGCCATTTTTATCAACACTGACGTCGCCATTTGTTGACATGCCACTGTCGGTTCTCTTGATCATGACTTCAGCGGCTGGTGCATACGACCTGAAGTAGGAAATCAATTGCGCATCCTGGTGCGTAACCGGCAGGGGCTGGCGGGCGGATGCCGGCAACAGAGTAGCCAGCAAAAGTGTTGCACATGTCAGCTTCAGCATGAGTATGGTTTTCATTTTGCCTGCATCCCCGATAGAATAATAATTTTATGGCAATTGACTACTTGTGTCCGTCCACAGCTTTTGCAAGGATTGTGCCATCGCTCTGAAATAAAGAAATCCAACAAAAACAGCAAGTTGACGGAACTTTTTCAGCCCCGGACTGTCCGCTATTCCTGAATAGGCCGGACACTGGCGGACACACCGGACACAATTGCTTTTAATGAATCATCCTGCATCAATGAATTAAGTCTTACTTCACCAATAGCAGCCTTGCAAAACTGGCATGAATGGCGCTGATGGTTTGTTGCAGCATTTGTTGCGATTCAAAAGACAGGCCACTACCAGTTCCTGCCTGTTTTTCCAGTTCATGAAGCCGCTGCAAGGTGGCAAGTGCTGCCGCACTTTTGCCGTCATCGGCTTGCAATGCAGCCTGCTGGCCTTTGATATTCATTGCATGATGTAATTGCCTGAGTGCCAGTTCGGCGCGGCGCATCTGTGTGCTTTGACTGATATCGAATTTGACCAGTTCTTCGTCGCTATTGAGCTTTGCATCCACATCGGTGTGTGAGCTGAACTTGACGATGATGGCGACCATTTCTATCGTCAGGAACCAAAGCAGCCACCAGATAAATTGCAGGCGACGGTGCTGGTCATCTTGCAGCATCTGCCAGGTGGCGGCAAAATCCGCGGCAAAGCCGGACGCAGCGGCAGCTTCTATTTTTGCTGTCTGTTTTTGTTCCAGTACATTGCTGCGTTCCTGCGCTTTGCTGATGCTGGACTGGGTTTGTTTTAATGCAGTCGCTACCAGCGCCTTGTCTGCGAGTTTTTCGTTTTTCCATGTCAGCAGACTATTGTTGATTTCCTGTTCGTACTGTTGGCACCGGACTTTGCCAGCCTTGATACGATTTTGCATTGCTGTGATTTTTTGTTGTAGCAGAGCCGTTTCCGGATTGATGGATGTGATGCCTGCGATGCCTCCGATGCCTGATAATGCCTGCTGCCAGCTTGCAATCTGCTGCATGCTTTTGCGTTCTTCTTCCCGGGCGCGATCACGGCAGTTGTGCAGCTGTTTGCGCATCTCTGCCAGTTGTGGCGGGTCGCTCAATATGGCGTCTTCCGCCTTGCGCAGTTTTTCATCCAGGTCTGTACTGCTCTTTTGCAGTACGGGCAAACCTGTTGCTGCCTGCGCAGTCTGTAAGTTCTGTATCAGTCGCGTACGTGTCATTTCACCGATCCTGACATCAATTTCAGCCCGGTTGCTATCCACAAAAAACGGGTACACCATGGTGATCGCGGACAGCAAAGCCAGCAGGCTGCGCCAGCTGATACCGATAGTTTTGCTGACCCAACTGCTGTCAGAATGAATGGACATGATCATCTGGCGTTCCAGACACCACTGGAACATGGCCCACAGGCAGCCGGCAATGATGGAACCACTGGCTCCACTACTGCTGACATTCACCATGCTGGCCAGCATATGCGCCATGCCATAGCCGGAAAACAGCGCAAAGAAGATCACCAGCGCACCTATGCCAAAATACTTGTGGCGGCCACGCGCATACAGGTAGTTGCCATTGCTGTCCTGCTGGTCCAGCACTTTGAGGCTGACAGCAGCCGACAGGGCCAATACGGATTTGCCTGCCTGCAAGCAGGCGTGGCCATCAAAAAATCGGATGGTCATCACATGTTCCTGAACAAGACCATGAAGGGCTGGCTGACGCTCAGGGTTTCTGGCCGTGTTTTCAGCCTGACCAGTCCCTTGCCGCCATCGTCACGGGTGATGGAGGCGATGGCGCGCATATTGACGATGGTGGACCGGTGTATCTGTTTGAACATGCTGTTGTCCAGCACTTGCAGCAAATCGCGTATCGGTTTGCGCAGCAGGGATTCACCTTCTGCCGTCATGACTACGGTGTACTTGCTGTCCGCCTGAAAGTAGGCAATATCATCCACCATGATGAGCCGGGTTTCTGTGCCTACACTGGCAGTAATCCATACCAGTGGTGCCGGTTTGGGCATGTCAGCCGGGCCGCCGCTTAACTGGCGTACCAGGGTGGTAATCGCCTGCATGTCAGTGGCACCGGTCAGGGCGCGCATTTGCAGGCGTTTTACAGTGGCCAGCAGACGTTCCTGGGTAATCGGTTTGAGCAGGTAGTCGACGGCACCTTTTTCAAAGGCATCGATTGCGTACTGGTTATAGGCCGTGACAAATACGATCTGGCTGCGTGGGCTGACTTCTGTCATGGCGGTGGCCACTTCCAGTCCGCTCAGGCCCGGCATGCGGATATCGAGAAACACCACATCCGGCTGATGGGTGGCTATCGCTTCCAGCGCGCTGCCACCATCATCGCAGGCGGCAGCAATCTCGAGATCTGGCCAGGCCAGGCTCAGTTGTTGCAGCAGGGCTTCGCGCAACAGGCTTTCATCTTCGGCGATGACACACTTAGGCATGTTGCTCTCCTTTGTCAGTGGTGTTGGTCACCGGCACCGTAATAGTGGCAGCCACACCGCTGGGAAAATTGCCAACCAGTACAAAGCTGGCCGTATTTGCATACGCCAGGCGCAGGCGTTCACGAACGTTTTTCAAACCTATGCCGGTGCCGCCAATTTCTGTTCCCAGGCCGTTGCCATCGTCGGCGACGGTGACGGCGACATTGCCGTCATGTTGCCTGGCGATAATCCATATCGTGCCGCCGCCAGTCTTGGGTTCCAGGCCATGTTTGATGGCGTTTTCCACTAGGGTTTGCAACATCATCATGGGGAAGGGCAGGGCTTTCAATTCTGCCGGTACCTGAATCTGTATGTTCAGGCGTGCACCCATGCGTATCTTCATGATGTCCAGATAGGCGATGGATCGTTCCAGTTCTTCACCGATGGTTGAGGCAGTATCTTCCGTGCGTGGCAGTGAATGACGCAGGTAGGTGATCAGGTTGCCCAGCATCTGATCGGCTGCTGCGGGATCAGCCCGCGTCAATAATTGTGCGCTGGCCAGGGTGTTATACAGAAAATGCGGTTCTACCTGCGCATGCAGCAAGTTCAGTTTGGCCACAGTCAATTCTTTTTCTGTGACGGATTGTGCCGCACTGGCTTTTTCCTTACGCCTGCGTTCGGCAATGCGGCGGGTGATGGCGCGGGTGATGGCTTCTGCGTTTTCGAGATTGGTACCGTTGTCGACCAGGAATAAATCGGTCCAGGCCGGGCGTTCCGGTTCGCAAATCAGGGTCAGGCTGCCGACTCCGTCGCCGGGGGTGATCGTTGCCAGGATCTGGTTACGCTTGGTCGTCAGAAAATCCAGCATCTTCAAGTCGTCAACGAAATTTGCCTGGTAAGGGTCGATGCGTTTGATCTTGGCGCGTATCTGCAAACTGTCCTTGGCACTGTCAGTGTCTTCTGCACCGGGCAGTTCGCGTATGGCGGCATCTACCAGTTCAAATGCCTCGCCGGCTTCCAGCGGGATTTCTATCTGGCGGCGCTGCCGGTTGGCGAGCGTACTGCTATCTACTTTGCTGGCAATCAGTCGTACCCTGCGTACATGGGAAAAACTGATACCCATCACCAGAGCAACCCCGGTCAGTGGCAAGAAAATGATTTCATCCGGCATGTGATTCCTGAAAACCACGTTGACCATAAATATCGTAGTGAACAGGATGAGCAGGCTCCAGCCAAAACTGGCACGCAGGATAAACCAGATAGTTGTGAACATGATTGCTTTCTTATAATTTGCGATTGTTGCCAAGAATAATTGTCTTACGTGATTTCGTCTTGTATTTTCCGACAAAAGCAAAAATAGCCTGACGAGTTCAGGAAATCGGGGTGTGAAAGCCCGCCGATAGTAAAGCCGTATTGAAATTCAACAAATATAGGACTTGCGCAAAACTGCCCCAACTGCGTTGCAGCTCCTAGTCGTACTAAAGTACTGTCTTCGTCGCGGCGCCTTGCTGGGACAATTTTGCGTAAGTCCTAAAAAAGAAGTGAACTTGGTGCGACAATACTGTTTTGATGCATTTTTGAACATAGGAGCATATATGGACATTGACCCAGTGGAAACCGTAGAACAATTGACAGAACAGCAGGAAGAGGCCAGGCAGGACAAAATCACCCGCCAGTTGAATATCTGGGTTGCCATCACCGTGGCTCTGCTGGCGACCTTCATGGGTATATGCAAGGTCAAGGATGACAATATCGTCCAGGCCATGCAGCAATCACAGGCCAACAAGATCGACCATTGGGCTTTTTATCAGGCCAGGAATATGCGAGAAGAACTGGCCAAATCAACCGAATTGCAACTGCGCCTGGCCTCCAAAAATGTACCTGCTGACCAGAAGGCAGAATACCAGGCTGCCATAGACAGTTATGTAAAGCTGGGCAAAGAGCAGCATGAGAAGAAAGAAGAATTGAAAAAACAGGCTGAGCAAGACCAGGTCGATTATGACAACGCCAATTACAAGGACGACCAGTTCGACCTGTCAGATGCCTTGCTGGCGATTGCCATTTCCTTGCTGGCAGTCACTGCCCTGACCAAACAGCGCTGGCTGTATTTTGTGACGCTGGTACCTACCGGTTTTGGTGTACTGATGGGCTTGTCCGGTTTGATGGGCTGGCATATTCATCCAACCGCATTCGTGCTTTTGTTGTCATGAGCCATCTGGCAAAGAGGTAGGTGTTAACACGCTAAATTTTGTCCGATAAGTTAAAAATATGTTATCTTTTCCCGAATTCGTGGACGGATGTTATTGGCATCCTCTTTACTACCTCAACGCTGTGACTTACACGGTAAGCTCACCAAAGCAAAGGACCAGACATGGACATAGCACTGAATTTTGTCAATCGATCAGATGATCTGAATAATTCGGAAATCGTCATCTTCCAAAAAAATGTGGCAACAAATTATAATGAAATGCCCGTTGCCTGGATGGTCATCAAAAACTGCGGCAGAGGTGATCATCATCCTTTCGATTTTATCTTAGGAAATTATGTTGCTGCCACTGATGCCTATGGCAACTATACACCGCGATTAGACATACAAAACGGGCAGCTCGTTAAGATGGAGTTTACGCATTCTGGTGATAGATTGGTTCGTGATGGCTATAGCGCCAGCGCCAAGCAAATGCAAGTCTTGAATAATTTGCTGAGAGGTGCTATCGCTGTACACATTTATAAAAATGAAAAATTGCTGGCGACTACAACCTCCGTCGCTCCACAGCAAAAGGCCACGTTCGAATTCAAACCGACTATCTGGATAGGTGTTGCTTCACAGGCCGTGCAAGGCCAGGTCATGGACCTGGCGACTATTTCCAACATCAATACAGAATTATCCCTGAAGGATGTAGCCAGTGCTGATATCGTCATGACAGGTGGTGGCCCAGGTGCCAATTTCACTCCCTTTGTTTTTTCATTGGAAAATGTCGTTATGCAATATAACCCTGCTCAGGGTTTGCCCGATGGATCTGGCCTGACCTGAGCTTCGGCATTGGTGACGGCTCGTCAGTCAGCGCTGACTTTATTTCGCGACGCTAGTACCTACGGACGTTGGTGCGCTGATGGGCGTTGCCGGTTTATTTGATCTGTATATCCATCCTGATGCATTGGTGGCGATGCTGTCCTGATTCTTTGTGTATATCCAGATTGCGGATGTTGATCCGCAATCTGGATTGTCTTTTTTGCCCCCTTTCTCTGCCTTGATTTCTCTTGTGATACTTTGTCTGTGGATGTACTATTGAAATATCAATATTGCAATTTATTTGATATCGATTATTTGCAATCGATTATTTGTAATCGATATCACAGGCAATTTCTTACGAATCAAGCAAAGGGAGCCGGCGATGGATATAAAACTTACTTTCCGCAATCTATCCAACGATACGAATAATTCCAGTGTCGTTATTTTCCAGAAAAATGTCGTAGCAGATTTTGGCGAAAAGGCCGTGGCCTGGACGGTCATCCGCAATTGCGGTCAAAATGGGTACCATCCCTTTACCTATCCTACTCGCATGACAGTGTCTTCCAGCGACAGTTGGGGTAATTACATGCGACAACTGGCCGCACAAGATGGGCAAATGTTTGCGCTGGAAATGGCCCCCTCTGGCCACATCCTTGCTTATGCCGGACCAGCAACAGATGCATCAGAAGTCCAGGTGCGCAATAACCTGACGCAAGGCGCAATCAATGCGCATATCTTCAAGGATGGCAAGCTGTTGGCGATCAAGACCGGCATTGCCCCTGGTCAAAGCGCAGCATTCAGGCTGGAACCTACCTTGTGGATAGGCGCAGTTTCAGAGATGGAAGAAGGCGATGTCATGAATCCGGCGGTGATGTCCAGTATCAATACAGAGTTGTCTTTGCTCGGTATCGCCAGCGCAGATATCGTGATGACAGGTGGTGGCCCGGGTGCCGACTCCAAACCGTTTTCATTTCATCTGGAAAACATCAAGTACGCCTGATCCTGTTTCAGGTTCTAAGGCCGCCCCGGTGGATCAAGTCGTATCACCGCCATTGGTGGTGGCTCATTCGGCAACCATTTTTGATGGATGCGGCTGAAGTGGCCTTCCTTCTTCAGCCAGCGCAAGGCATCTTCCCACACCTTGAGAGTGGCTGCGGAGGTAGAGCTTGAAAAAGCCAGATACAGCTCCAGGCTGTCGAGAACTTTAACCTTTTCCACATCGTCGGCAGTGTGCCCTATTTCCTTGAGCACAGATGAAACCACCAGGCTGCCCTCGACCCATAAATCAAAACGTTTGGCCAGCAACATGTTGGCGATGATTTGTGGGGTGGGTGCCTGTTCTATATTTTGAAAACCTTTCTTGCGTGCGGTATCTGCAAAGATGCTGGAGCGATAAGCCCCGACCTTGAGTTTCTGTATTTCATCCCCCATGCCGTGCAAGCGTGCAGCATTGCCTTTGCGGGTATATAAAGAGGTGGTCGAAATGGCGATGGGGCCTAGCAGGACCATGAGCTTTTCGCGTTCTTCTGATCTGCCTACGGTAAATAAAAGCGTATTCGGTTCTTCCAGTAATGCCTTGTAGCCGCGCGCCCAGGGCACAACCTGTATCGGCTGATTGCTGCCTATATGTGCCTGCATGGCGCGCACCACGTCGACTGCCATGCCCTCGGCTTTGGACCCGCTGCCAAAACTGATGGGTGGCCAGTCTTCAGTAAAAATTTGCAGTTCCTGAGCCTGGGCGTGAACGTGTATCAGACAAGCTGTGCAGGAAAGTGCCAGCATGGCGCAAGCATGACGCAGACGTAAGGAAAAAATGTGAAGTGATGCAGCAAGCATGTTTGAACGCCATGTTATTGTGCAAAAAATATCACCAGCCGGATGTGCGCAGATTCCTGGGAAGAGTGCGTAATCTGAATTTACAGCAGTTATGGAAATAGTGGTAGGGACTTAGGTAAAACATTGTCAGAGCTTGTTGCAAATTGATGTGGATGCTTATCTCTTTCGGTTCATTTTTTTTATTTGTTCCATTTTTTTCCATTTGTTCTATTTTGGGTGAGCAATCTCAGATATGGACGGAAGAGGCGCAAATATTGACGAAACAATGACAGGCTCGTTGTATAAAAAACAGAAGGCTTATCGCCTCCTGTTTTATGCTGTCGCGGTCATTGTTACCGACACTTGCCGACACTATTGCTGTAGATGATTAACGCTCACGTTCACTCAAGCCATGTTGCTTGGCTTTGGTTTCTTCTTTCTCTTTCGGTTTTTCTGGTCGCGGCGCAGGTGCTGCCGCCGGAGCCTGCATCGGTACCGGCATGGCTACCGGGGCAGGTGCCGGGCGTGCTTCTACTCTTGGTGCTGGCTGTGGCATTGGGGCCATTTGCTGTGGACGTTCTGGCGGCGTGTAGCTGGGGCGTGGTCGTTCTGCCGGTCTTTCGACGACGGGGCGGTCCGGCATGCGTTCTACGGCTCTTTCATTGCGGATTTCACCCTGGCCGTTATTGTCCCAGGCTCTGCCGCCACCTTGTCTTGGTGTTCTGTCGATATTGTCGGCAGGGCGAGTGGGTGCCGTCATGATGGCATTATTCGCAGGACTGTTGGTATTTGGTGTGTGTACGGGTGTGTTGACAGGTGTATTGATGCTGCTGACAGGTGGATTGTTGACTACCGGCGCTGCATTTTGTGGCACTGTCACATTGTTTTGTGGGCGACCTGAATAATTATTTTGCCCGCCATTACCGTATTGACGGACGCCGCTATTGTTGTCTGCCGGCCTTTGGTTAGCCGCAGGAACATTGTTCACCGGTGCATTGATGCCGGCAGGCTGAACCACGGTTGCTGGGTTGGCGGGTGCTGTTTGTGCTGGCGTCAGATTGCCTTGCGGACGGTTATTGCCATTGTTGGACATGCCATTGCCATACGGGCGGTTGTTCGCATTGTCTTGTGGACGATTATAGCTGGGACCGATGTTGGCATTATTCACAGTATTTGCATTATTCGCATTGCCGTTACCCAGTGTGTTGACACCCGCTCCCGGATTAAGGGAACTGGCGCCAACAGGCGCTGCATTCTGCACCGGACCGGCATTGTTTTGCTGACGACTATTGAAATTGTTGACAGATACACCCCGTGGTTCATCGCGTGACTGCGCGCTTCTCAAAATCCGCTGACGGAATTGATCCACGTTCTGCACATTTTGCGGGCGGGCCTCGCCAAAGCGGTTGTTGTTGCCAGGTACCAGGCCAGGTGCTTCGGTCACCACCGGTGTGCGCTGGTTTTCCACGATGACCCTGGTGGTCGATGCAGGCAATACATGCTCACCTCGCACGAAGGTTTGTGTCGGCACAACGGTGACGGCATTGCGTATATTCTGGTTCACATATACACCGCGATTATTATTGATGACGGTGTTATTGATGACCACGTTCTGGTTCAGCCTCTGTATGTAGTTGCTGTTGTGGGTGTAGCCAGGACGGTAGGCTTCGCCAGGTCCGAGCGGGAACCAGGCCACGCCAGGTATATTGCGATGCCCATTTGAAGGATTAATACCGATATTGCTATTGCCGACAAAGGCAACCAGCGCCGGTGCATACACAGGGCGCTGATGCGCATGATAGGGACCAGGTACCCAGGCCCAGCGGGCACCGACAAAGGCCCAGCGGCCATAATGGTAAGGCGCAAAACCCCAGGGGGCACGGTCTACCCAGGTCCAGCCCCATGGCGCAACCCAGACCCATTTGCCATCGCGATAAGGGGCCCAGGTAGTGGTGACCTGTCTTGGGTACCATACGGCACCGTATTCGACTGTAGTTTCCCAGGCACCGTAATCATCCAGCTGCTCATAGCCTATGACTTCGCGAGATACATAGCGTGCGGTCGTCACATTTTCTTCGGCACGGTCACGGTCTGCGGCCCACATGTCGAAGGTGTCCGGCGGTGGTGCCGCACCTATCTGCGTATGCTGGAGATTGCTGCCGGAAAAACGCGTTTGTTCACCTGCACGCAGGGTAATGGTGTCACGGTCCCCCAGGGCAATGCCGGTACCACTGCGTATCAGGATGCTGGTGCTGTTGTCGTAATTAATAGTAATTCTGTATTCACCCGGCTCTTGCACAGAAAACACCAGGTTAGGTGTGCTGACATCAAAATTTTCCCTGCCGGCCAGCGTGCGTACACGCAAGATGATACTGCCCTGTTTCAGGTCGATCTGGGTATTGTCATCATTGAGGGTAGTAAAGCTGATGCGTGAACCTTCCTGCAGCCGCACGGCATTCGCACCGACATGCAGTTCAGCCCTGCCGGATGGCGCGACCATCAGGCTGTCGCCGCCAGCGATGGGACGGTTCGCTATCAATGTGGACCAGTTGTCGGTGCCTGCATCTGCGAAACTGATATTGCCGTATGAATAGCTGACCCTGGCAACACGCCCGGGTGGCTCATCCTGTGCCCGGGCCGGTGTCTGGATAAACAGGGTGGCAATCAGCAATGCAGCAATGCTGAGGACTGGGGTGGAGCGAAGATTTGCACTCATTTGTCTCTTCCCGGCATAGGAGGTCATTTAAAAATAGTCGATCTGTTTTATCCATAACGCATGAGCGGGCGTTTTGGATGTCAACAACGTGCATAAAGTTGAAATTTTTAATTTGCTACCGGCCAGTTATCGTCAGCAAGTTGATGAATGGCTATCAAAAAATAATGCCGTGCCTGCGAATCCTTTTGTCTTTTGGTGGCCTCTTAAGTATGACAAATCGTCATTCACATCTTTTTAAGGGGATATCATGCTGTATATGAAAAATTTACCAGCCTGGGAACGTCTGTTGCGTATTGTTGCCGGACTGGCATGTCTGGTGTTTGCTGCAATGAACTGGGGCATCTCTGGATTAAGTGTGCTGGCAGGAATTAGCGGGGCAGTAGCAGCACTGACTGGCCTGATCGGCTTTTGTCCCATGTGTGCATTGCTTGCCCGTAAGCCTGTTGCGCGCAAACTGGACAGGAACGCTTAGACCATGGCAGCCAGCGTGAAACGGGAACAACTGATTGTTGCTGCACAGACAGGTGATGCCAGTGCCATTGCCCGTTTGCTGCAAGTCTGCCAGGCAGATGCGCGGCGTTATGCTTACCGGCATTGCCGCGCCAGCGACATTGATGATGCCGTGCAAGAATCTCTAATGATTATTGCGCGCAAGCTCGGTGGGCTACAAGCGGTGGTGGCATTTTCATCCTGGCTGTTTACCATCATCAAGCGAGAATGCCTGAGGATGGGTCGTGCCTTATTGCCGTACACTTCACTCGATGAGATCACACCAGAACAGCAACTTGCGCACAAAAGCGATGACAGCCTGCGCATGGATCTTGTAGCCGCCCTGGAATCCTTACCCGCCCATTATCTGGAAGTAGTCATCTTGCGGGACTTTGAAGAACTGACCATCACTGACATTGCGGCACGTCTGGCGGAACCGGCCAGTACCATCAAGAGTCGCTTGCACCGTGCCCGGGTGCTGGTGCGGGAATATCTGCTTGCCTATGATTCCAGATGAAATCAATGAAATATCTGATTTCTCTGGTTGCTGTGCCAACTAGTGGACTGTAACAGTTGAAAAAGAAGTGAATGGCGCGTGCCCGGCGATCAGGGCAAGGCGCAAAGCACAGCGATAGTGGGACTATCGCGAGCATTTGCAACACAGCCATGGTCGGCGCGCACGTGGCAGACACTCTGTTTTCAATTGTTACAGTCCACTAGAATGCCCAGGATGTTCAGGGGCAGGTTATGCCAGATCAATAAGTCTGGCATAACCTGTATCTGGCTTACATCAGGACGTTGATGATGGCATTCCCTATACCCAGAATAGCCGCGCCGGATATCAGGCCTGCGCTGATGGCTTCGCAACCTTCTACCCAGAAGGTATGGCCTTTGCTGCCTGCCTTTGGATTTTTCTTGCCCATGTACCAGAATATCAAGGCACCCAGCCACATAGCTAAGCAGGATTCTGGTGGCAATATCACACCCAGGCCTATGGAAACGGCAGACAGTGGCAGGCGGCCCCGGGTGATGACATTCGTGATTTCAATAAAGGCAGCGCACAAACCGGCGACGGCCATGGCGATGATGGCGGAAGTCGGCAAGCCACTGATACCCTTGGCGATAATATCGGCCACGCCCTTCCATTGCAAGGCGGACGGGAAAGAGAACTGTTCACTGACGATAGTTGCCGTGCTGCGTATGCCGTCATGGTCAGGTGGCAGGAACAACAGGAAGAACAGGGGGATACAAGCCAGTGCACCAGAGAAAATGCCGATGATATGGCCGATGACCTGATGCCTGGGTTTGCCACCCAGCATATAACCTGGTTTGATGTCAGACAACAGGGCAGAGGCGTTGAAGGCGATGTCCGCAGTCATGCCGGCTGGCAGCAGGTTGTTGGCCGGATTGCTGCGATCTATGGCCCCCATGCTGAACTGGGTAATCTTTGCCAGTGCACCGATGGGCGCCCAGGAAGTCAGTGCCATGGCATTGATACAGATGATGGTCAGCACAAAAATCAGCGGGAAGGCGACCATGGCCATGATGAAGGGAACACCAAACAGCAGGTTCACCAGCCAGGCTGCAATGACGCACAGCACCGGTACGCCGATATAGGAAATCCACAGTGGCACTTCAATATCCTTCAGCGGATCGGGGCCGGCATCCACGGCTTTTTTGCCATTGCCGGTCATGGATTTAAACGCCGCCTTGAACAGTTCAGGCTTGGCCAGCAGGCCCACCAAAGAGCCGACTACCATCATGGTCACTGCCCACCACAGACCCCATTGATTGACAATTTCGGTACGCGAGATAGGCACTATGGTGCCATTCGGCATGGCACGTGCGGCGATATCTCCTTTTTGTATCATCCACGGTGCCAGCAATACAAAATTGATGAAGGCACCCAGCATCACGCTGCTGGCAACCCGTATCCCCATCAGGCCACCAACGCCGAACATCGCAACATCCAGATTCAGGCGCAGGCCCAACTGACGTATGTCGGTGCCGAGTATATTGGGTATCCACCAGTGTAGTTTGGTGGCAGCCGTGTAGTAGTAGGTGTCCAGACGTTCGGGCAGATTCCAGGCTTCTGTCATGCCAGCCCATTTATCCATGCGCAGTATCTTGAACTGTATCAGGCGCATCCAGCCATCACTGACTATCATCTGGTACAAGCCGGCGAACAGGCTGGTATAGCCCAGCAGTTTGGCTTTGTACAGGCCGCTGCCAGCGCCATCGGTGTACAGGGAATCAAGCACTACGCCACAGGCGCGGCCTTCCGGGAAGGGGAGTTGATCTTCATTGACAAAACGGCGCTTCAGCGGGAAGGCGACCAGCACACCGATCAGCGCCACCACCGTGACCCAGAGCAGCATCTGCCACCAGGGGATGATTTTGCCAGTAATCAGCATATAGGCAGCCAGACTGGAAATCAGCGGATTGATCATGTAGCCGGCAGCCGTGGCAATGGATTGCGTGCAGTTGTTTTCCAATATGGTGTAGTCAGAGGTGATACCCAGGCTGTGCAGAATACGGAAAATCGCAAAGGACAAAATCACGGAAGTCAGACCAACGCCGATGCCGATACCGGTCTTGGCACCAATGTACAGAGCTGTGGCAGCCAGTATGCCACCCAGCAGAAAACCGGTCAGTGCCGAGCGCAAGGTCAGTTGCGCCATATCCTTTTGGTAGATATTGTCAAACCACCACTGATCTTTCTGACGTCGTGTCCAGGTGCGTATCTGTGCTTCGTCCAGTTGCTGCAGAGCCATATGTTCTCCATTTTGGTCGGATTATCGCAAAACTGCATCAGCGCTTGCTTGCATTAGCAATCTTGCTTCAGTCCTGTTAGTCGTACCGCATCCTTGTGGGATGCTTCTTAGAACCTTGCTTACGATCTTACTGCGCATGCGTGATCGGGGCTCATGTGCTGCTCTTCACTCCCGCTGACGCACGCTCGCTACAGATCGTAACCAGGTTCTTATGCTCAGAGTCGCGCCATGATTCGATTTTTTGGATGCTTGATCAAGGGCGGTAGCGCAATATAGTGTTAGCCGAACAGAGTGTCAATTTTTGTATTGCTCCTGACTGCCAGGGGTTTGAACACGATTGTGCGCGTATGTTCCGGGCACAGTAAAATACTTGCAATAAATTAAAGCCAGGACATTCCATGACACTCAATGACGTTGCCGAAGCCTATGTAAAACTGGTACTTGCCACTGGCCAGCATGATCCAGGCTATGTTGATGCCTATTATGGCCCGCCAGAATGGCAGGCAGACATTCAAAAATTACCTCTGGCTGAACTTTTGCAACAGGCAGAAGAATTGAACAGGCAGGCATATGCCCTGCCACCTGCGGTTGCAGGACAAGAATTGCGTCAGGATTTTTTGCGCCTGCATGTGGCGGCCTTGCGTACTTACATCGCCCATCTGGCTGGCACAACCCTGTCCTTCGATGAAGAATCCCTGGCCTTGTATGATGCACGTTCGCCAGACTTGAGTCCGGCTGATTTTGAACCTATCCTGGCTGAACTCGATCAGCTATTGCCCGGTGAAGGCGATCTGAACACCCGCCTGAGCAGTTACAACAAGCAATTTGAAATCCCGCAAGACAAGCTCGATGCCGTCTTTAGTGCTGCCATCAATGAAGCCCGGGCGCGTACCAGAAAACACATCAGCCTGCCGGAAGAAGAAAGCTTCAGGGTCGAATATGTGAAGGACCAGGTCTGGAGTGCCTATAACTGGTACAAGGGAAATAGCTATAGCCTGATACAGGTGAATACGGATTTCCCCATGTTCATCAGCCGTGCCATCGACCTGGCCAGCCATGAGGGTTACCCTGGCCACCATGTTTTCAATTTGCTGATTGAAAAGCATCTGGTGAATGAAAATGGCTGGGTTGAATACAGTATTTACCCCTTGTATTCACCCATGTCTTTTCTGGCAGAGGGTAGTGCCAATTACGGTATCGAAGTCGCCTTCCCACATGCAGAGCGCATGGCTTTTGAAAAGGCGCAGTTGTTCCCGCTGGCAGGCATCGACCCGACCAAGGTGGATCATTATTATCAGGTGCAGGCAGTGCTGCAAAAGCTGTCTTATGCTGGCAATATGGTTGCCAAACGCTACCTGGATGGCGATATCGATACCGAAGCCGCCGTCGTCATGCTGATGAAATATGCCTTGTCGGACGAAGCCAGGTCCAGGCAGCGCCTGCGTTTCATGGAAAGACATCGCTCCTACGTCATCAACTACAACCTTGGTCAGGATATGACCCGGGCCTATGTAGAGCGGCTGGCACAGCCAGGTAATGAAGGCAGCCGCTGGCAGGTATTTGCAGAGTTGCTGGCCAAACCAAAAACAGCTTCCATGGTGGGATAAAAGCTTCAGGCGATTGCCGGTATCTGGCGTGCCTTGTCTACATCCGGGCTGCGGTAGGCTTTTTCTGGAATACCTGATAGCGTCGACGGATGCAGTTGCTGGTTGTCCAGGCCATAGAATTTCTGAAAGCTCATGATCAGTGGTTGCCACTTGTCAGGATCAACCCGGTCAGGGTTACCATCGAGCAGGATGGATGCATCCAGGTACAGACGCTGTATGCGCAATTCAAAAGTCAGAATGCCACCGCGCAGCATGGCTTCATCATCAGCAATACCGTGCATGGCGGCGACACTGGCTTCCTGTTGCACCAGGCATTCCTGCACGCGTGGTGCAGCCACGGTTTCTGATGCCTGTGGTGTCAGGCCAGCCAGTGCAAACTTGTTTCTTTCCAGACGGTAGCCACGTGCAGCCTTCCATGCCGACATGGCATCGGAACCGGTGGTCAGTGCCAGCCGGTTAACGGCCTCAACTTCATTCACCGATGCCAGGTTCAGTACACAGACACCGCTACGTTTCAGATTGCGTGCTGTTTGTGATGTTGATCCCACACCTATCATCGCCCGCCAGCCCAGCCAGAATATGGATGAGATAGGTGCCAGGTTAAAGCTGCCATCTTCATTAACTGTGCTGACCAGGATGACGGGTGTGCCAAAATATAAAATGGCGGATTCGCTATTGATGTGCATTTCTTCCTCGCTTGTGGATGTTGAGGTGGGAAGTATGCAACTTGAATTTTATTTGGGCTCGCCAGAAACGGACATGAAATTTTCAATCAGGTAAAATTTCTGTCAAACAGTCAATTGCTGATACATCACAGTAATCTTGTCCATTACTTCCAGTATCCGTTCACTGGTAGTTGCCACATTGCTGGCAGACAGGCGTTGCTGTTTTCCATCGCCGGTTTGATACAGGGCCGAGTCGAAGAAGACCCATTGAGACTGTGCTAACAATAATTCATCCTTCAGTCGGGTATTATTGCCGCTGGCTGCTTGTAGGGTTTGCATGGCGCTGGCGAATTCCTTACGGCTTGCCTCTATGACGGCAACTGCATTCGTGGGAGCGATATTCCAGTTTGTGGCTTGATACAGCTTGGCCAGACGTTGCGATAGCATGCGTTGACGACCCGCCAGGTTGACCAGTTTTCCTGTACTGCCGCCGGCATGTTTTTCCAGTTGCATGGTCACGTCGTCGGCCATTTGCAAAAGACTTTCGCTGAGCTTTAACACAAGCTTCGCATCACTTTTATTTGGTGTCTTGCCAACCAGGGTTTGCTTGTATTCCTGCCAGGTCTGCTCCATCCGGGTCAGATTACTGCGTATGTCTGCTGTCGGGGAAAATGCATGTAACTCTACCAGTTGACGGTCAAAACTGGACATCGACTGATCGAGAATTTTCTTTGATGTTTCCGTTTCCACCTCCTGGCCGATTTGCAGATAGGCCTTGGCCAGTCTTTGTGTCAGCATGCGTTGACGACCTGCCTTGTTGATGGCATCGTTGATGTTTGCTACCTGGGCTAATGTGCTGAAGGGTAATGACAGGCCCCCGACCATAATCAGGCTACCTGTGATGAATGTTCTGCGTTGCATGCCAACTCCAATGCATATTGAATGTAGTGGAGCTCAGGCTAGGCTGTTGGAGAACGAAAGGCCATTCCTCGAAGGAACTAGTCCAGCTGGTTTCAGGCACAAGGTTTGATGTAACACAAACCTGTAGTTCATCTGCTTTGCTATCCGCTCTATTTATGATCTGGCATGGCCGTCAATGCGCGTAGCGGTATTGGTGCTGACATGATGATGGAGGTACGGGTTTCCCCATAATGATTGATATGGCCGACAAAACTTTCCAGATGGTGCAGGTCCGTCGTTGCTACACGCAACAGGAAAGAATCTTGTCCTGTCACATGCAGACATTCCAGCACCTCGGGCAGGGATTTGAGAAGGGTGATCAGGCTGGCCTTTTGCGGTTGCGGCACGGTGATGCCGATGACAGCCTGCACCCGCAAGCCTATGGCCTCGGCATTTACTTCTGCCCTGTAAGCCCTGATGACACCAGCCTCTTCCAGGCGCTTTACCCTTTCAGACGTAGCGGGCAGGGATAAACCTGTTTCATCAGCGAGCGCCTTCAAGGAAATGCGGGCGTCGCGTTGCAGCGCTGTCAGGATTTTCCAGGCTTTGGCATCAAGATCCATGATATTTAAGTCCAGGTGCTGATTTGCAAGAATAGTTCAGGCAATGTAGCAGTTTTACCTGAATTTTTCTATGTGATTGCGCAAGAAAAATCTTCATACTTGACACATGTTTTTTATTGTCAGGAGCATCTATGGAGTGGAGTTTGTTTTTCAAGGCAATGCTGATAGGTCTGTCGATTGCAGCGCCGGTTGGCCCCATAGGTTTGTTGTGCATACAGCGCACTTTGAAACATGGCATGCGCACCGGTTTTGTCAGCGGTATGGGGGCAGCCTGCGCTGATGCAGTGTATGGTGCCATAGGAGCTTTTGGCATGGTGGCCGTTACTGATTATTTTGTGTCACTGAGTACGCCGTTGGCAATAGCCGGAGCCTTGTTCCTGGCATGGATGGGCGTCAAGCTGATACTGAGCAAAGCCCAGTTCATGGATCAGGGCGAGACAGGCAAGCAGTCATTCGTCAAAACTTTTTTATCCATATTTTTTCTGACCATTACCAACCCCATGACCATCGTGTCCTTTATTGCCGTGTTCGCCAGTATCGCTGGCCCGGTTGCGGTGCATCCCTCTGCCGCAGCCTTCATGGTCGCAGGCGTGTTTACAGGATCAGCCTTGTGGTGGTTAATCCTGAGCAGCGGTGTGGCATTGATACGCAAAAAAATTAGCGCAACTGTAATGACTCTCATCAACCGTGTCGGTGGTTGCCTGTTGCTGGGATTTGCCGTTTGGCAGATACTGAGTGTGGGTAATTGGGTGTAAGTGGGTGTAAGCCGGTTTGGTCGATTGGTAATGCGCAGGAGTCGCTAGTAAAAAATTTCCGTGTTGTGGCATTACCTGTTTCATCGTAGAGTACCAGGGCTCGTCCCTATTTATGAAATGAGTTCTCGCGTCACGCTGAAGGTAACAAACGAAAGTATCCAGAATGAGTAAACTTTTTTCCGCCGCTTGTGAGCGAAACAGCGCCCCGATTCTGCAAGCCATCAAGCCGCTATTGACAGACTGTCAGAGCCTGCTTGAAATCGGTAGTGGCACGGGGCAGCATGCGGTGACATTTGCACAGCATTTGCCGCATTTGCTATGGCAAACCAGTGACCGGCTGGAATATCATCCTGGCATATTGGCGTGGCTGGATGAGGCAGCTTTGCCAAATGCTCTGCCACCGCTGGAATTGAATATAGGTAAAACCGCATTTCCAGAACAACAGTTTGATGCCGTGTTCACGGCCAATACCTGCCACATCATGGCATGGGAAGAAGTGGAACTGATGTTCGCTGGTGTGGCCCAGGTGCTGGAAAACCCTGGCCAATTTTTAATCTATGGCCCCTTCAATTACGCAGGTGAATTCACCAGCGCCAGCAATCAGCAGTTTGATGCATCACTGAAGCAGCAGGCGGCGCACATGGGCATACGCGATATTGAAAAGATCATTGCACTGGCAGACAAGTACGGCATGCGCTTGCAGGATGATGTCGCCATGCCTGCCAATAATCGTTTGCTGGTGTTGGCAAAGCAGACGTGAACTGTATAAGCGCCGCATGTCGAAATAGCAGGGTGCGCCACGCGCACCATCTTTGCCGCATCAAGTTTTATTGAATGGTGCGCACGGTGAACTCTACCGCTTGTCAACGTTTAGTCGGATGTATTTGAATGTGCCGTGATCACGGCATGTGCGATCAAATCCAGTGCCGGTCTGGCTTTGCCCTGCTTGTCAGTCCAGACCTTGGGTGTCAGTGCTCCGGACAGTGACAGGCTGTCGCCATCACCCAGACCTAGCAAGGCCGCACGTGCTGCATCGTTGAAGGCGATGACGTTACAGATGATGAAGTCACCGTCATCGGTAGCAGCGCGTACCTTGCAGGTTACGTACACGGAACCATTTTGTCCCGCGCGTTCTTCAACCTGGCCATAGATACGGCCAGCGATCAATGCGTCTATCATGCTGTTTTCCTGTTTTTTCTGACTTTATTCTTGTTTGCTGGTAGACCATGATTTACGCAGCTTGCGCATCTTCAGGATATTTTTGCCCAGATTTCTGCGCCAGGGATTATTTTTGACGCACTGGTATTCTACATAGTCAATGACACCTGGTCCCCAACGGGTCTTGGATACGTCGTCACCTACTGACAGATTGATGCGTTTCAAGCCCTGGGTAAATGCCCATTGTATGATTTCTGCCAGCAGTGTCGTCATGACGCTGTATTTTGCGTATTGCAGGTCATAGCCTGAATAGTACAGATATAACTCGTCGCCCATGTCAAAAGCCATGCGCATGGCGACTGTCTTGTCACCCAGTTCCAAACCAAAAAGTATGATTCTGCTGGCAAACGGGCTGTCCAGCAAGGCCTGGATAAAGGCACGATGTTTGTTGTCAGCAAAATAGTCCGGGTGTTCTACTGTGTCTGTTGCCTTGGCGCGGGCGCTGTGCAGGGCATAGAAGGTATTGAGATTCTGCCGCACCTCTGCGTTGCCGCGCCACACCTTCAGTCTGGCTTGCAAGTTATCGCGTGCCAGTGAGTTATTGCAGTGGCGCAGTGATTCCTTGATATTGCGCTTCAGTCCGGCTTTGAAGCCGGGCCAGTCAGTATCGAGTTGCAGGATAAAATTTGGAATATCCCTTGCTTCCAGTGGATGTACGGCAGTATTCGTCGCCAGAAAATGCGCGGCATGTTGTCTGGTATGGATAATCTGGAATTCGGTCAGGCCAAAGGTTTCCTGTTTTGACAAGTCTTCCCATTGCTGCAATATGGTTTCAGTATAAGCAGGTAGTGCCAGTGGGATACGTATTTCTGTCAGGTTAGGGTCGGCCCCAAACGGGCGTACATAACGATAGAAGAACAGCCTGTGCAAGCCGACGTGGGTATTGGTCAGCGGCATGACGGCAACGAGTTGTTGTTCGTGATGCAGGGTGCAGATGGCGAGTTCATCTTTGTGAAACCACGAAGAATCTGAAAAAACGGCCCACCACGCCCGGTTCCAGTCAAAAGTCTGAAAGGGCAACAAATGCGCAACCTGGGTTTCCAGTTGACGCCAAGGCGCCGCCAGGGCATCAAATCCGGCTTCGTTAGTAATAATAAATTTTTCTGGATTCAACATCAATGGCGAATTCTGGGCTTGAGGTCACTGCCAGCACGTTAATACAAACTATCACAAATCAACAGATATACTTGAGATACTTTAGGGGTATCAAGTCGGCGGTTATGCCATGTTCCAGAGTAAATTGCAAGCTTGTAACGCAGTGGGCTGATTCGGATCAAGAGAGGATTACCCTGGTTTCCTGAAATTGCCCAGAATCTACCACTTCCATTTTAAATAGAATGTTTATATGCCTGATCTAAGAAAATCCTTGCTGCGCTGCCTGTTTTTCAGTCTGTTGCTTGCTGTGGGCACGTCGCTTGCGGAAGAAGTGAAACCGCAAGTGCTGATTGATGTCCAGCGTCTTGCCAGTGAAGAGATGGCGGGGCGGGCCAGTGATACCGTAGGCAATGCGCATGCGCGTGATTATATTATCGAGCGACTAAAGCAGATTGGGGTAGCGCCTTGCGGAACGGAATTTGTGCAGGGCTTCACATTTCAGACGCGACAAGGCGCAAGCAAGACGGGGCATAATATTCTGGCTTGCCGTACTGGCAGTCTGAAGGACCATTCCAGCGCTGCCAGGATGGTGATTTCTGCCCACTATGATCACTTGGGTGTGCGTGATGGCAAAATCTATTATGGTGCCGACGATAATGCGTCTGGCGTCGCTGCGGTGCTGGCCATTGCCGGGGCCATGCAAAAGAATCCGCCCGCACATGATGTGATGTTTATCCTGTTTGATGCAGAAGAGGTTAACCTGGGTGGTTCCCGTGCCTATACAGTGCAGGCAGTGGCTGATCTGGCGCGCATAGGCATGGTGATGAATTTCGACATGATTGCCCGTGGCGATAAGGGCGAGTTATATGCCAGCGGCACACATCAATTACCTGTATTAAAAACCTTGCTGGCACCACTGGATGGTAATCAGGGCGTGAAGCTGATGTTTGGCCATGACCGGCCAGAGCAGGGTACAGATGACTGGACCAAACAGTCGGATCATTATCCTTTCTTTGCTGCCGGGGTGCCGCACATCTATTTTGGCGTGGAAGATCACGTCGATTATCATCAGCCTGGCGATACGGCAGACAAGATCAACCCGCAGTTTTATCTTGGTACGGTAGATTTGCTGTCCAAAGCCAGTTATTTGCTCGATCAGGCTTTGCTGACCATAAATTTCAGGAATAAGCAGTAGAGAGGCTTTGCCACACCATAAGCCGGTGGCGAAGGTAAGCCATGCGCTGCCAGGGCGGCAGCGCATGTTGAGACCAGGTTAATCGCGCAGACTGATCAGGATGCGCAGCACATACCAGAACATCATTGCGACAGAGGCAAACAACTGCAATGAGGCACCGACATAGCGGTCTTCCGGATAATGATGGATGACATTCGATGCATCATACAAAATGGCGGCACCGGACAGTGCGACCATGGCGACACTGAAGAACATACCAAGCTGGAACCCAAAGATCAGGCCACTTGCTATCAGGACCAGTGCGACCAGACCTGCCCATTTCAGGATGCTACCGAGGAAGGAAAAATCCTTGCGTGACATATAAGCAACACCAACCAGACCTACGGTTGCCAGCACCGTGATCAGGCCAGCATTGGCGATAGCGCCGGGAGCGACATGATCAGCAATAACCAGGATGGGAATGAAGATGATGGCTTCAGCCAGGATGTAAGCAGCCAGTGCCACATATTGCATTGCGAGGCTCTCGACGGTATGAGCGGCGCGTGACGCCAGCCAACCCACCAGCATAAAGGCACCAAGTATGATAAGCCACGACATACTGAGCATGCCCTTGGCCAATACTTCTGCAACGCCAGTTTTGAACAGGATGACTTCAATCGCCGTAAAACTCAGAATGGCACCACCGAGGTGATTAAAAGTTTTACTGATAAAGCGCTCACGCGCAGGTCCGTAGCCTTGTTGGGTGCTTGCCAGTTCCATGGATATCCCTATCTTAGAATTGCCTTAAACCTGTAAAAGGTAAGTGGCTTGGTTTATTAGGTAACCTGCACGAAGTGCAAGTCGTACCGGATTCTACAATAATCATTGCTATATAACAAATTTTAACAATTCAGGTGTGGTGCTTGGCTGGGTATGGCTTTCTGCTCATGGACCGTTGATTGGGAAATTATTGCCAAACTGTGTGCACTTTTCTTGTGCAAATATCTTTGAAAATAGATAAGCACTCCCATTGATGTGGCAATAGCATTCAGCAAAGAGAATAAAGCTTCAGTTCGTTACAAAATTGCCAGCTTCAGGCTCAAACTTCGTGTAACTTACGTCTATAATGCCCGCAGCAAAAATGCGGGTTTTTTTATTGATATCATCACCTAACACGTCTATCCATGAACACATTAATCTGGTTTGTCATTCTGTATTGGGTCATCTCTGTGGGGATAGGCCTGTATGCCGCCCGTTATGTGAAAAATTCCAAGGACTACGCCGTTGCCGGACGCTCGCTGCCCATGTATGTGGTGACAGCAACCGTATTTGCGACCTGGTTTGGTTCCGAAACGGTACTGGGTATTTCATCCACCTTCGTCAAGGATGGTTTGAAGGGCGTAGTTGCTGATCCTTTTGGTTCTTCCCTGTGCCTGATATTTGTCGGGCTGTTTTTTGCCCGTCCGCTGTACCGCATGAACCTGCTGACTATCGGTGACTATTACCGCAACAAGTTTGGCCGTACTGCCGAAGTCATGGTGACGATGTGTATCGTGGTGTCTTACCTGGGCTGGGTCGCCGCCCAGATCAAGGCACTGGGCCTGGTGTTCAGTGTGGTGTCCGGTGGTTATATTCCTATGGATGTGGGCATGATCATCGGTGCCGGCAGCGTGCTGATTTATACCCTGATGGGTGGCATGTGGTCGGTAGCGATCACGGATTTCCTGCAGATGATCATCATCGTGGTCGGCATGTTGTACATAGGCTGGGAAGTGTCGGGCATGGTCGGAGGCGCTGGTGTGGTCATCGAACATGCGTCCAATGCCGGCAAACTCGATTTCTGGCCTGCGCCTACTGCCAAGGAAAGCCTGTGGTTCTTTGCGGCCTGGATTACCATGATGCTGGGTTCAATACCGCAGCAGGACGTATTTCAGCGCGTGGCTTCATCGAAAAATGAAAAAATTGCCGGAAATGCATCTGTGCTGGGTGGCGTGTTGTATTTCTTCTTCGCCTTTATCCCCATGTTTCTGGCGTATTCGGCAACGCTGATCGATCCTAAAATGGTGGAAAGCCTGATAGATAAGGATTCGCAACTGATCCTGCCTACCCTGATCATGACCAAGGTGCCGATGCTGGCGCAGGTGATGTTCTTTGGTGCGCTGTTGTCGGCCATTAAGAGTTGCGCAAGTGCAACTTTGTTGGCACCTTCGGTGACCTTCTCTGAAAACATTCTGAAGCCTTTCTTCCCCAAGCAAAGCGACAAGCAATTCTTGCTGATGATGCGTATCGTCGTACTGGTTTTCACGGTCATCATTACTATTTTTGCTATGAATACCGAATCCAGCATTTATAAAATGGTGGAAAATGCCTACAAAGTGACCCTGGTGGCGGCTTTTGTCCCGCTGGCTTTCGGTTTGTATTGGAAGCGCGCCACGACACAGGGTGGTCTGGCATCGATTATTCTGGGTATTGTCTCCTGGGTGAGCATGGAGATATTGCTTCCTGAAGGTTTGTGGCCGCCACAACTGGTGGGCGTACTGATGAGTATGACAGGGATGATCCTGGGTTCTTTACTGCCCCAGTACACTCGTAAGACCATGGCGGTATAGACCTGAAGGCAGCCTTTGCACGGGCCTGACCCTGGCCCGGCATAGGCATGTATCGGTATAGTATAGGCATGACATAGGCCCGGTTGTGATGCAATGCGCAAATTCTGATCAAAAACCTTTATAATTCAGGGTTTTATCAGTTTTTTTTAGGGGCAAAGCCATGCCGATTTACGCTTACCGCTGTCAAGAATGCGGATTTGCCAAAGATGTATTGCAAAAGATTTCCGATGAGCCGCTGAGCGTATGTCCAACATGCGGCAAGTCTTCTTTTACGAAACAGGTCACCGCTGCCGGTTTCCAGCTTAAGGGTTCGGGCTGGTATGTGACTGACTTCCGTGGTGGTTCCGGCGGTGCAGCAGCTGCGCCCGCAAGCGAATCTGCACCGGCGTCCACTGAGTCGGCGGTATCAACTGCTGCCTCTGCTTCGGCCCCGGCCCCGACCTCAGCATCTTCATCGACCTCAGCAGAAGGTAATCAGGCTGTCTGAGCGGCATTTGCCCAGTTTGTTTTGTCATTTTTATCAAGAGTGAATCGATTACCATGCGTAAATACTTTATTACCGGCCTGCTGATTTTAGTGCCCCTGGCAATTACGCTGTGGGTGCTGCATGCTGTTATCAGTACCATGGATCAGTCATTGTTGCTGTTGCCGGTTGAATGGCGGCCAGAAAAACTGGTCGGTTTCAAGGTATTGGGCATAGGCACGGTGCTGACCTTGCTGATCATTTTTGTGACCGGCCTGCTGGCACAGAACTTTATCGGCAACTATGTCGTCAAGGCATGGGAAAGCCTGTTACAGCGCATTCCCATCGTCAGTTCTATATACTCTAGTGTCAAACAGGTATCGGATACGCTGTTTTCGTCTTCAGGCAATGCGTTTCGCAAGGCCGTGCTGATCGAATATCCACGTCGCGAATGCTGGACTATCGGTTTCCTGACTGGTATACCGGGTGGTGATGTGGTTAATCACCTGAAAGGTGACTTTGTCAGTGTCTATGTGCCGACGACACCTAATCCGACATCCGGCTTCTTTTTGATGGTGCCGAAAGATCAGGCGATAGAATTGGATATGAGTGTAGATGCTGCACTCAAATACATCGTTTCCATGGGCGTGGTGGCTCCCGAGCATCTCCCCACCAAATAAATGATGTGGTTACCCACCGCATCAAATCATTTTTAATTTTGAATACAGACAGGTAAGAAATATGTCCATGCGTACCCAATACTGCGGCCTCACTACTGAGGAATTACTCGGCCAAACCGTCAGCCTGTGTGGCTGGGTGCACCGTCGTCGCGATCACGGCGGCGTGATCTTTATTGACTTGCGTGACCGCGAAGGTCTGGTGCAGGTTGTTTGCGATCCTGATCGTGCTGATGTGTTCAAAGCTGCTGAAACTGTACGTAATGAATTCTGCCTGCGCATTACTGGTCTGGTACGTAGCCGCCCCGAAGGTACTGGCAATAACAATCTGAAATCCGGCAAGATCGAAGTGCTGGCGCATGAAGTGGAAGTCTTGAATCCTTCCGTCACGCCACCGTTCCAGCTGGATGATGACAACCTGTCTGAAACCACACGCCTGACCCACCGCGTGCTGGATTTGCGTCGTCCGCAAATGCAAAACAACCTGCGTCTGCGTTATAAAGTAACGATGGAAGTGCGCAAGTTCCTTGATGCGAACGGCTTCATCGATATCGAAACACCGATGCTGACCAAGTCCACACCAGAAGGCGCACGTGACTATCTGGTACCTTCCCGCGTGAATGCCGGTAACTTTTTCGCTTTGCCACAATCCCCGCAATTGTTCAAACAATTGCTGATGGTGGCCAACTTTGACCGTTACTACCAGATCACCAAATGCTTCCGCGATGAAGACTTGCGTGCTGACCGTCAGCCAGAATTTACCCAGATCGATTGCGAAACTTCCTTCATGAATGAACAGGAAATCCGCGATATGTTTGAAGGCATGATACGTCTGGTCTTCAAAAATACGCTGGACATCGATTTGCCAAATCCTTTCCCGGTCATGGACTATGCCGAAGCGATGGGCCTGTATGGTTCCGACAAGCCAGACATGCGCGTCAAGCTGCAATTCACTGAATTGACCGATGTCATGAAAGACGTCGATTTCAAAGTATTCGCCGGTGCTGCGAATATGGTCAATGGTCGTGTCGTTGGTTTGCGTGTACCAGGTGGCTCCAACATGCCACGTTCTGAAATCGATGCTTACACCCAATTCGTTGGCATTTACGGCGCCAAAGGCCTGGCTTACATCAAGGTCAATGACAAGGCGCAAGGCCGTGATGGTTTGCAGTCACCTATCGTCAAGAATATCCATGATGCAGCATTGACACAAATCCTGGAACGTACAGGCGCGCAAGATGGCGACCTGATTTTCTTCGGTGCTGACCGGGCCAAAGTTGTGAATGATGCGATTGGCGCCTTGCGCGTAAAAATTGGTCATAGCGAATTCGGTAAATCCAATGGTTTGTTTGACGATGTCTGGAAACCATTGTGGGTAGTTGATTTCCCGATGTTTGAGCATGATGAAGAAAACGACCGCTGGACTGCAACGCACCATCCATTCACGGCACCAAAAGATGGTCATGAAGATTTGATGGAAACAGATCCAGGCAAGTGTATCGCTAAAGCCTACGACATGGTTCTGAACGGTTGGGAACTGGGCGGCGGTTCTGTCCGTATCCACCGCGCTGAAGTACAAAGCAAAGTATTCCGCGCATTGAAGATTGATGATGCAGAAGCGCAACTGAAATTCGGCTTCCTGCTGGATGCATTGCAGTACGGCGCGCCTCCACATGGCGGCCTGGCTTTTGGTCTGGACCGTATCGTCACCATGATGACCGGTGCAGAATCCATCCGTGACGTGATCGCTTTCCCGAAAACCCAGCGCGCCCAATGTCTGTTGACACAGGCACCGTCTGAAGTCGACGAAAAGCAATTGCGTGAACTGCACATCCGCCTGCGTGCGACTGAACCAAAAATCGCGTAATTTTTTACTGAAACAGCGGGAAATAACGATGAATTTCAAGATTCAAGCCAGTAACAAGAAAGCCCTGTTTTTATTGTTGAGTGCCAGTCTGTTTCTCGCTGCCTGCGGTGAAAAGAAAACCGAATTGGGTGAAGGTTCTTCGGAAGTGACCGGCGCTGCCGGTCCTGCCGGTGCCAAAGGTGCCAGCAAGAGCCTGGTGAAGTGCGATGCACCAGTGGCGACCCTGTCGCTGGTGGAAAACCCGAATGGCTACGTGATGAGCAGCCAGTACAACCTGCCATCATCACCCGTGCCACTGATTCGTTTGCTGGCACAGCAAAGCGGTTGTTTCCGCGTGGTTGATCGTTCGTCTGGCCTGAAAGCAGTGATACAGGAACAGGAACTGAAGGACCAGGGCATTATCCGTAAAAATTCTACCGTTGCCAAAGGCAAGGGCTATGAAGCGCAATACACACTGACCCCCAGCCTGACGTTTTCAGAAAGCAAGGCTGGCGGTGGTATAGGTGCCATCATGGGCATGATCCCGATTCTGAAAAACTTTACCGGCTATGCTGAAAAAGTCAGTTTCAAGGAAGCCCAGGTCGCCCTGCTGTTGACGGATAATGAAACAACTGAACAACTGGCCGCTTCAACCGGCTCTGCCAAGTCCACTGATCTTGGCATGGGTGGTCTGAGCTTTGGTGCGGCTGGAGGTGGTTTTGGTGCCGGCTGGAGCAATACCAATGAAGCCAAGGTCATCGTTGCAGCCTTTTTGGATGCACATAACAAACTGGTGCCCCAGATAAGGCAGTTGCAGGAAAAAGAATTGCCACCGGCAGTACCGGTCAAGAAATGATTGTTGTTATGATGTTGGTAAAAAGGCTCGCGATGCGGGCCTTTTTGCTTTTCTGTGCCGCCAATCATGGTACGGCGTTCTGTTTTTTGCTGCAATGCGAGTAGGCGATAGACTGTGACCGCAAGCTTTGGAAAAAGTATTTTTTGACACAATTTCGTTTAAAAGTGCGTATTTTTGGTGGCAGCGCGGTGTAAACAGCCCAATGTGAACTCTTGTTTCTTTTGAGAACGCAGTAAATAAAACTGCTATAAAGAAACTATTGACAGACAGGATGTGACCTGCGTTGTCAGATAATAATCACTTTCAAGGGGAAACGATGAAAAGTTTATTGAAACAATTACTGGCTGTCGCGATGCTGGCAACCGCGGCACTGACACCACTGGCTTATGCCGCAGGCGAGCATGGAAGCGAAGCAGAAGCACAGGACATGGTGAAAAAAGCCGTGGCGCTGGTTAAATCAGCTGGCGCAGAAAAAGCCTATAAGGTATTTACCGACCATCCTGACGGTGCATTCAAGGAAAAAGACTTGTATGTATTTGTCTATGATTTTGAAGGCAATTGCCTGGCACAGGGTGCCAATGCAAAAATGGTCGGAAAAAACCTTATTTCCATGAAAGATGTGGACGGTAATGCCTTCATCAAGGGCATGATAGATACCGTCAAGGCATCCTCCAAAGGCTGGTATGGCCCTTACAAGTTCAATAATCCGGCTACCCAGTCGTATGAGCTGAAGCGTTCGTATTGCGAACGTGGTGCTGGTGACAGCATGATCTGTGTTGGTACGTATTTCGCCAAATAAGTAGTCTGTGGCTTGCCTGATGCAGTCAATATGACAGGCAAGCACTGAGTTTTTAACGCCACGCCGTGAAAATGATTTCACGGCGTGGCGTTTTACTTTGCACAATAGCAAAAATGCTTGCGCTAAAGGCGCTAGAATGCTGTTGTTGAAGATATCCATATGGCTCTGCCTCGCAACCATAAGCACCATGCCTGAGTACAAAATACCTGAATCTGTTCTTGTTGTTATCTATACGTCTGCCCTGGATGTATTGTTGCTGGAGCGGGCCGACAAGGCCGGTTTCTGGCAATCGGTCACCGGCTCCAAAGACACCCCTGACGAAGCGCTGATGGCGACTGCCATTCGTGAAGTTGCTGAAGAAACCGGTATCGATGCCACACAACACACTTTGCGTGACTGGCAATTATCGAATGTGTACGACATTTATCCGGTCTGGCGCCATCGTTACGCACCCGGCGTGACACGCAATATCGAACATGTATTTGGTCTGTGCGTCAGCCCAGATGTCGCAATACGCCTGGCACCACGCGAACACTTGCAGTATCAGTGGTTGCCGTGGCGCGAGGCGGCGGATCGCTGTTTTTCTGCATCGAATGCTGAAGCCATTCTGCAATTACCCGAATTGATGCGGGTTCATGCCGACCTTACCAGTTAAAGAGAACCGCAATGAAACTGCGCATTGCTACCTATAATATTCACAAGGGCGTCAGTGCATTTGGCCGCAAGGCACGCATACATGGCATCAAGGATGCCATCGACTTGCTGGACGCTGACCTCGTATTTCTACAGGAAGTGCAGGGGCAACATGACCTGCATGCAGAAAACCACACGCTGTGGCCGCAAGAGGGTCAGCATGATTTTCTGGCCGGGCAATCGCATCAGGCCGTATATGGTATGAACGCCGTGTATGAACATGGTCACCATGGGAATGCCTTGCTGAGCCGCTATCCGATTGCATCTTTCGTGAACCATGATGTCTCTGATCATGCCTATGAACAGCGCGGCATTCTGCATGCCGTAGTACGTGTAGAGGACGTGGACGTACACTGTTTCGTCATACATCTGGGCCTGTTTGCGGTCAGCCGGCGCCGTCAGATACAGGCACTGATCCACACTATCAAGCGTGATCTGCCGGCCCAGGCGCCGCTGGTGATTGCAGGTGATTTCAATGACTGGAGCCAGCGCCTGAGCCAGACCCTGTACCAGGAACTGGGTGTGTTTGAAGCCTTTGATGTGGATGCCCGCCATGGCATGCCGCGTTTTTCGTTGCGCAACATGCGCAACCTGTTTGCCAAAAACAAGGGGCGCCATGCCCGCACCTTTCCTGCTGGCCTGCCATGGCTATGTCTGGACCGGGTTTATTTGCGCGGCTTTAAAGTCAATGAAGCCGAGGTGCTCAAGGGTGCTCCCTGGACCACGCTGTCAGACCATGTACCCATCATGGCCAGCCTGGAATTGTTGAATCCTGATGAAGCTAAATGAGCAGGCTACATTTCGTTGCCGGCAATGATATACAACTGCTGCATAGCGGTGCGCAGTTTTTTCCTGCGCTGATAGGCGAAATTGATCAGGCCAGTCACGAAATTTATCTGGAAACCTATATCTTTGCCAGCGACCAGACAGCCGTCGCCGTGCAGACTGCCCTCATACAGGCTGCAGCCCGTGGAGTGCAGGTCAGGGTGGTCATTGACTGGATAGGTAGCGACCGTCAGGCTGCAATCGACCTGACCCGCCGTTTCAATGATGCCGGTGTCGATTGCCGCTGTTTCAATCCCTGGTTCAAACGTGGCCTGGCGCGTACCCACAGGAAGATCTGTGTCGTTGATCAGCAGGTCGCCATGGTCGGTGGTCTGAATATTATTGACGACTCCATAGCCGATGATGGCTCCGGTATTGCCCTTCCTTCGCCGCGCTGGGATTTCGCCGTGCGGGTGACCGGGCCACTGGTCGCCCATGTGCATCTGGAAGTGGACGCACAATGGCGCAAGCTGGGTCGCTTGAATTTTCGCATGCGCTTTGCCCTGATGCGCCATCTGCATGCGGATGCCAAACGCGGCGGCAAGCAAATCACGGCAGCTGCGCTGGTCGTACGGGACAATTTGCGCAACCGCACTACCATACAAAAAGCCTATCTGCATGCGCTGGGCACAGCCAGAACACGTGCCATCCTGGTGACACCTTATTTTGCACCCGGCAGAAAATTCAGGCGCGCCCTGATATCTGCCGCATCACGCGGGGTTGACGTCGTACTCTTGCTGGGCGTGGGTCAGTTTGCCCTTCAGGATGCAGTAGCACAATCTTTTTATGGCCGTCTGTTACAGGCAGGCGTGCGTATCGTTGAATATAGAAAAACCCAGTTGCACGCCAAGGTAGCCGTAGTGGATGAAGACTGGGCGACCGTGGGGTCCAGCAATTTTGATGGCCTGAGCCTGTTCGTTAATCATGAGGCGAATATTGTCATACGCGACCGTGACTTTGCAGCGACGCTGTCGCATGAACTGGAACAGGGTCTGGCAGACGGTGTCGAAATTGTCGCCGCCGATGTGCAAAAGCGTGCATGGTATAAACGCGTCTGGCATGGCATTGCCTATCTGGTTTATCGCGGCCTGATGCGTATCGTTACATTCGGGCATTACGGATGAAGCTGTACGGCGTAGATTTCACGTCCGCACCCACGCGCCGCAAATGCATCACCATTGCCAGCGGCACCCTGCACGCCGATGTGCTGCAATTGCAGGCGCTGACCAGCCTGTCTGAATTTACAGCGTTTGAAACCTGGCTCAGGCAGCCTGGCCCCTGGCTGGCAGGCTTTGACCTGCCGTTTTCTCTGCCGCGAGAACTGGTTGAGCATCTGGGCTGGCCAACGAATTGGCAATCCTTGATGCGCCATTTGCAAAGCCTGTCGCGAGCCGACATGCGCCTGCAATTCAAGGCTTTTTGCGACGCACGTCCTGCTGGCAATAAATTCGCCCATAGGGCCGCTGACTTTCCTGCCGGATCATCACCTTCCATGAAATGGGTCAACCCACCCGTCGCCTACATGCTGCACGCCGGTGCCCCGCGTTTGCTGGATGCGGGTGTCAGCCTGCCCGGCATGCATGAAGGTGATCCGCAACGCATAGCGCTGGAAGCTTACCCCGGCATGGTGGCACGCATTATCACCAAGGCTTCATACAAGAGCGACGACAAGGCTAAACAGACGCCTGAACGCAGGCAGGCACGTGTGCAGATAATTGAAGCACTGGAAGCCGGTCGCACACCCTGGAACATCAGACTGGATGTGACTCAGTTCAGAAATGAGCTGATAGAAGACGGCAGCGCCGATCTGCTCGATGCTGTGTTATGCCTGTTGCTGGCCGCATGGGGCTGGCAAAGACGGGAGCAGAATTATGGTTTGCCTGTGTTTGATGCATTGGAGGGTTGGATAGTTGGGGCTTGAGTTCTAATGTATTTTCAACCGCAGTGCATAAGTAGTGATGCCATAGAAGACCATCGCATAGACAGCCAGCCTGGGATCAATGATGGCAAATGCCATGCACCCGAAAACACAGCCTGCGGCCCGATACAGGGAATTTTCAGACTGGATTTTTGCCACCAGTGAGGACGCGATTGCTGCAAGCGCCAGGATAATGGCAGCATAAAAACACCAGTCGACAATGGCGTTCGGACTCACATCGAATACAGATGCGCGGAATACTTCTTCCGGGTAGATGGCGCGCTGGTCTTTTGTAGACAGAAATCTCAAGACGTCCGCATGAAAATTAATGGATTGCAGATAAGTCACGGTACTTATCAGGACGATGGAGACTATCCCGTGCAGCATGCTTAAGATTCCCCAAGCGTTTTGTAGACTGCGTATCCATGTAAATCGGGTAGTGAAACCTCGGTGATTGGTGGTTGCGAAGATGCCTTTCAGGCTGAAAAACATGCCAATACAGATGAACAGCATGATTCCAAGATAAGACATATTACGCGTAAAAACGCCGGCATCCTGAAACCCCGGTTGCGCATAGATGAATCCGCTTGCTGCCGTAATGCCTGTAATAAATACTGTCGCCAATAGAATATTGCCGTGCGTTTTCTTGTCAGGTGCCGGTAGCAAGGTTTCCAGAATGCGTAACAGGGGTATGCAGACAGCATAAGATCCCAGGCATAGCGAGAGCATGAACAGGGCTTTGAAGCCAAGTACTGTCAGACCTAATCCACGGCCAGACAAGTCTTTAACAAGCCCGGCAATGAACCAGATGACTGGTGCTAATAGAGGCGCTAGCAGGTAGGCCGTAACAGGAGATTGCTGTTGCTTGTTTGTATGATGATCAGTCTGCATCGGGTGCTAACAAGTTTGACAGGAAATTCCCATATGCTTGCCTTTGCGGTAATTCAAAGTCTGTTTTCAGAATTTTTCTCATCCTATGGTTTTCCAGCTTTCAGCGGTGGTGTCTTGAAGCACACATTTTGGGTGAGTTCTAGCGTAAGTCCTAACTAATTCACCCGCGTGACCGCCCTGATGCCATCGGTAATGAAACGCAGCAGGTGTGGTGCGGCAAGGTCAGCCTGCCGGGCGGGGCACAGGCCGTCGGACAGGCGTTCTATCCGGATATCGACGACGTGGTGCAGCAGGGCACCCAGGGCGAACTGATAGCTCCAGTAGATGCTATCGGCGGGCGCATGGGGCAGGGCATCGTGCAGTGCAGCGATGAATTCACGCGCCATGGGGTCGTAAAATTCGCGTGTGATGCGCTCGCTGGCCTCATGCTGGTCAATCACGCCGCGCATCACCATGCGTGAAAAATTGGCACCGTCGGCTTTTTCATTGAGCTTGAGTACCGGTAGCACAAAGGCGGCGATGATGGCTTCAAGTGCAACAGCGGGTGGACTATGCAGACGTGCATGACGCAAGCCGTTCAGGCGTTCTGCGATATAGCCGCTGTGGTGTTCATAGATGGCGTAATACAGCTCATTTTTGGCACCGAAGTAATAACCAATCAGGGCGATAGGTACCCCAGCCTCATGCGCGATGTCGCGTATGGAGACGCCTTCATAGCTTTGTGCGGCGAAGCATTTCTCAGCGGCAATGAGAATTGCGCGCTTTTTTCCACTTAGTTCTTCAACAGAGCTCATGAGCTGATCCGACCAAATTGGCAAGCATGCGAAAGTATATGAATTAATGCAAAACTTTGCCGAATTGTACGGTCGTTCAGTTTATTGTCTATGCGCAGTGCAACATAGCTCAACTTGTTGACAGGCTTTGTTGTATGCACAAAGTTTGGGCAAAAATGGCTTGTATTTGCCTGACAGCTGCCATACATTGCATCAAAATAGAATGAACGTATTTTTAACGTCATACTGGTTTTATTTAGTTTGATTATCCTGAATTGAAAAGCGACATTTTCATGAGTGACACCACCCGTATCGATAAATGGCTATGGGCAGCCAGATTCTTTAAAACCCGCAGCCTGGCCACCAATGCCGTGGAGCTGGGCCGTGTCATGCAAAACGAGCAGCGCATCAAGCCTGCCCACAGTGTCAAAGTCGGAGACCTGATCGAGGTACAACAGGCAGAGCAGGTCTGGCAGGTCAGGGTGATGCGCATACTGGAAATACGCGGGTCGGCAACGGTTGCCCAGACCATGTATGAAGAAACTGCTGAAAGTGCCGCAAAACGTGCCAAAGTGGCAGAAGACAGAAAGTATTTCCGTGAACCGACGGCGACCATGACAGTCAGGCCCACCAAGCGCGACAGGCGGCAACTTGACCAGACCCGTGGTTCAGACTCTTGAATCCGGTTTTGAAGACGGCAGGCAAGACCGATAATAAGGTAGGTATAAGCGGAATCAAAGGAGTCAAAGGAGTCAAAGGAGTCAAAACATAATAGATACTCTCCTCTAAAGACGGAATCTGGTTTGACATTTCATGCGCTGTGCATAATAGTACGAGCGTTCGATAAATTCATTTGTTTGCATCACTTTTTTATATTGGTCCATGTAAGCATGAATCTTCTCAACACAATCAATGTAATATGAATATGACATCAAAATTCATGCGCAAGGGGGAATTGACCCGCGCCGCCATTCTGGATGTAGCCCTGGACGCTGCCAGCCGCGATGGCATTGAGGGGCTGACCATAGGCTTGCTGGCCGACAAGATGAACATGAGCAAGTCTGGCGTGTTTGCCCATTTTGGTTCGCGTGAAGACTTGCAGATCGAAGTGCTGAAGCTGTATCACCATCATTTCGAGCAAGAGGTGTTTTATCCAAGCATGAAAGAAGAACGTGGTCTGCCGCGTTTGCAGTCCATGTTTGCATTATGGGTCAAGCGCGTCACGGTAGAGATTGCATCTGGCTGTATCTATATCAGCGGTGCAGCCGAATACGATGACCGGGCAGGGCCCATCAGGGATGAGCTGGTAGGTATGGTCCATGCGTGGCAGGGTGCCTTGCACCGTGCAGCAGCACAGGCGATACAACTCGGCCATTTGCGTGATGATGTCGAACCTGAACAGATTGTGTATGAGATGTATGGCCTCATATTAGCCCTGCACCATGATGCGCGTTTCTTGCGCAAGCCGGGTAGTGTAGGTCGTGCCGAAGTCGGATTTGAACGAATGATCGAGTATTACGCGCCGGTGCAGGTCACCGCCTGAATTTGATAGGCTTTGACAGGCTTTTACAGATACCGCCGCAAAAAATTTAGTATCCACATTTACCGTTATAACTTTGCCGTCAGGAGAAAATCATGGGTCAATATATCGCTCCATTGCGTGATATGCAGTTTGTGTTGCATGAGCTGTTGAATGTAGAAGAAGAATTGAAACAGCTGCCCAAGCACGCTGATGTTGATGGCGACATCATCAACCAGATTTTGGAAGAAGGCGGCAAATTTACTGCCAATGTACTGTTCCCACTGAACCACTCCGGTGACCGCGAAGGCTGCCACCACGACAAGACCAACCACACGGTCACCACACCAAAAGGCTTTAAAGAAGCCTACAAACAATATGTGGAAGCGGGCTGGCCTGCATTGTCTTGCGACCCGGAATTTGGTGGTCAGGGCTTGCCACTGGTGGTCAACAATTCTTTCTATGAAATGTTGAATTCATCGAACCAGGCATGGTCCATGTACCCAGGCTTGTCGCATGGCGCTTACGAATGTATCCATGAACACGGCACACCAGAACAAAAATCCCTGTACCTGCCTAAGCTGATCTCTGGCGACTGGACTGGCACCATGTGCCTGACCGAGCCACATTGCGGTACTGATCTGGGCATGCTGCGTTCCAAAGCAGAACCACAGGCTGATGGCAGCTACAAAATCACAGGCGCAAAGATTTTTATCTCTGCCGGTGAGCACGATATGGCTGAAAATATCATCCATCTGGTACTGGCTCGCTTGCCCGGCGCACCAGAAGGCTCTAAAGGTATTTCCCTGTTCATCGTTCCTAAATTCCTGTCGAATGCAGATGGCAGCATCGGTGAACGAAATCCTATTTTCTGCGGCGCGATCGAAGAAAAAATGGGTATCCACGGCAATTCCACTTGCCAGATGAATCTGGACGGCGCAACTGGCTGGCTCATCGGTGGCCCGCACAAGGGTTTGAATGCGATGTTTGTGTTCATGAATGCCGCACGTCTGGGCGTAGGTATGCAAGGTCTGGGTCTGACAGAAGTTGCTTACCAAAATGCGCTGGTCTACGCCAAAGACCGTATCCAGATGCGCAGCCTGTCTGGCCCTAAGGCACCGGACAAACCAGCTGACCCTATCATCGTTCATGCTGACGTACGCCGCATGTTGTTGACCGCAAAAGCCTATGCTGAAGGTGCACGTGCATTCTGTTCCTACGTTGCTCTGCAACTGGATAAAGAATTCAACCATCCTGACGAACAAGTGCGTAAGGATTGCGCTGACGAAGTCGCCTTGCTGACACCAGTCATCAAAGCCTTCATCACCGACAATGCATGGACTGCGACTTCCGAATGCCTGCAAGTCTACGGTGGCCACGGCTTTATCGCCGAATGGGGTATGGAACAATATGTACGCGATGCCCGCATCAACATGATTTATGAAGGCACGAATACGATCCAGTCCCTGGATTTGCTGGGTCGTAAAATCCTGATGGACAACGGTGCAAAACTGCGCAAGTTTGGTGCCAAGGTACAGGCTTTTGTTGAAGCCAATGGCACCAACGAAGCACTGGCAGAATTCATCACACCATTGGCTGATCTGGGCGACAAAGTCACCAAGCTGACCATGGAAATCGGTATGAAGGCCTTCCAGAACCCGGATGAAGTCGGTGCTGCTGCCGTACCTTATCTGCGCGTAGTCGGTCATCTGGTTTACAGCTATTTCTTCGCACAAATGGCCAAGATCGCTCTTGAAAAGCAGGATTCAGGCGACAAATTCTATATCTCCAAACTGGCAACAGCGCGTTTCTATTTTGCCCGTTTGTATCCGGAAACAGCAATGCTGATCCGCCAGGCACGTTCTGGTTCTGCCAATTTGCTGGCACTCGAAGCTGACTTGTTCTAATCAAACATGCGTTCCATCCTGCTTTTGCAGGATGGAACGTCCTACCTGAGGTTAAAAATGACCAATTTCATCGTTAAAAAAGTCGCCGTTCTGGGCGCTGGCGTGATGGGTGCGCAAATTGCTGCTCACTGTATCAATGCAAAGATCCCTGTAGTGCTGTTTGATTTGCCTGCCAAGGAAGGTCCGAAAAACGGCATCGTCCTGCGCGCCATCGAGAATCTGAAAAAACTCAATCCTGCGCCACTGGGTAACAAGGATGACGCAGCACTCATCGAAGTCGCTAACTACGAAGACAACCTCGACGTGCTGGCGGGTTGCGACCTGATCATCGAAGCCATTGCAGAACGCATGGACTGGAAACATGATCTGTACAAAAAGGTTTCACCGCACATTGCACCGAATACGATTTTCGCATCCAACACTTCCGGCCTGTCCATCACTGCCCTGTCTGATGGCTTTGATGCGGAACTGAAAGCCCGTTTCTGCGGCGTGCATTTCTTCAACCCACCACGCTATATGCATCTGGTGGAATTGATCCCTACCGTCGCTACCCGTCCAGAAATCATCGACCAGCTTGAAGGTTTCCTGACAACGTCATTGGGTAAAGGCGTAGTACGCGCCAAAGATACACCTAACTTCATCGCCAACCGCGTCGGTATCTTCGGCATGCTGGCAACGATTTATGAAGCAGAAAAATTTGGTCTGACTGTAGATGTCGTCGATGACCTGACAGGCAAAAAACTGGGCCGTGCTTCTTCCGGTACTTTCCGTACTGCTGACGTGGTTGGTCTCGATACCATGGGCCATGTCATCAAGACCATGCAAGACAATTTGTCTGATGATCCTTTCTTTGCTGTCTACAAAACACCTGAAGTGCTGGCCAAACTGGTCGCTGCAGGTGCGCTGGGTCAAAAATCCGGTGCAGGCTTTTACAAAAAAGTTGGCAAGGACATTCAGCGTCTGGACTTCGCCACAGCACAATACGTGACTGGTGGCGCCAAGGCTGATGACGTCGTCGCCCGCATGCTGAAAGAAAAAGACCCGGTCAAGAAAATGAAGACCCTGCGTGAATCGACCAATGTACAGGCGCAGTTCCTGTGGGCGATTTTCCGTGATGCCTTCCATTACATCGCCGTCCATGGCGCAACGATTGCCGACAATGCACGCGACATCGACTTCGCAATGCGCTGGGGCTTTGGCTGGAATGTAGGCCCGTTCGAAACATGGCAGGCATCTGGCTGGCAAGAAGTTGCTGGCTGGGTCAAGGAAGATATCGATGCAGGCAAGGCACTGTGCAATGCACCGCTGCCAGCCTGGGTACTGGACGGACGCGCTGGCGTACATACTGCCGAAGGTTCCTGGTCACCGGCCAGCAACACTTACGTGCCACGTTCCACACTGGCTGTGTACGATCGTCAGGCATTCCGTGCCCCGGTACTGGGCACAGGCGTGGCAACTGGCGCAACTGCCGGTACGACCTTCTTTGAAGATGAATCTGTCCGTATCTGGCATCAGAATGACGACGTGCTGGTCCTGTCACTGAAAACCAAGATGCACGTGATTGGCCCAGGCGTTATCGAAGGCATGGAAAAAGCCATCGCCGAAGCCGAGAAAAACTTCAAGGGTCTGGTCATCTGGAGTGCAGACGCTGCTGACGGCGGTGCTTTCTCAGCCGGTGCTGACTTGCAAGCCATGCTGCCATTGTTCATGTCCGGTGGTGTGAAAGCAATCGAGCCAGCAATCTCCCGCCTGCAAAATGCGCATCAGGCCTTGAAATACGCGAATATCCCTGTGGTTGCTGCCGTATCCGGCTTGGCATTGGGTGGTGGTTGCGAATTGATGATGCACACAGCCAAACGCGTAGCATCCATTGAATCTTACATCGGTCTGGTTGAAGTGGGCGTAGGCCTGGTACCTGGTGGCGGTGGTTTGAAAGAAGCAGCAGTGCGTGCCGCGGCGGATGCCAAAGGCACAGATTTGCTGCAATTCCTGAAAAACTACTTCACCAATGCAGCCACAGCTGCGGTCTCCAAATCTGCGCTGGAAGCACAGAAAATGGGCTATTTGTCTGCGGATGACGTCATTGTCTTCAACCCTTACGAATTGCTGCACGTTGCGAAAGTTGAAGCACGCGCCATGTTTGACGCCGGTTACCGCGCCCCTATGCGCAAACTGGTGCCAGTCACTGGTCGTCATGGTATCGCCACAATTGCTGCACAACTGATCAATATGCGTGATGGCGGTTTCATTTCTGCACATGATTTTAAACTGGGCAAAATGATTGCTGAAGTGGTCAGCGGTGGCGACATCGATAATGGCAGCCTGGTCAGCGAACAATGGTTGCTCGACATGGAGCGCAAAGCGTTTATGGAATTGTTGAATCATCCAAAAACACAAGAGCGCATTATGGGCATGATGCAAACTGGCAAGCCAGTCCGTAACTAATCGAGGTACATTAACATGACTAAACAACTCCAAGACGCCTACATCGTCTCTGCTACCCGTACCCCGATCGGCAAATCTGGTCGTGGCATGTTCCGTAACACCCGCCCTGATGACTTGCTGGTGCGCGTACTGCAATCTGCTTTTGCACAAGTACCCAACCTTGATCCCAAGCTGGCTGAAGATGCGATCATTGGTTGCTCTTTCCCTGAAGGCCCGCAAGGCTTGAACCTGGCACGCATGGGCATTTTGTTGGCAGGTTTGCCAAATACCATCGGTGGCGTCACCATCAACCGTTATTGCGCATCCGGCATTACTGCTGTTGCCATGGCGGCAGACCGCATCCGCGTTGGCCAGGCTGACGTCATGATTGCTGGTGGTGTCGAATCCATGTCCATGGTACCGATGATGGGCAATAGTCCATCGATGAACATGGCTATCCTGAAAGATGAAAACGTAGGCATGGCTTATGGCATGGGTCTGACAGCAGAAAAAGTGGCCCAGCAATGGAAAGTATCGCGCGAAGCGCAAGATGCATTTGCCCTGCAATCGCACCAACGTGCCATCGCCGCGCAAAACGCTGGCTACTTTGATGCTGAGACAACTTCTGTCGACATCATCGATCGCGCACCTAACCTGGCAACGGGCGAAATCGAACTGAAAACCCGCACTGTCAGCCGTGACGAAGGCGCACGTCCAGATACCTCCATCGAAGGCCTGGCAAAACTGAAACCTGTATTCGCCGCCAAAGGCAGCGTCACTGCAGGTAACAGCTCGCAAACTTCTGACGGTGCAGGTGCCCTGATCCTGGTCAGCGAAAAAATCCTGAAAGAATTCAACCTGACACCACTGGCACGTTTCGCTTCTTTCGCAGTACGCGGCGTACCACCAGAAATCATGGGTATCGGTCCTAAAGAAGCCATTCCGGCAGCATGCCGTGCCGCTGGCATCACCCAAGACCAGATCGACTGGTTTGAATTGAATGAAGCCTTTGCAGCACAATCCCTGGCCGTGGTACAGGACCTGGGCCTGGACCCAGCCAAGGTCAACCCTATGGGCGGCGCGATTGCCTTGGGTCACCCACTGGGTGCAACTGGTGCGATCCGTTCTGCAACGACTATCCATGCCCTGCATCGCAACAACCTCAAATACGGCATGGTCACCATGTGCGTAGGTACGGGTATGGGCGCTGCCGGTATTTTTGAACGTATGTAAGCTGCAAGACCGGCATAAAAAATCAAACCGCGCAGATTATCTTTTTCTGCGCGGTTTTTTTACGAAATGCTCAGGCATCAGTCTGCAAGGAGTTGTGATGGAGACGATACAAATTATTACTGCTGATGGCACCACGCTGACAGCAAAAAAATTTACACCTGCTATCAGCATACGGTCGGTGGTAGTCATGCCTGCAGCCATGGGGGTGAAGCAGAATTTTTATGAACCCTTCGCTGAATTTTTGGCTGAACATGGTATTGCCGTGCTCAGCTTTGATTATCGCGGCATGGGTGAATCCATTCCTGACCAGTATCGCGGGTCGCTACGTGGTTTCAAGGCAAATATCAATGACTGGGCCGAAAAAGACTATAACGCCGCCCTGAAGACAGCCAAGGAATGGCAGCCAGATGTGCCCTTGCTGATCGTTGGTCATTCACTGGGCGGGCAATTACCAGGTTTGGTGCCCGACAATCATCTGATAGACGGCATGCTCACTGTAGGTTGCGGCAGCGGTTACTGGCGTGATAATTCCCCACAGTTGAAGCGTTTTGTCTGGTTGATGTGGTATTTCCTGGTCCCGCTGTACACGCGCCTGTGGGGCTATTTCCCCGGCAAAAAAATGCGCAAGGTGGGTGACTTGCCCAAGGGCGTGATTTATCAATGGTCACGCTGGTGCCGCAGCCCTGAATATTTTGTGGAGAAAGATGGTAGCCCCATGCAGACCGGCCATCATAAAATTCACAAGCCCATACTGTGCATGAGCTTTACCGATGACGAAATGATGAGCCGTCGCAGCATAGACAGCATGCATGATTATTACAGCAACGCGGCAGTGGAACGGCGTTATATCCACCCCACGGAAGTGAATGCAAAGCGTATCGGACATTTCGGATTTTTCCGTCCACAGTTCCGCAACACACTTTGGCAGCAAGCCTTACAATGGCTCAACACTACCCCAATAAAACAATCGACCTGAAGACAAGAGACTAAACCATGGATATCCTGACCCACAAAGAAAACGGTATTTTGACGATCAACTTCAATCGTCCAGAAAAGAAAAACGCCATTACCCAGGCCATGTACCAGGCCATGGCAGATGCCCTGCGTGATGCAGAAACCGATGTCACCGTGCGCGCCATCCTGATCACCGGCAAGCCAGAGATTTTTACAGCAGGCAATGATCTCGAAGATTTCATGAAAAATTCTGGTAGCATTGCCTCGCCAGACAACTTGCCGCCGGTGTACCAGTTCATGCAGGCATTGAATGAACTCGGCAAGCCTGTCATCGCTGCTGTGTCCGGCGCAGCCGTCGGCATAGGTACCACCTTGCTCATGCATTGCGACATGATCTACCTGGCTGACAATGCCAGGCTTTCCATGCCCTTCACGCAACTGGGCTTGTGCCCAGAATTTGCGTCCAGCATGGTGTTCCAGCAAATCGTCGGTTATCAGCGTGCCGCAGAAAAACTCATGCTGGGCGAAGCCTTCAGCGCGCAGGAAGCGTTTGAAATGGGCTTTGTCAATAAGGTCTTGCCGCTGGAAGAATTACTGCCTTATGCGCAACAGCAAGCCGCCAAGCTGGTCGCCTTGCCAGCCGCTTCAATACGCGTCACCAAACGCCTGATGAAGGGCAACCAGCCTGCCGCCATTAGCGCCAAGATGCTGGAAGAAAACAAACACTTCGCCGCCATGCTCAGCGGCCCTGAAGCGAAGGAAGCCTTCATGGCGTTCTTTCAGAAGCGCAAGCCGGATTTTAGTCAGTTCAATTGAAATTGAATGGATTTCCTGGTCGGCCTGTAAGAATTTCAACGTAGTTGGGATTGATACTTTGATAGGGCGTGATAGGGACTATTTTCTGAATGGCCAATAAAAAAATGTGCACGCAGCGATGCGTGCACACTCTTAACGCTTTGATTTATTAATGCCAGCCCTCAATCACGTGTCACTCATTGGGCTGGCATGTACAGGCCGAATATTGAGCTGGTGTTTTTTGTCCTGGCGCGCGTTCAGGCCGGTTCGAAGTTGATCACCACTCGCGAAGGCACTTCGCCATGTTTAAGGCGTTCAAACACGCTGTTGATTGCAGACAGCGGTTGTAATTCGATATCCGCCTTGACCTTGCCATCAACCGCGAAGGATAGTGCTTCTGCCATATCCAGACGATTGCCGACAAACGAGCCGCGTATGGTGATGCAATTGGCCACCACATCAAACAGCGGGGTAGGAAATTCACCCGGAGGTAAGCCGACTAATACACAGGTACCAAATTTGCGTGTCATACCCACCCCTTGTTTGAATGCGGCAAGTGAGGGTGCGGTAATCAGTACGCCATGGGCTCCACCACCAGTTATCTCTCTGACCTGATCTATGGCATCTGCTGCTTTGGCGTTGACGATGCCATCGGCACCCAGGCGTTGGGCATGGGCAAGCTTGCCGTCGTCGATATCTACCGCACATACGTGCAAGCCCATGGCTTTACCGTACTGAACGGCCAGGTGCCCCAGACCACCAATACCAGAGATGACGATCCAGTCGCCAGGCTTGGCTTGTGTTTCCTTGATGCCCTTGTAAGAGGTGACGCCGGCACAAATTAATGGTGCAGCTTCACGCGCAGCCAAACCGGCAGGAATGTGTGCAACATAATTGGGGTCGGCAACTATGTATTCGGCAAAGCCGCCATTTTTTGTATAGCCGCCGAACTGCGCATCAGGGCAGACGGGTTCATGTGCTGCCAGGCAGTATTCACAATGTCCACAGGCGGAATATAACCATGGAACGCCGACCCGGTCACCTTCTTTTACCGCAGTTACACCCGCCCCGAGTGCAATTACGATGCCTATGCCTTCATGTCCGGGAATAAAAGGTAAGCCAGGTTTGACAGGCCAGTCGCCACTGGCAGCATGCAGATCGGTATGGCATACACCACATACTTCGGTCTTGACCAGAATCTGGCCCGGCCCCGGTACAGGAATCGGTAATTCTTTCAGCACCAGTGCTTGTCCAAATTGTTCGACTACAGCAGCTTGCATGGTCCGGGTCATGTGATTCTCCAAAAGTGAGTTCTAGTGGACTGTAACAATTGAAACAATCCACTAGACAGTGATGTGTTTATTTAAACGCCTTGATAAGTGCTTCTATAGTCGTACCAAGGGATTTGTCATGTGCCGTGACAGGTGGTATCTGGCGGTCAATGCCAAGCAGTTGGTAGACCGCCATCTGGGCTGCGCGGACAGAATATTCCACCGTGAACACAACATCATCGGGTACTTCTACAAATTGACTGATGAAGGCAAAGTTCTTGCTGCCAGGCGGCACAGGCAAAGGGCGGTCACCGGCAGAACGGGGCATGAACATACTGGTGATGTAGGGCATCCTGCATGGAATGCAATTGGCGTTATCAAATACGTCGGTATCGAAACGTAAATGGCCCAACAGTTCTTGCAGGATTTCAGCACCACTACAGTCGCTCATGGGTTTGGCGACATAGTCGCCTATGCGATCTGGGTACAGCGCATAGCCCCAAAACACCTGAACGCCCTCTGGCTGATCAATGAAGTGAGGCTGGTGCGCCAGTACGATCGACATTAGCCAATTAGAATCTTTGAATGTCACCAGCCCGCCAGTGCCAGCTTCATTGCCGCTAAACTCTTGCATCAAATTAAAGAAGCGTGGGTCTTTTAGCGTGACGGTGAACGATTCCCAATTTGATTGCGCGATACAGCTATTGAAGGCAGTCGGATTACCCATGCCAGGTCGCTCTGCAGCAAGTTGTTCCCATAGCTGCCAGCCGCAACTATTCAGTTTGCTGCGTTTTTCGGGGGCGCTGGTCATTGAACCCAGACTGGACGCATCCGTCATGGATGCATTTTGCAGGAATACCAGATCACCTTCATTGACGACAATACTTTCTTCACGGCCATCGTGCAGGCAATCCAGGCCAGTTACGCTTAGCGAAGATTCGTTGCCGCTATGTTGCAGCTTTTTCACCTCGCAATTCGCAATAAAACGGACATCCTGTTGCTGCAACCAGGTTTGCAGAGGCAAAACCAGCGAGTCATACTGGTTATAGACGGTACGCTTGACACCTGCCAGGGTTTCTATGCGTGAAAATTCCATCATGAAGCGGTGCAGATAGCGTTTGAATTCGACCGCACTATGCCATGGCTGGAACGCAAACGTTGTCGCCCACATATACCAGAACTCTGTTTCAAAAAACGAAGGCGAAAGCCAGTCAACAATTCTGCTGTTGCCCAATTCAACTTCTGATGTCGTCGCCAGTTTCAACAATTCCATACGGTCATGCATGGAGAAACCCATAGACGTTACCGGTACCTTGGCGCGCCGTTTGTCGACCAGCCTGGCTTTTGAATTGGAGTGATAGCGTTGATTGAAATCTACCGTTTCTTCAAATACCGATTTACCTGCATGTTGTAATGAGGGAATGGATTTGAACAAGTCCCACGTGCATTCATAATTATCGGTTGTCAGCATGCGGCCACCACGCAATGAATAGCCTTGTTCCGGATTGCCGGCTCCATCAAGGCTGCCGCCCATGAGAGAACCAGTCTCGAGGATGGATATCTGCTCACCCCTCATCTTGCCATCGCGTATCATAAACGCTGCTGCCGCCAGCGACCCTATACCGCCACCGATCAGATATGCGTTTTTGTTGGTAGTCATGATTTCCTTGTTGATAAGAAATAGTGTTTTTTCATTGATTGAATGCGTGTTAGCTTGGCCCGTTTTTGCCTGAGATAGTTTGTTCTATAACAAACAAAGACTTTTTTAAATGACAGACCCTTGCATTTTGAAAGACGCCTGATTCACATCATTGCGCAGCTATCTGCGCACGCACGACAGGCTTTTGCACATTCGTCCATCATGCCGTCGGCGTCGTCATGGGTTTCGCACATAGTGGCGCATGCCGTGCAGATTTCTGCACATTCCTTGGCAAGTTGAGAATGGTGTGGCGAACGGCGCGCCATGAAATCGGCATGCACAATGCATATCTGGGCGCAATCCAGCAGGCTGACAAGATGCAGCACTTCACTGTGATTGCTATCCCCGTGCATGACATGGGCGGCAGTTGCTGTGCAGATGCGATGACATGCCAGACAGTTGGCAAGGCATTGCTCCATTTTTTCATTGAGTGGCTTCAGTTTCATGATAACTTCCCTGTATAGGTATGGCGGATGAGGTGTTGGATGCAACTCACGCGCCGCGTTGAAAACCATCCATATAGCGTATGAGCATGAAAGCTATATACGTCGTTTTAAAGAAATAGAATGTGCGTTGACGTACATGACGCCTTATTTCCACTATGATTGCCCAGGAGTCTTGCGCGGTAATCAAGCCCGTGTCTGATTTGCCTGTTTCTGATTCATGCACTCATTTCAGCTCTGTGGCTCAGAGATATGCCATAGAGAGAATTTGTCCCCTGGATCTGATTTTGCGGCTACTCGTCCAGAGATGCAGACGGGGTGCGCATTTTGTTGTTGGCAGGCACTATTTTCTATCCTTGCCTATGTGCAGATAATGATTTAGTCTAGGCAAGATATTTTCTTAACTATTGAGATGTTTGATGGCTGTTTTTAGCACAAAAAACCTGGCGCAACTGCAAGCAGGGCTGGATTTGGCTTTGCCGCGCTATTCGGTTCTGATCGTTGATGACAAGGAATCGAATTTGTCTGTCATGGCGAGTGTTTTGCGCGATCATTTTCATGTACTGGAAGCGCGTGACGGGCTGGAAGCGATAGGTATAATCAATAGTATCGGCGCGACAGATAAGCTGGCTTGCATAGTCAGTGATTACCGTATGCCCAGGATGGGCGGGGTTGATTTATTCATTGAAGCCAAACGTCTGGTGCCATTGACTTCTCGCATCATGGTATCGGGATACATTGATGTCGATGCCGTAATTGACTCGATTAATTTGGGTGGTATTTGTAAATTCATCGTCAAGCCCTACGATTCTCAGCAGTTGTTGGACGCGGTCCATTTTGCAATTCAACAGTTTGAAACTATGAGCAAAACCTCTGTTGCCAGTTAAAGCGGGTAATCGCTCAGTTGGCAAGCCGATAGCAGTTATCGCTGAAAAGTCAGATCAAACAGCGTTAGCGAATCACTTATTTCAAGTCTGATGGAACACGCACCCAATCGAAGAAAATGAGAATTTTCACAGACTCCAGAAATCAGCATCGTTCTTCTGTGAAAATAATCAATGCATGTTCCCATGTGCGGCTGATATTGTTGACAGTCAGGCGTGCTGTTCTTTGGTGTGTATTCGCTTCGCTGAATACAATTGTTGCCGCGAGTGAGCCGGCGTCGAATGCCATACCCTGGCAAGATCTCGGCGATAGCATTTTCCAAACCCTTAACAACTCCAACGGCTTACCGCATTCTTTTGTCACTGCGCTTGTTCAGGACAAAAGTGGTTTTATCTGGATTGGAACGCAGGGCGGCCTTGCCCGCTGGGATGGTTATCGCTTTCGCCACTTTGATCCTATACCGAATGATGAGGCTAGCGTCCCCGACAGTGCCATACTCAGCTTGTATATCGACATCCGTGGCAGGCTCTGGGTAGGCACCAATAGTGGCGGTTTAGCCCGTTACGATGCTGCGCTTGACCGCTTTATTCGCATCCCTGTTGGCGGGACTGGAACCAATCACCCGGCAATTGCAAGCATCATTGACGATGGCAAGGATGGTTTGTGGATAGGCAGCAGGGGCGGACTGGATCATTTGCAATTCAAGGACGATGCCGTCACCCATGAAAGCAAGAGTGGGATGGATGCCCGTGGCCTGACTTCCAGCGAAGTCAGATCATTGGTACGCGATTGTCAGGGTGTATTGTGGGTAGGTACGGGCAAGGGTCTGTTTATCAAGGATGAAAAGTCGAATAGCTATATTCCTGTTGCTTTGCCAGGCAAGGACAAGACAGCGCCAAAAATTCTGAGCGTAAGTAAAAGCAGCGATTGCAAGATCTGGGTGGGTACCCTGGGGCACGGTGCATTCGTGGCAGAGCGAACGACAGAGCCCACTATAACTGCCTATTCTTCCATGCTGATCAAGGCTGTTCAGGAGACCGGTAATACGCCCCATGTGATCAGTAAGGAGGACATTAATTTTATCCAGGAAATCAACCCGGGCAAGGTCTGGCTTGGTACCCTGGGCCAGGGCATTGTGGTCGTTGATGTGGCCACAATGACGACACATCGTGAGCAACATAAGGATGATTTGCCGTATAGCCTGGCAGATAACACGGCTTCGGCCATTCTGCGCGACACCGCTGGCACGGTCTGGATTGGTACCCAGCGCGGCATCAGCCGCACAAGCGGACAACAATCACCCATCCAAACCATGTTTGGTGGGACATCATCCAATTTTAAAATCAGGGATACGGACGTTACGTCTGTATTACAGTTGAAAAATGGTGAAGTCTGGCTAGGCTTGCGCACCAACGGTTTGAACATCATCAGTCCGGTGACTGGAAACATCACCTGGATTAAATCCAGCGAAGAAAATCCTGTCGTTTCTCTTCCCAAGGTCGCCATTAATGCAATGGTGCAGACGACTGACAATGAGATCTATCTGGCCTCAGCACGAGGTCTCTATATAGCAAATACAAAAAATGCCTCCCAAAAGAAGATACATCTGGTTGCGACAGCGCCGCGTCAGCCCGCAGAGCCAGTTACTGCACTGATGAAAGACGACAGGCAGTTATGGATGGGCGGCACTGACGGTTTGTGGACGTTTGATCTTGATCAGGCAGACACCAGCCTGACCAGTCGTCTCCCGGGTACGGAAGCATTGAATAATGACATTATTGTGTTGCTGGAAAGAGATGACGATAAGGGTGTGTGGATAGGCACAAGGCATCATGGATTTTATCGGTACGACAAGCGTACGCAGAAAATTGAACACATATGGCCCACCAGCAATAGTGTGGCGAATTCATCGGCATACGTTTCCAGTGTCCATGCCGATACGCGTGGCCGCCTTTGGGTTTCTACACTCGGTGATGGCATCATCTTATTCAAACGCAGCCACGACGGGTCTTCAACAGGCATGCTTGCAGATCAAGTCAGGCTTACCACTCAAGATGGTTTGCCCAACGCCATTGTGGATAAAATTTTTGAAGATGCAAAAGGTCAAATCTGGGTGAGCACGGACAAGGGATTGGCCGTCATCAACCCCGACACGCTGAAAATCCAGCCAATCAGACTGGCCGATGGCGGTGCCATTCAAATTCACTGGTTAAACAGCGGGGCAAAGACTGCACAGGGGGACTTATTGTTTGGTGGCGCCGACGGACTCACGATCGTGAAGCCTGAACTGTTTCAAAGTTGGAGTTACCGCGCTCCGCTTGCGATTACCAATTTGCATGTTGGTGGAAAGATTCAGCCCTCAGCCTTGCGATTTATGGGGCAGGACGCGCAGGAGCTGAAGATTAACCCCGACGATAATAATTTCTCGTTAGAGTTTGCTGCGCTTGATTTTTCCGCACCCGAATATAACCGGTATGCTTATTTTTTGGAAAATTATGACAAGGACTGGATAGAAATCGATGCTTCCCGGCGTCTGGTCAGTTATTCAAATTTGCCACCTGGTCAATATCATTTGAAATTGCGCGTGTCGAATCGTAATGGTCTATGGACCGAGCCAGCATTGATCATACCGGTTCTGGTGCTACCTTCGTGGCGGCAGACCTGGTGGTTCACCATCTTGCAGGTTTTACTTGTCATCGTGATTCTTTATTTTTTGGTGCAGTTAAGGACCCGCTATTTGCGTAACGCACAGACAGTTCTTGACGCCAAGGTCAAGGAGGGTACTGCGGCATTGCGGCAGAAGCAGCTTGAATTGCTGGATATTAACAAGGACTTGATTCACACCAATGTTGCCCTGAACCGGGCAAATACTGAGCTAGCCTTGTCATTGGAAAGTTTTCGTCATCTCTCTGAAATCGGTGTAGACATAACGCACGACCTCGATATTGAACTGATGTATGAAGCTTTGCATACACACATCAGCCGCTTGCTTGATGCACCAGAGATATTGATTTATCGGGTAGTGCAAGAGGGTACGGAGCTCGAATTGGTATTTCCGGCCAAATCAAGGACGGTAAGCGGTGAAAGAAAAATTTCGCTTGCATCAAGCGATTCTCAACTGGCAAGAGTCGCGCGGGAAAGAAAAGAACTGCTTGTTAAAACCGGTGTGGATGACGGTGACGACAATGATGTCTTACAGTTGAATCCAAAAATTGCTGCGCTGATTGCGCCACTGCTTATAGGTAGTAAATTGCTTGGACTGGTGCACGTCAAATTTCCCGAAACAAAAGTGTTTGATGAACGTAGAAGGCTGGTCTTCCGTGCCCTGTGCTCCTATGGCGCAATCGCGATAGAAAATATAGAGGCGTCACAGCAGCTTGATACGACCAGAGAAACGCTGGGACGTACCCAGGTGCACATGATCAACCAGGCAAAGGTGGCTTCTATCGGTACCTTGACTGCCGGCTTGTCCCATGAAATAAATAACCCGGTCAACTTCATTTACGTAGGTAGCCAGAACCTGCGTCTGCATTTGATACAGTTCAATGATTTTCTGATCAATTTACTGGATGAAGATACTGACCCAGAGATCGCCACCATTTTTCAACAGCATTTGAACTATTCTGTGGAATCGCTCGATACCATCTTGGGTGGCGCCAGGCAAATACGCGATTTGGTATTGAATTTACGTACCTTTTCCCGTCTGGATGATGCCGATATGAAAGAAACGGGTATCGCTGAAGGCATTCTTTCAACAATCAAGCTGGTGCGCGTTCAGTACGGAGATGCCATAGAAATCATTTCTCAGCTGGACGCCAATCCTGTTCTGAAGTGTTGGCCCTCCAGATTAAATCAGGTATTCATGAATCTGCTGATCAATGCTTGTCAGGCCATCCTTGCGCGCCCCGAAAAACTTCATACACAGAAACCCGGTAGCTTGACTATTCGCACAGCCATCATCAAGGAGGTATTGGCAATTGAATTTGAAGATAACGGCATTGGCATGTCACACGAATCACAGCAACGCCTGTTTGATCCACTTTATACGACCAAAACAGCTGGAGAAGGTATGGGGATGGGATTAACTATTGTCCGTGACATTGTCGAACAACATGGCGGCAGCATACAGGTAAGGTCAATTGTCGGCGAAGGAACTTGCTTTACACTATATTTACCATTGAATTTTGAACGTTCGCGTTCCTGACGGACCGGTAGGGTGTTATCAACACAGTGAGATCTAATCCGATTGCGGCGCGATGATCAAACCCAGTTCAATGGCCAGCGATACTGTTTCAGCCGACGGTGGCAGACCAACCAGAATGGACAGTGTTTCGCGGCATCGACGGAAAGCGGCGACGGCAGTTACGATATCATTTTTTGCATGGGCACAACGCATTAAGCCGCGGTAACTGGACTCTGCCAAGGCGTCAACTTCCAGTACTTTTCTATATAGTGTTGCTGCTAAACCCCATTCCTCAGCATTTTCCAGATGTCGTCCTAACTGTGTTACAGCCTCTCTGAAATGATTGTTCCAGCGTTCTCTATGGGCAACGAGCCAGCTATCGCTTTCTTCTGCGCATAAAGGGCCTCTATATAAGCCCAGTAACTCATTACCAAGTTGAACAATACTTGCGGTTGATGTCGCAGAATCCAAAGTTGAAATGACTTGGCAGCTATTTGTAATGGCTGCCAGGTCCGACCAGGTTCTTGATTCGGAAATAAAAATATTTCCGTTCGCTATCAGTATCCTGTCATCGCCACCTAAAATTTTACGCAGACGATGTACAGTCACATTCAAGGTGGTGCGGGCAGTTTCCGAGTCTGGCCATAATTGCGAGGCAACAGATTTTAAGCCAAGTCCTTTGTTGCCAGCGCAGATCAGTATTTTTAACAGCAACAAGGGCTTTTGCTGGCCACCGCCTGCATGTGCAACACTTTCCCCACTGATTAATAACTCAAATTGGCCAAAGATACGTACAGAGACAGGCCACGGCCAGTGGGGCGTAAACTTATCTGGTGGGTTTAAATTTTGCCTGACTATAATATTTCGTGCATGTTCGGGCTGGATATTTTTCTTCAGTGCGAAATCGATCAGGCGTGCGGCAAGCATGGGGTTCAGTGGGAAAAGCGTAATCGCCTTTCTTTGTTGATGACGTGTCAACGCATCATTCAATAATTGGATTGCTAGCTTGTTATTGGCGGTCGATATCTGTGCGCAGGCGCGGATGAAAATCTGGCATTCCTGCGCTATAAATAGTTCATAGCCATTTGCATGCGCTAATGCCTTTGTACACCAGTCCATGGCCAGGATAAATTCATCTTGTTGTGCATGACAGGCCGCCAGAAACATTTCAAGGTGTGATTGCCCTATGTTCTTTACCCTCAATTTGTCGCTTAATTCAAATGCATGGTGCAGGCAGCGAATGGTCTGCGATACATTGTTATTGAGGGCATGCCATTTTGCTTCCAGAATCTGAAATTCTATATGTTCCTTGTCCGGTGAGGAGGGTAGTGCAGTTTGTATCTGATCCAATAAATGGCGTGAATTTTTCACATCCCCCGTAGCGATCAGATATTCAATTTCTATGAGCTGTGCAAGAATTGGATCAAGATTGCTACTGTTGACGATATTCTTTATTTCATCGAGGAAGCGGGATGACTCATGCAGATTGCCTTCATTTTGATGCCAGCGAATTATTTGACGTAGCCATTTCAACTGGTTTAATGGCTGCGCTGCAAAGGCGGACAAGCAGTCTTGCATGGTCGCCAGTAACCAATTGATTTGTCCGGCAGTGACTTCAAATCCTCTTTCAATGACACGCAGCAAGATGGAGCCTGCTGATAATTTCTCCACAGGTTCTGTCGCCAGTCTGAGTGTGCCGATGACTTGTTTGATCAAATGTGGTGGATCGGCGGATTCCGGCGAAAACAATAGCAGTGCAAGCAGCAGTCTTGAATATAGTCTGAGTTCAATTTCGGATCCAACCCCAGTAGTGCTGACATCGAGCACCTCAAGGCCGCTTAGCATTTCTTTGATCCAGGGGCCTAGTTCGTCATAATTTTTTGCCTCTGTATCATAGCCTTCGATAATTGCAGCGATGGCCAATAACTTCAAGTGCAATTGTGCCGGCCCATGGAAAGTATTGGCAGCCCGTATCAGTGAGGTACGGGCTTGTCTTGGGGCTACATCATTGAGAAACATTCCTTGCCAGTACCAGAGTTCAGGTACATCATTCATCACCGCTGGTGGAATAGCACTTATCCAGTCGCGCCAAACCTGGCCCCGGCCATTTTTCAGCATGCCTTCTGCGCTGCTGATCAAGAGTTGTATCAATTGCTGAAAATTGGCATTTCTTTGGTGCAGGATGACGGCATCTTCAATCTGTCCTTTTTCTTCATGAAGTCTGGCGGCAATATGACGCAAGCTGATCTGATCATGTTCATCGATACGTGAATTGAATTCGTGTCGTAAAAATTCCCTGAACAACGCATGAAAATGATAAGAGTAGGGTTCTGTTCCCCGTCTTTCGAGAAAAAGAGACTTATAGTAAAGCGATTTAAAAAGTGCCGGCGCATTTTGATCGCCGCTTAATGTGATTGCATCATTCTCGGTCATGCCTGTCATGACCGACAGCTTTAATAGAATGAGTTGATGCTGTGCTGGCATACGCTCAAAAATTTCGCCTGCAAAGTATTTGAACAATTCGTCCCGGCCATTAAATCGCTGAAGGGGACTGTCATCGGCTTGTCTGGCCAGATCACGCAACATGACGATGCCTGCAGCCCAGCCATCGACCAGTGAAAGCCATTGCGTGTCTATCTCGCTGTGCCTCGTGTGCAAGCGCGCGAGGTTTAAAGCCTCTTCCTGGGTCAAACTGATTTCATTCCAGTTGACGACACTCAATTTATGATCTAACTGCATTCTTGAAAATCTTGCCGGAGGTGCTTCTCTGCTGAGTACCAGTATGGAAATTCCAGCAGGTATTTCGCTCAATGCACTCTCGATCAAATGAATACCGTTTTGCCAGTCAAAATCCTGAATATTGTCGAACACGATGATGGTATCCGGCGGGAGATTGGCATAAAAATCACGAAAATATAGGCGGTCTAATTTTTTCGCATCTCTCAATTTATCTTCATGCGTGATGGAGACAGGCTTTGCCAGATAATTGCTTGCTTCTGAAAGAAAGAAAAATAAGGTACCGCTGTCACCATCCAGTTCATCAATCTGATACCAGATGGGCGTACGCCGGCTTTGCGCAAGATAACTTGCCGCGAGTGTGGTTTTTCCTGCTCCTGGTGGTGATACTACCCAAACGATGGCATGTTGTTGAAACAAGCGGTCAAGTAAAGAAAATAATCTTGGTCGCTGCATGGTCTCATGCAGGCGCGGTATGGTCAGCTTTGCATATTTGCTGATGCCAAGGCTTTTCTTTTTAGCCGTCTGGATGGTGGCTAATGCTTTGGATGTCTTGTTGGTTTTATTAATCTTTGGCACAACGGGTGGAATTAAGTTTTATATGAGTCTGCTGACTAATCCATCAAATAATTATGTGCCATTGAAATATCCGGGACTGATTTCAAACGCTGTAACACTCACTTAACGCTCACTTCGCACTCACTTAATGCTCACTTCGCGCTCACTTCACACTCATTTCATCAAAGGAAGCATTTTCTATAAATGAGGCTTTATGAAGCGCACCGGTAAATTTTCATCCCCGTCATCGCAGAGCATCAGAATAGCTGCATCTTGGTCTTCATCTCTGCTTTCACTTCGGCTTTCATCCTTGAAATCAGTTTTAGTTATCGAGTCAAGCTTAACACGCTTTATTCGTGAACAGAAAAGCATTTTTCCAGGCCAGACATGGTGCAAATGACTAATGTCATATCTTGTTGTGATTCTAGGCACTTACTCCAGATAATTATCTCTGTGAAGATACGAACCGGTAATTAACTGGTGCGTGCTTGATGCGCAAAACGATTCAAATAAAATTTACAGGAGTTCTAAATGGCTAATGCAGCTAGTGACATCCAAAAGCTTTACATCGCTTATTTCAACCGTCCAGCGGACCCATTGGGCCTGGCATACTGGACAGCCTCCAACCTGTCCCTCAAAGACATCGCGCAAAGCTTCTCCGTTCAGAAAGAATACGCAG
>NZ_JBMPOW010000010.1:196216-245338 GCF_049340205.1 Undibacterium sp. Ji49W | reverse complement strand
CGTTTGTGCAGCAGGTCAAGCTGGGGACAACGACTGCCAGTTCTACCACGGGCACGGCGACAACGACAACCGGCACGTATCAGAACAATCTGAATTTAGGCACGGCAACGGTGGCGCAACAGAAAACGCAGGCGACATCGCTGGCGAATAATCCGACGACCATTGTGAATCCGACGTGGACGGGAATGACCAATACAGGGTCGGCTTATGGAGTGTTCAATGGACAAATGTACGCACAGAATGCGGGGTTGGCGACAGGTGCCTCCAGTCAACAAGATCTGATCAATGCAGGCGCTAATCCACAGAATCTGGTGGCCAGTGTTGTTGGACGCACAGACGATGGTACGTACACGGTTGCCTATGGCGATAAACCAACTGGATATACGATCAATTTGAACGACCTCATTCAGAATGGCTGGGATGGTCAAAATTGGGATATCGTCACTAACGCATTAAAAGCGCAAGGATGGGATCCTAGATATCCGTATAACTTCATCCTACCTGATGGCAGTTATCAAACAGGAGATCCTATCCAATCAGATGGCAGTAATGCTGACTGGATGACGGAGGACTTCATGTTCGCTAACTCCTCAATGATGGCTGGCGGTTGGCAGAGCGTGGGCCGTCCGCCATTCTCGTTGGGTAACACGACAGTCTCCAGAGTTGTCAATGTCGGGGGCGACGGTGGCGGGGATGACGGGGTTGATGAAGGCGGCGGCCCTGGTCCTGGTACAGGCACTGCTACTGGTTCAGGCGGCGGTTCGGGGGGAGGAAGTTCTGGGATAAATACAGAAACAACGACTATCACCGAAGTAGCCAGCAGAGACGGATACATAACATGGGAACATACCACAACCAGAAGTGATAGCACTACCACATCTGTGGTCGGTGCCATGACATCCGGCGTAGAAGATTTTGTAGACGGATTGATACATACTGATTCCAGCTTGGGTGTCATGTCAAGAGTTGGGCAAACCTATTCAACGCAAGCTGGCATGGACGCCAGACAAGTTATTAACAATGCTGGCGCTAGTATTGCGGATTTTTTTAATGGCGCGATAGGTCGTACTGATTATAATAATGCGGTTGCTAGCTATAACAATAATGAATATTTTTACGCTGCCTTATACGGGATGCGCGCTTTAGGTAATGCTGGCCTGACTTTACTTTCCTCTGGATTGTATGGCGTTGGTAGGGCAGGCTTTGTTCAAACAACTGAGCAATTCGCTGCTTCAAGAATCACATATGTTGAATCAACTGCGGAAAACACATATGCCGTTAGGAATACGGGCGGTAGTTATGTGAACAGTTATACGAGCGGTAGTTATGTGAACGCGAATGGACAGAATATTGCTACTGGTCTTCCGAATGCTACGGGTAGAACAGCGGCCGTTGAGGTTGAAGGAGCCAATACTGGCGCGCAAGTAAATTTAAACACTATTGCGACAAATAGTGCAGGGGCAGGTACGCTTGCTAACAATCGGTTAGTTGGCGCGCAGGCCGAATCCGATGCAACAAGAAATTTTACCAATCAGGGACTTGAGGTAAATCAAAGAGTAAGTTTGACAGACGGTACTGTCAGAGCTGTCGGTGATGTTAGTCTTAATGGAACACCCGGCGCAATGGTTCAAATCCCAGCTGGTTTTGTTGCAGAAGATTTAGCTGGCAATTTGTTGCTTGATGCGAGTGGCAATCCCATCACATCATTTCAATTAAATAGTCAAGGGCAGGCTATCATTGAGGTCAAAACTGGCGGGGCGACATTGTCAACCAATCAAGCAACCGTATATCCGCTTGTGCAATCTGGTGGGGCAGCGGGGGTGGGAGGAAACGCAGTTGACGCCGGTATGGCGGGGGCATTGCCCGCAACACCAGTTATCATTATTCGTAGGTGAGTAAAAGTGAGCACTTTAAAAAACAAGGTATACAAGATTTGCAGTGATGTTGCATCGGAATATCCCGGTTGGGAATTTTTGTCGTCGGGTCAATTCAAAAATAAATCTTTAAAGTATTTAACATTAGGAATCAATCCGGGATTTAGTTTTGCGCTGAACAATACCCCGTTGCAGCCATCAGTTCATATCTATCACAAGAAGTCAATGGCCTTATTCAAGAAACTCAGTGGGTACGACCAACCAACCTCTATTGTGCGATTTCAAACCGTTCCTCAAATGCTGACGCATATGCCAGAGGGCTTGCGCAGGCTATGTTGGATAATGGGTGATAAAAATCTTCAGATAAATGTGGCCCAACCATCTGAAGAAGCGAGAGAAAAAATGATAGATGTCACTGAGTCCCTACCAATTTTGCGAGCAATGATGGCAGATGGTATTTCTCTTATAGAAAAACTTTATCATCTTGATTCTGAAGAAAGTTTTTTACGGAATTTCCCACCGAAGTATGTCACTCGCAGTGACATGATTCCTTATGACGAATTTGAAAGAAAAAAAGGAATGATGGTTTGTATTGTACGGGCTTTGACTGGAGATTTTGATTTCGCTGGCAAATATCGAGACGATAGTTATTCAACAGTCTACCCTAAGAATATGAAGGAAATTGATAGTCTGCTCGAAATTATGCCGGAATTGGAAACCCAATTTCATAAAAAAAGCAATGTTGTATGAGATGTTTTATTGGGACACGAAATTGACTGGTTCGGCCCGTTCGACATATTGCAGGCACTGTTTTCCGAACGGATGACCAAGGATTCCATCCTTGAATTTTGCCATGAAGGCCTGAGTATTTTTTCGAGCGTTGTGGTGAGGTTTCCAGAATAATCCTTGAATAAGTCGGAAAGGGGTTTTCCTGCAATAAACAAACATTTCCAACGGGGGGGTGAGACCAGGAACCCAGCCTTCAATAAGGACAACATCCAGCTTGCTTCCATCGTTTTGCTGGATTGTACCTTCTCGTCCAGATGACCATCCCGTAACTTCCGCCTCTCTTTGTGCTCTTGCACTGTGTGCTTTTTCAAGTGCTTCCACTTGGGTGGTTGCTGAATAAGGCACTGAATCTGATTGCATATGCTGCCAATAGACAACAAAAGGAACCATCAATGCATTGTGTTCAAGCAGATGCTGAGTATGGATCGCATGGCTAAATGCGTAGCCCATGTAAAAAGCAAGAATATCTTCGTTCACCATAATGATTGTTGTTAAGGTTAAGTTATGTGAGACTTATTGTAACGCACGCCGCTCCCACCGTACACCTGACCAAATTCCCATCACACGATTTTTGCAAGATTGAGTCGGGATTACCACATTCCGGTCACACGAATTTGCATCGCCAGCCTCACTAAAATCATAACGACAACCAAATTACCATCATATCGAATGCTATTGCCCTGCTCAGCGTCCAGTTAAACCAAATCTCTCCGCCAGTTCTGCATTTTGTGCAAAAAACAGCGGAGATTTTGTTTCAGCTGAATGCTGAAATGACTATATTTTAATCAGAGTAAGCAATAATTTTTAGAAACCGGGGTCACCCATTAGCCCCTGGTAGTCAAGTAGCCGAACAACATACTCGCAACACACCGCGATAAGATTTACAACACCATCACACGTTCGTTGGAAAATGCCGGCATGCCTTTTGCGTCAATGTGTGGTTGCGTGAATCGCACCAGTCACCCATGTGGATCGAGCGAAACATCAAACCTGGATTTCGCCCAAGTAGCACAGCTACTCCAGAAGCATCTCGGTGCCGCGTTGCGTCAAAGTGATGGGCGGGTTTGCGACAACCATATCCGTTACCAGTGCGACCACCAGGACCGTCTGATTGCGTCTATCAGTGACCCGGTTGGTCTGTATGGCAACAGCACCGGTAACGTCACAGGCAGCACCCAAAGTCTGATCAGCATCACCAGCTACGACCAGGCCGGGGGTGAGCATACTCCCGGACAAGCGTATTTCTTAACCGGGCAGATTATGTAATTCAAGGTTGAATGTAATCGATCGTGATTATAGAACGTCAACCAAGCCATAATCTCGTCCATGGCAGCAGGACGTGTTTCAAACCGCCGGACATGAATACCTGCTATCTTGAGTGAACTCCACAGACGCTCTGTTGGGGAGTTATCCCAACAATTACCACGACGGCTCATGGGCGACTGCATGCCATATGCCTGTAACGCTGTCTGGTTGAGCCCACCGTAGCTTTTTTAGGTTATCTCGCTCCATCTTGACCCGCGCCAGTCCGGCACGTAGCCTGCTAATTTCCATTTGCTCGGCACTGACGGGTTTGGCTGACGCTACTGCAAGTTTGCGTTGCCCGTCCGCTTTGCCCCAATTGTGTAACGTTTGATCTCGGCTGTGAGCGACTGCGGCAATGTTTTGCCCACTTAGCGCCAACCTGCCGCTTCAATCTTGAATTCCTTCGTATAGCGCGCTCTTTTGTTTTGTGGCTTCAGTTTCTCTCGGTAGTTGAATTTTAAACCTTTAGGAAGGGACATGTTTTTTGTGAATAAACCATGGTTTATTGATAATAGAAATAGATATTTGAGATCAACAACATGTACAAATAATTCAAGAAACATTTTTGTTAGACAATGTAAAATGTCGTTTCTTTATCGATACTGGTATTATCAAAAAATGCTTTAACTTTCCTGAAGTATTTGGTGATAATTAATTTTATGGCAATTTATGCGCCCTGATTACGCTTTAACATTAATGACGGAGTTATTTTGGACCGGGCTTTTGATTTGTTTGCCAGTTTTATGTCTAACTATGTTGGTTGGTTTGCTTGTTAGCATATTTCAAGTCGTTACCCAAATACAGGAAATGTCGTTGACGTTTGTGCCAAAGCTTTTGGCTGCTATGGCAGTGATTGTTTTTGCGGGCCCTTGGATGTTGAGAACATTAACTCAGTTTGCAATCAAGTTGTGGACTAATATCCCTCAGATGATGTAGTTATGGCAATGTATTCTAATTATATTTTTGATTGGATTGCCAGTATCAATGCGTTGAACATATTCTTTTTGTCAATTCGCTTGGCGGCAGTTTTTGTTCTCTCGCCAATTCTCTATTCGCATACTCTGCCATCAATATTCCGTGTAACACTTATCTTAACTATAAGTGTAGTAATGTCTTTGGGCATTGATCAAGGTAAAGAGGTATCACAGCCTGCTATGGGAGAGGGATTTGATTTTATTGTTTTAGCCGCAGTTAGGGAGATGGCTCTTGGCGCAACTTTTGCTTTGGGTATATTCATTTCTTTTGCAACAATTTCAATTGCTGGGCAAATATTGGATATCCAGATTGGATTTGGAATGGCACGCATATTTGATCCGCTTACTCGAACACAGTTACCCATACTGACCTCTGCCTTCAATCAATTAGCCGTAATTTATTTCTTTTTGTTGAATGGGCATCATGTTTTGCTAAGAGCGCTTGCACTTAGTCTCGATTATTTCCCATTGGGGCATGCTTGGTCTATTGAGAAGCTTGCTGTTCCGGTTTTAAAGCAAGTAAGTGGACTCTTTAGTCTTGGGTTCGCTTTGGCTGCTCCAGTCGTATTTACGGTATTGCTTATTGAGTTGGTACTCGGGGTCGTTGCCAGGAATCTTCCACAAATGAATATGTTTGTCATGGGAGTGCCAGTCAAAATTATCACGGGATTGTCAGCGTTATCATTTGGTTTGCTGGCAATGAGTGGTTTGATCATTCATATCCAAGAGCTGATATTCAAAACCTGGGGCGACATGTTCTCTTCTGTTGAAGTGACTTCAGCATTGCTGACCGGATTTAGGGCTGGCTGATGGCAGAACAAGACTTTGATCGTTCCGAGAAGGCGACGCCGTTCAAGTTGCAGAAAGCAAAAGAGAAAGGACAGGTCGCCAAAAGTACTGAGATAGTTTCAGCAACCGTTTTTTTTGTAGCGGTATTGTTTTTTTATTGGCGAGGCATAGACGGTATTAAAGAACTTTTCAAATTTGATTTGACGCTGTTGAATCAAATTGGAAATGGCGAAGCAAAAGCAAATAATTTTTGGTGGGCATTGGAATCCATGTTGTTTTATGGAATGGCTTTGCTTTTACCATTTTTTTTTGCGTTACTTTTGGCTGCCTTTATTAGTAATTTTGCCCAAATTGGGGTGGTCCTTTCAGTTGAACCACTAAAACCAGATTTTGATAGATTGAATCCTGTAAGTGGGTTTAAAAAACTTTTTTCAATCAGGTCTCTTTTCCATCTTTTCAGGGTAATTGTCAAACTGGTCTTGCTGTCTTTGATATCTTATTTCAGCTTGAAAGAAGTGATACCAAAATTGTTCCGGGTGAAAATATTTTTCCCGCTAGAGTCGATAAAAATCGTGCAATTTGACATTGTTTCATTAGGTTTCAAAATAGCTTTAGTGTTAGGAATATTATCTTTTATCGATCTTGCTTATGTGCGTAGGGAATTCGCAAAAAAAATGCGAATGAGTAAGCGAGATGTGAAAGACGAGGCGAAAAGCAGGGATGGTGATCCAAGAATTCGAGGTAGGTTAAGAGAGTTAAGACGCGAGATGCGAAAGCGTAGCATGGCGGTAAGTAAGACAAAAAATGCAGACGTCTTAATAACCAATCCTACACATATTGCTGTTGCGCTCAAGTATGAACATGGGCAAATGGAATCCCCGCTTTTGATTGCAAAAGGGGCGGGAGCTTTGGCAGAATCTATGAAAAAAATTGCAATACGTAACAACATACCTATCGTGCAGAACAAAATTTTAGCCCGTAAACTTTTCGGTGAAGTTGATTTCGAAAGAAATGTTCCGACGCATCTTTATGCCGATGTGGCACGGATAATGATTTGGGTTTTTTCCTTAAGAAAAAGTAAGGAAAATGCATCGCAAGGGAGAGTGGTTTGAGCGCTATCACGACATTTTTCGGGAAACATAGTGATCTTGCGCTTGTTGTCTTTGTTATGGCGGTACTCGTTGTACTGTTTGCGCCTGTTCCAAGCGGTGTCCTGGATTTCCTTATACTTTCAAATTTTAGTTTTGCTTTCTTAATCTTGTTGCTGACATTTTATATGGCGCGGCCAGTGGAATTTTCCACTTTCCCTTCTTTGTTATTGATTGCAACTTTATTTCGTTTATCTCTTAATGTTGCAGCAACGCGACTAATTTTATCTAATGGTGATGCCGGTAAGGTTATTGCTGCAATCGGCGCATATGTAGTTGGCGGCAATTATGTAATTGGTTTGATCGTGTTTTTAATTCTCATTGTTGTCCAATATGTGGTGATTACAAGTGGCGCGCAAAGGGTATCTGAGGTTGCAGCTAGATTCACTCTGGATAGTATGCCAGGTCAGCAAATGAGTATTGATGCTGACTTGAATATGGGATTCATCAATCAGGAAGAGGCGCAGAAGAAAAGAAAAAATTTGGAGAAGGAAGCTGGTTTTTATGGCGCAATGGACGGTGCCAGTAAATTTGTAAAAGGTGATGCCATTGCGGGTATCGTCATACTACTTATTAATATTGTAGGCGGGCTGCTCATTGGTATTTTGCAGCACGGTATTCCGTGGTCTCAAGCCTTGCGTACTTACACCTTGCTCACAATTGGGGATGGTATCGTCACGCAAGTGCCCGCGTTGGTAATCGCTTTGGGGACAGGGATCATTGTGACGCGATCAGCTTCTGACGGAAATCTTAGCGAAGAGGTTTTTCAACAAATTTTATCGTTTCCTAAAACGCTGCTTTTAGTGTGTTTTGCCTTGTTTGGACTTTTAATTCTGCCTGGGATACCTTCTGTTCCTACAATAGGTTTGCTATTAATGTTTTTTTGCATCACCTATTTTTCTTATCGTAGAAAAGTGGATGAGCTTGATCTTAGTGCCAAAGAACAAGGCAATGAAGAGGCTTTTTTATCCGATTCAAAGGGCACTTCAGAAAATGAGGATCCCTACAAATTATTACAGGTTGAGCCAATTGAAGTCTACGTTGGGGGAAACTGGATACCCTTAATCAATCAATCAGGTAGCCTGTTTATGGACCGCATCGCAGTATTTCGAAAGCAGCATGCGATGGAGTTAGGCTTGGTATTACCCAAGGTAAGATTTAAAGATGGTAAAAAGTTGCTGGCAGATCGCTATGAAATATGTGTCGATGGCGTCATTGTTGCAAAAGGCGAGGCAAGGATCAATCAATACCTGGCCATACATCCAACCGGGGACGTAAAAACCATACCAGGGGAAATCACCAAAGATCCAACATATGGACTTCCTGCGCTTTGGATTGAAGAAAGTCAACGTGAAACAGCTACTGCCAACAAGTACACCCTGGTAGATGGGCAAACGGTATTTTTGACACATTTAACAGAAGTGTTGAGGCGAGAGTCTCCGGCATTACTGACTAGGATTGAAACAGACAGGTTATTAAGCCGTGTTCGGGAAAATCAATCCAGCCTAGTCGATGAATTGATCCCGGTCGTATTATCTGGGAGTGATGTACAGCGCGTTCTGCAAAATCTCTTACGGGAAAAAGTTTCTATTCGTCATATTGAAGCAATTCTGGAGACATTGGCCGATGCCGGGCGAAATAGCAAGGATGTGAATTATTTGACCGAGATGGTAAGGCAAAGACTGGGAAATGCAATATGTCAGGGGTTAATTGGTGAGGCCAGTGTATTGCACGTAATGACGCTAGAACCTTCAATAGAAAGCCAGTTTTTACAGAATTTGCAATCTGTGCGACAAGACGGTATTCAATCGAATAGATCCTTCGTGCTTGAGCCAAAATTGGCCGAGCAATTTATGAGAAAACTGGTACAGCAAGCAGACCATATGATGAAAAACAATATGTTGCCAGTATTATTGTGTTCGCCGGAATTGCGTCGGCATATTCGCGCTTTAAGTGAACGCGTAGTACCTCATTTGCGTGTTCTGTCAATGTCAGAAATTCCACAAAACATAGAACTAAAATCTTTTGGTGTAGTGCAATTATAAAACTGAACTAATCGGTAGGCTTAATTAAACCAGCAACTGACAGAGAAAGTGAAACTGCAATGAATGGAATACTTGGAGTCGCATTGCAAGGTATGCAGAACGATGCGGCGCGTATGGAGCGTATCAGCCTCAATATGGCTAATGCCCTGACAACTGCTTATAAGAGAGAGGTGGTGATAGAGCACACGTTCGGCGAAATGATTCAAAGTGACTTAAATCATGATGCTCAAGTTAGTCCATTAGAGGTGAGTACTGATAACCATCAAGGAACATTTAAAGTCACTGGACAAAGTTTTGATTTTGCAATTAGTGGTAATGGTTATTTTGAAATTGCAACGCCACAGGGACCTGCATACACACGGTTGGGAAATTTCAGAGTCGACCCACAAGGTAGATTGGTCAATGGGCAAGGGTTTCCAGTCATGGGTAAAAGTGGTGAAATTCTGATCCGAACTTCCAAACCTAACGTGGATTTATCTGGAAAATTTTCCGAGGAAACTGATGCTTTGGACAGCGGGAAAATTTCTGGAACTTCAAATGGACAATTCAAATTAATGGAATTTGAGCGAGCCGCCGATTTGATAAAAATTGGTGATGGAATGCTGGTAGCCTCAGAAGGAAGCTTCGGCGTTGAAAGTAAAAAATCGCAGATTCAACAAGGGCAATTGGAAAATTCCAATGTCAATTCCATGCAAGAAATGGTGCAAGTAATGCAAACGATGCGCCATTTTGAATCCATGCAGAGAATTGCGCAAGGCTACGACGAGATGATAGGTACAGCGGTTAGAAAATTAGGTGAAGTCAGCTAGTTCATGGTTATTTGAACTAACAGAGGTCATAAAGGTTCATGAAAATTTTTCCCCTTTGGGAAGCAAGGAAAACGAATGTTTGATGCACTTTATATTGGCGCTACAGGTATGCAAGCACAGCAGACCAACGTTGACACTATCGCCAATAATTTGGCGAATGCGAACACAAATGGTTTTAAGAAATCGCGCGTTACGTTTTCAGACATGATGGTGCCGGATGCCAGATTGTCGTCCCAAGTTAACACTGGTGAGGCATTGGGAGCGTTAATGCAAGGAGGTAAATTTGGTGCGGGTGTTTCTATAGCCAGTATGAGCAAGCTATTTGACTCTGGAGAATTGAAAAAAACAGAATCAGCATTTGACATTGCGATTCAAGGCGATGGTTTTTTGGAAGTCGTAATGCCCGATAATTCGATTGCTTACAGTCGTGGCGGCACATTGAAAATAAACAAAGACGGGCAATTGGCACTGCAAGGTGGACAGGTGATAAAACCTGGTATCACCATACCGGAGGGCACACAAACTTTAAGTATTTCAGCTGATGGCAAGGTGCAGGTACGTGGTGCTACACAAAGTGCTTTCAGTGATGTGGGGCAATTGGAACTCGTGCATTTTGCTAGTCCGGGGCAATTAAATGCGCTGGGTGACAATTTGTACAAATCTAGTGAATACTCCGGCGAAGCCGTTGCCGGTGTTATCGGTGAAAATGGAATCGGTACCGTGATGCAGGGTTATGTTGAAGCATCAAATGTCAAAATGCTGGAGGAAATGATCAGTCTTATGATCGCTCAGCGCGCATATGAAGCTAATGTGAAAATTGTCCAGGCATCTGATGAGATGCTTGGCCTTGTAAATAATCTTCGCAAATAAAGAGCGACGTGGCATGTCAAAAAAGTCGATTTTTAATTGTATTTTTTTGGTAAAAATTTTTATTCTTTTTTTGGGATGGGGAATTAATTCTCTGGGGTGGGCAAGGCCTTTGCATATGGAATTGCGCTCCTCTGTACTATTAAAATCCAGGAATATAAGTTTGGCAGATATAGTAAATGTAGATGCAACTGAGCAAAGAGATTTCGCCGCATTATCTTTTTTATCTGTGGGTAGTATTCCATATTCAACGATGAATATGAGCTTATCCAGGAATGTGCTAGAACGATGGGTTAGGACTCATGCGGGAGACGCTGACAGAGTTATAGTTTGGTCGGGGTCACAAATTGTTGATATTTCTTTGGAAGCACAGGTTGTTGAAGGAAGTGACATCGTAGCTTTCGCAAGAACAGTGTTGTTAAATTGGATGGCAATCCAAAATGAACACTTGGAAATTGCAGAGGTTGCAGACGTTAAAGCAGAGCGATTACCTGCGGGCACATTAAGAATGAAAATTTCGAGACTGTCCGAGCGATTAGCCGTGCAAAAAAAATTGACTGTGCTCTTAGAGCTTTGGATAGCCGACCATTTCATAAAAAATGTCCCTGTGAGATTTGAGTTGAACGGAACAAAAAAAATATGGGTAAGCAATCGATCAATTGTAAAAGGTGAACCCATTGTCGAAAAAGATGTAGACGTTAAGACTGTAGATCTGTTTTCCGATTCAGGTCTTGACATAGCGCAAGTTAAATTTGCGAGCAAGCCTATACGTGCAAAATCGAAGTTAACTAAAGGCGCAGCATTGAGTAGTGAAAATATAGAAGCAGTGCCAGATGCAATCCGGGGAGATTTCGGACTTTTGATTGCACATGAAGGACTCGTTAGTATTGAAAGCAGGGTGGAGATTATGGAGGACGGATTTATGGGGCAACTGATCAAGGTACGTCCCTCCGGTACAGAAAATCAAATTCAAGTGAGAATTATTGGTCCTGGAAAAGTGGAGTTGCGTTAATGAATCAAGATATAAAGTTTAATAAAATAAGATATTTCAAAGCCTTTTTGTTTTTTTTGATTAATGGTTTTTCTCAGTTTGCACAAGCTGACAGTCTGTATAAAGAGTCTAATTACCGTGCGTTAACTTCTGACAATAAGGCTTACAAAGTTGGTGATGTATTGACAGTTCAAGTCTTCGAAAATTCAACTGCCTCGACCAGTGCCGATACCGGTAGTCGTCGCAAAGATAGCATCAATGCTGACTTGACAAAGAATGGAACTTCATTAAAACAACTTGGTGTAAATATAGGCGGTGAGTTTGATGGTGGAGGGCGAACGCAACGAACTAGTAAACTGTTGGCGACTTTAAGTGTTGCAGTTCGTGAGGTCTACACCAATGGCGATTTGGGAGTTTCTGGCGAGCAAGCATTGATGGTCAATGATGAAGTCCAAAAAGTGAGTTTGGAGGGAAGAGTTCGTCCACAAGATATTTCAGATCAGAATGTCGTTATTTCCACTCGCCTATCTGACGCAAAAATTGTTTATATGGGTGAAGGAGATATTACTGACAGACAGAGGCGAAGCTGGTGGCGGCGTTTACTGGATGGATTGGGTTTCTAATGCAAACAATAAAATTTCTTCTTCTATTGTCAGGAGTAATTTCTTCCTTGACGATTTTTTCTTTTGATGCGTATGCACTTGGCCGGGATAAAGCACCTGTTGGACAAGACATCAAAGATGTTCGTGTCAAAGATATCGGGAAACTGCAGGGATGGCGTGAAAATGCTTTGGTAGGCTACGGAATTGTGACCGGTTTAGCGGGAACAGGAGATTCTTCTTCCAATCGAACTACCAAGCAAGTATTGGCTAATGTTTATTCTCAATTTAATTTGAGTATTCCGGTTGAACAGGTTCAAAGCCGCAATGTGGCAGTTGTTTTGGTTAGTGCCATGTTACCTAGTTTTGCACGTGAGGGTGAGACGATAGATGTGACTATTACCTCTGCAGGAGACGCGCGTAGTCTGGTTGGCGGCAACTTGTTGACTACGCCTTTGAAAGCACCCAATGGGCGGGTTTATGCATTGGCACAAGGGAGTCTGTCAGTTGGTGGATATCGCTACGATGCGAATGGCAATGTGGTACAGAAAAATCACCCTACCGTTGGCGCAATTCCAAATGGGGCAATCGTTGAGGTTGAGGTCAGTTCTCAAATGTTAAGCAAAGACCAAAGGCTGACTTTTTTATTGACAGATCCAGATTACACCACTGCCAGTCGTGTAGCAAAAGCCATTAATTCTAAATTTGGTGCCATTGCCATTGCCAGTGATGCGTCTGGTATTCAGATTCAGGTGTCAGATGAAAAAAAAGAGCAATTGGTTGATTTTATTTCAGAAATTGAAAATATTTTAGTGGAACCTGACAGACGTGCAAAAGTGGTTATCAACGAACGCACGGGTGTAGTAGTTGCAGGAGGTGATGTGCAGATTTCTAGAGTGTCAATCTCTCATGGGGACATCAAAATATCTGTAGCAAGCCAAAATACTGTGTCTCAGCCTTTTGTCATTGGCCAAACCAACAGTGCGATTCGAACAGCTATAGTGAGTAATTCGAAATTGGATGTTGAGGAAAGAAATGACCCAGGATTTATCGCTGAAGGTAATACCGTGTCTGATTTAGTACGTTCGCTAGTGAGGATAAAGACGAATACGCGAGATATTATCTCTATCCTTAGGGCTGTGAAGGCGGCTGGTGCATTGCATGCTGAATTAATTATTCAATAATTTTAACTTTTGAAGAGCCGATATATTTCATGACTCAAAATCTCGAATCTTTGACATCCGCCGTGGTTGGGTTAGCGCTTGATGCAGCTTCGCTTAGACATCAGGCGATTGCGAACAATATTGCGAATGTGAATACGCAAGGCTACATACCCTTGAAGCTTAATTTTGCGAGCTACATGGAACAAATGGAACAAATTTCTACGACATCGGGAAATTTGGAAGGGCAAAAAATTTCTGGTGGCAAGCTTGAACTGGAGCAGGTGTTTGATTCACAAGGTCAGCCTGCAAAAGTTGAATTGGATGCCGAAGTGGCAGCTATGGCTCATAACACCGTTCATTACCAGACCTTGATTAAAGCACTTAACCGACATTATGCAATCCTTTCCAGCGCGGTCAGTGATGGAAAAAAATAAGCTGAGGAAATAAAATGGATTATCGACAATCATTTGGAATTAGCGCAGTCGGCATGTCTTATGAGCGTGCTCGAGTAGATGTATCAGCCATGAACCTGGCAAATGCGAATACAGTAAGGGAAGCCGATGGTAAGGGCTATCAACCTATGCGTGTAGTTGCCAGAAGCGCGCTTCCGAACACGGATTTCAGTGAGCTAATGGATAACGCGGGTGTATTCGCACTAGGTAATGCAGGCAGAAATTTCTCGATTGAGTCTATCGATAAACCCGCCAGACTGGTACTGGAGCCTGGCCATCCATATGCGGATGCGAAAGGTTTTGTCTCTTATCCAGCAGTAGATTCGGCGACAGAAATGATGACATTAATGAGTGCAATGCGCGCGTACGAGGCAAACGTAGCGGCTATGAACACAGCAAGAAACATGGCTTTAAAAGCTTTGGAAATTGGTGGGGGGAATTAGTAATGGAGATATCAAGTATTGTGCCAATCACAGCGCCCATTGCTCCTGATTCTTCAGGAATTCTTTCTACTGGTACAGTCACACCAACACCCAGCTTTAGCAATATGGTGAGTCAAGGTTTACAGCAAGTCAATGAGCAGTTACAGACATCGCAAATGGATTTGCAGGCGCTTGCAACAGGCGATGTTCAAAATTTGCATCAGGTGATGATACGCATGGAAGAGAGTCGACTCTCATTTCAATTATTGTTGCAAGTGAGAAATAGGCTATTGGAGTCTTATCAGGACATCATGAAAATGCAAATATAGGTAGCTGTTTTTTCTGTCAATCAAGAGGCTTTGTTACAGGGGGTAAATTTACTCTTTGCTTTTTTTGCTTATAGTTGCTGAGGTGGGTTGTGATTAAAAATTTTTGGAATACGCTTGGCAACTCTGCGCGTATCGGTTTCATCGGTGGACTGTTGGTGATTTTGATTGTCACTGTCTGGTGCACGGTCTGGTTGTTGCGAACGGACTACCAAGTCTTGTTTGCGGACTTAAAACCACAGGACAGTGCCGCGATGGTTGCGGAATTGGATCGATTGAAAATCCCGTACAAAATCAGTGAAAGTGGAAATGCAATACTGGTTGACAAAGAAGTCGTTCACACAACACGGCTAAAGTTGATGGGAAAGGATATACCTTTAAATGGCGCAGTAGGTTTTGAATTGTTCAATACGAGTGATTTCGGGATGACAGAGTTCGCTCAAAAGATTAATTTTCAGCGCGCACTGCAAGGTGAAATCACCAGAACGATTTCTGCCTTGGATGAAGTCAAGGATGTTCGAGTACATCTTGCTTTGCCTGAAGAAAGTCTTTTCAAACGCAATAACAATAGGGCTAAAGCTGCTATCACAATTAATTTAAAACCAGGCAAAAAACTCAGGCAAGAGCAAATAACGGGAATTCAAAAATTAGTTGCTGCAGCAGTTCCTGGTATTCAAGCCCAAGACGTAACTTTAGTGGATTATCAAGGTGTTGCTTTGACCAGAAGTGGTGCAAATCCTGGTGATATTGAAGCAGCTACTGGTAATTTGGATTTGAAGAAAGAAACTGAGAATCTGCTTTCCCATAAAGCCAATGAGGTACTTGAGCACAGCTTTGGTGTGGGTCAGTCTATGGCTAGTGTCGATGTCGTGTTGAATATGGATCAAGTTCGGGTCACGACTGAAAATGTATTGTCTGCTCCCGCAATTGCAGGTCAACCTGTAACTGGCGTCATTATTCGAGAAAAGGAAACTATAAAGGATTCGGCACCTCAGGCAGATGCACTGCCATCGCAAAATAATGCTAAAGGAGGCAGTTCCCAAAGAGATACGGAGTATCAGGTTGGTCGTAAAGTCGAACAGGTGGTTGGTCAACCTGGGTCTATACAAAGACTGAACGTGGTTGCAGTGGTTCGTAAGCCTTTGGATGAAGCTGAAATCGAAAAAGTCAAAACTCTGGTCGCAGCTGCGGTTGGTGTTGTCCCTGAAAGAGGAGATACGGTCGTTGTGCAAAGCCTGAGCGCATATGCAGGGCCAGAAAAGGATGTACTGAATGCCAAATCAGTAGATTTGTCAACAAAGCTGGATACGCAAGCAAATGAAGATGTACAGAGACATCTTGAGCCTGATAGCTCCAAGATTATAGCCACCATATTCTGTATGCTTGTTATGGCAATTATTGTATTGATAGGGTTAATTGTCCTGTCGAAAAAAAAGTCATCTGCCATCACTTTGAATGCAAAGCAGCGTGAGCAGGCATTAAAGCAAATCCAGGAGTGGATGGGAAGTGCGGATAAGCTAAAGCCTGTTGATTCCAGAATTGAACCAGTCGCGGGAAGCACAAGATCGTGATTGAAAAAAATATGCAAGGGAAACCAATTACAGAAAGCACTAGGCGGGCTGCTTTGTTACTTCATGCTATGACTGCCTCTGATAAAAAGTGGATATTGGGGCAACTTGATAGACTGGATCATGTTGTTTTGACAGGGTTATTGGATGAATTATCCGAGTTAGGCGTTCCGAAAGATGCAGAAATTTTAGCTGCATTAGAGGAACCCGAGCGTAAATTACCGGTTTCCCAAGGCAGAGGAGATAATCTGCTGAATCAGGATTTTGACAAACAGATTCGTTTTCTTGAGTTGGAAAATGCTCATACATTATTCAATGTATTGGCCAAAGAAGAACCGGATTTGATTGCATATTTCTTGTCTATCTATTCTTGGCCGTGGACTGAGGAATTGTTAAATTATTTTGATGTAAGTGTGCGGCGTCAGATCAAAGCTTCCAGAGAGATCATCGGCGAAGCACATTGCTTGTCCTTGGGTGATCGTCTAAATATGATTCAATGTGAGCTCTGTAAAGAAATTATTGCGAAAATTGCCAGCAGGCCGGCTGCCGAACCGGTAATGACAGTTACTGGTGATAAAAATCCATTCGTTTTATGGTTAGATAGTCTTAGAATTAGTAATCGGAAAAAACTATTTAACCCGAATTCATGAGGAGAAAAAATCATGAAAGGGCAGCCAAATAACAAGAAGAACACACAAATATTACGGGATGTTTTGGTGCATAACCACGTTCATACTTTGCAGAGACCCGGACGTGCGGGGGAGAAGAAGGGCTCCGTAAAAATTAAGCTTGAAAACGATTTTCATTCATCCGATGGAATGCATGTTAATACCAGTTTTAATTTACCTGTTTCACAGCTTAAGCCATCAGTAATTGATCGGTTCGAAGAGGGACATCTCGCGGGGAAAAGTGAGGGATATGCTTTGGCTCTGCACGAGCAAGCGCATAGTCAACAAGCAGAACTGGACAAAAAAAGAGAGCAAATATTTCAAGAAGCATTCAAGTTGGGGCAGCAACAAGGATTTGCCATTGGTCAAAAAGAAGGACAAGTGACTGCACAAAGCGAAGCGAATGAATTAAAGTCGCGATTGATAACTGATGTTTTGCAGCTTGAAAATTTAATGAAAGCGCTGCCGGGTCAGCTGAGTTCCTCTTTCATGGATATGGAGGATGACATGGTTGCACTTTGTTTTTCTGCCATTTGCAGTGTGATTGGAGACAACATCACTTCAGAGCCAATCTTGCGTTTATTGGTGGCTACACTAGTCAAACAACATTTGACCGATACAGAATTTAGTGTGCATCTGCACCCTGATGATTATCAGGTTGTATCGAAGAAAGCCATATCGTCAGATGAGATCGGTATGCAGATTCGTTGGGTTTCTGATGTAAATGTAAAAGTGGGGGGCATCATCATTCGTTCAAGCGAACAAAGTCTTGATGCCAGACTGGATTTTCAGATTGAGCTCTTAAAGAAAAATTTGTTGAGCACCAGAGAAAGCCGGAAAAAACAAGCTGTAATTGAACAAAAAGAATATCCAGCAGCAAATCAGTTACTCGACAAAAAAAGTGCGCTTACTGTTGCGGTATGAGAACTGATCATTTAAGCGAATACCATATCAACTTAAAGAAATCCGTTTTTATAAAACGGATAGGGCGGGTTCGTCAGTTCAGTGGACTGTCAATAGAAGTAACAGGTTTAAATGCAACAGTGGGGGAATTGTGCTCGATCATACCTAAAAGGAATGAAAATCAAGGGAGTGAAAATAGTACGAACATCATTATTGCGGAAGTAGTCGGAATTGGTTCAGGCTATTTGACCTTGATGCCCTATGGTTCAGTACAAGGGCTTGCAGCAGGTTGTGAGGTCGTTGCCGAAGGTGCTTATGCCGAAATTAGTGTTGGCGAGAACTTGTTGGGGCGCGTAATTGATGGTTTTGGTACTGCACTGGACCGGTTGCCGGCGATTCAAGCGCATATAAAAAGACCACTAAAAGCTGCGCCAGTGAATCCGATGAGACGTCCGCGAATTGAAACGGTACTAGAGACTGGGATAAGAAGTATCGATACGCTGTTAACCTTAGGAATGGGACAAAGGGTAGGTATTTTTGCTGGCAGTGGTGTTGGTAAAAGTACTTTGCTTGGTATGGTGGCGCGACATGTCAAGGCGGATATCAACGTTATCGCCTTGATTGGTGAGCGAGGTAGAGAAGTTCGCGAATTTATTGATAAGCAGCTTGGTGATGAAGGTATGAAGCGCTCAGTCGTTGTTGTTGCGACTTCAGACCAGCCGGCACTGGCACGCATGCGTGCCGCCTATGCGGCTTTGGCGATCGCTGAATATTTCAGGGACCAGGGAAAGCAAGTATTATTGACAATGGATTCTGTCACTCGGTTTGCCATGGCTAGGAGAGAGGTGGGCTTGTCTGCAGGCGAACCACCGACTGCACGTGGATATACGCCCTCTGTCTTTGCTGAGCTTCCGGAGTTATGTGAGCGATGTGGCACTGCTGATAGTGGGGGGGCTATTACAGCCTTAATGACCGTGCTGGTCGAGGGTGATGATTTAAACGAACCAATTTCCGACAGCCTGCGCTCTATCCTGGACGGTCATATAGTCTTGTCGAGGCAATTGGCGCACAAAGGTCAATACCCTGCTATTGACATTCTGAAGAGTGTTAGTCGTGTCATGCCAGACATTGTCAGTAGCGGACAAAAAACCTTGGCCATTGAAATGGTAAAACGATTGGCTATCCTGGAACGCAACAGACAGATGATCGATATCGGCGCGTATCAAAAAGGTAGCAATGCCGAATTAGATGAGGCATTGCTGATTGAAGGGAAGTTGCTAAAGTGGTTAAGACAGGATGAAGGTGGTTTTCAGCGTGAATTGGCTATTCAAAAGCTTGCCGAAATTCTGACGCTATCAGGTACCAAAGGTCGTGTATGAGTGCGTCTGTTGATTTACGCGGTTTTTTTTATCAACTGGAACCTGTGCAAAACAAGACGCAATGGGAGCTGGATTTAATTGAGGTCCAGTTAGCGGATGCACTGCGTGAGCTGGAGCAGTGCAGGGTTGACATTGAGTTAAAGCAGTTGCGAAAGAGGGAGCAGTCTGACTTGGCACGTACCTCGTGGCAGACAAATTTTAATATGCTGACTCATCAATCCGCTTTGGGGTTCTTGGTCATGCTTGAGACGGATATCATGGCGGGACAAAAGCATTTGAATCAATTGTCGCATAAAGTTGCCACTCTCAGAGGTGAGTGTGTTTTGCTCCAGCAAAAAATTCAACTGATGGATTCACATCGAAATGAATGTTTAGATGAATATGCCGCCGAGCAGTTGCGTCAACAAACAGCAGAAATTGATAGAGATTGGAGTGCGCGGAGCATTTGGAGGGACAAAATGAAGGGCACGCTAACATGAGTAACATTTCGTTTTTGAATTTTAATTCAGGATATGCCGCTCTGAAGGATGATGTTCATCAGGATAAATCCATGAACACGGATCTGTCAAAACGATTGACCTGGTTGAAGACAATGGAGCAGTTACAAGCGGGTAATTGGTTGCGGCATGGACTTATAGAACGAAGCCAGTACGATGATAAATTCGCGCCTCCAGATTCTGAGCGAACTATGTCCGGTATTGCACCGGACATGGAGAGTATGAGCAAGTTGCAAAGCGGCCGTTCTCACCTGAAGGAGACGGATATACAAAAAGATGCTACTGCCATGACTGCTGCTCATAAGCTTGAATTAAGCGATGCCCCTCAGAAAAGTGTTGATTTCGAAGCGGTACGAGATGTTGCCGCAAAAAATGTACAAACAGAATTGCATTCTGCCTTTGATGTAAATCGGCAGCCTGTAATAAGTAGCGCAAGCGAAGGAAATGTAGATCATTCTGGTTTGAATGGGTTCTATCTGAACGCTGATTCGAACTTAAATGTGGTTTCTGCAAAAAATGTAATGCCGGCACCTGAAGAAAACATCAAACTTGCCGGCGCCCCGAATGGCAAAGTCGATCAGTTGCGATTCCAAATTTTGGATGCGGTCAAAGTAAGCCTGCAATCGTGGTTGGTATCAGAAACTGGACTGACTTCATTTCAAACATCGAATGCGTCGATATCCAGAAATGACACTACGGAGTTCCCTGCTTTATCACAGTCGAAAATTGAGCGGACGTTGAATTCGGTCCTGACTTATTCGAAAGTTGAATCAGTTGATGCTGAACTACATGAAATAGAAAGTGTTGAGAAAAAAGAATATCCAGTGAGTGAGCATGAGCCCATTCGTTTTCATGCTGAATGGGATGGAGAAAATCTGAGTTTATGGCTAGGTATTGACGCTCATCTAGATATTGACGTTACTAAACTAACCCGACAGATTCAAAATTGGTTTGATCAGCACAATGTTCAATTGGTCTCGCTAATATGGAATGGACAACAATTAACGAGAAATGTACACTCGAATACCGCGATTGACGAAAAGAAAATGAATGCTAAAAGCCAGTTTTTCCGGCAGGATCATTCAAATACCGTGTCTCCATATATGGCGGGCATACAAAATTTATTAAATTCATATATTGTTACCCAGGAGATGCGATGACCATCAGTTCAGTCGGCAGTACATCAGCCACCACTAATTTGCAGGCCAACAGTTTAGGGATACAGGATTTCTTAAAAATTCTTTTGACCCAACTGAATTATCAAGATCCGATGAAACCTATGGACAATCAACAGTTCATGGCGCAGATGGCCCAATTCACGACTCTGCAACAAACACAGCAATTGAATACAAATATAGAGCACCTGATTACAAATCAAGCCTCTTTGCAGTCTGTTGGTTTGATAGGCCGCACTGTTGATATTGCTACTGAGTCGGGCACTTTTTCTGGTCAGGTTGTCGCTATTTCTTTGAGCGGTGACGCGCCATTGTTAACAGTAAATACTACGCTGGGAAGCAAGGTTTCCAATATAGGCCTGGATCAAATTGTAGCTGTACATTAGGTTTGAAGCCAAATTTGAAGCAAATTTTATTTAAATTTTAAAAGGTCATCTATGCTCGATTCAATATATATTGGTATGAGTGGTTTGCAAGGTTACTCACGCGGTCTCAAGGTTATTGCAAACAATACTGCAAATATGAATACGCCGGGATTTAAAAGTTCAAGCTTGCAATTTGGCGATATGTTTTATTCGAATGGAGATCAAAGCGGCACTTCCAGAGGCACCTTTGGGCAGCTTGGACATGGCTTGGTAACCGGAGGAACAACGCTGAATTTCAGGCAAGGTGAATTGCGTCAGACAGGAAATACCCTTGATCTGGCAATTGATGGCCAAGGGCTTTTTACGTTGAAAGATGCTGACGGAAAAATTCATTACACGCGGGCTGGGCAATTTGAATTTAATTCAAGCGGTGTACTGGTGAATCGACTCGACGGCAGTAAAGTAATGGGGCTTGACGCGAACAATATTCTGAGCGAAATCAGCGTAAATGGTGTTCATACAAGTACTGGAAAACAAAGTAATGTACTGAAGTTTATTGGCAATCTCTCCAGTACTGCCACAGATCAGACAGTTACAGGAGTTAAGGTAATCGATAGTGCTGGTGGTGAACACAGTCTTACCGTGAAAATGACCAATACAAATGCCACGACTGTAGGAAGCTGGAAGGTCGATGTTTCTGAAAATGGTGTGGCAGTAGGAACCGGTCAAATTATTTTTCAAGATGGTAAACCACAAGCCGCAAATTCAAAGGTAGCCATCAACTTTACGCCCGCTGGACTCAGCAGTATTCCGTTGGTACTCGATTTCAGTACTGATGTAACGTCGTTTGGGTCATCTAACCTGTCGACGCTTGCGTTTAGCTCACAAGACGGTTTTGCGGCAGGTACATTGACCGGTGCAAGTTTTGATGCTGCCGGCGTGCTGGTATTGGCGTATTCGAACGGTCAAACTAGTAAGGGAAGCAAACTCGCTCTTGGACGCTTTGATACGTTGGATGCTGTTGAAGCCGTAGGTAGTAATGAGTTCGATGCGACAGATGCATCTGCCTGGCATGCCGGTGTTGCAAGTGAAAATGGTTTTGGTGCTGTAAAGTCAGGGATGGTAGAAATTTCAAATGTAGATCTGTCGCAGGAATTTAGCGATCTTGTCATCATGCAGCGTGGCTATCAGGCATCATCCCAGATTATTACTACCGCGAATGAAATGTTACAGGAATTATTCTCCATGAAGGGCAAATGAGCGTGATTGAAGAGGGTGGAAAGCGAGTAATTTTGTTTGATGCCAGTAAAGCGCAAAAGCTGCGTTGGTGGGCGGCTACAGAATTGGATTTGATTGCTACAAAGTTTATTGCAATCAATTCTGCGTGGAGTGAGAAATGGTTGATTCAGGAACAAGAGAAAAGTAATGTATCAGCGTATCTTGCACAAAATGCAGATACCTCTTCCGATAAATCTGGTGCATGGAGAAAGGTTTGCGCAAGCAAAGGACGTATTTTCTGGATCAAAATTCCGCCACGACATTTAGAAAGCCTGCAGGAGAAAATGTTTTGCGTGAATGACACGCATAGTAGTTCATCAAAGCTGAAAGGCAAGATTGGAAAAAACTTGGCTCTCTCTGCCTGGGAAGAGTATTGGTCGAAATTGACTGATTTATTCCCAGTATTAGATATCTCTGAAATGTCTGAGATCTATCCTGAGGCAAGCCTTTTTAAGCCCTGGTCTGGTGCCGTGCAGTTGGAATTTAATTTGTACGGTGTGAAGTTCACATTAGTATTGAACCAGGCGTTAGTTGAAGATTTACTGGGTATTGACTCTCAGCATGTAAGTGATACCAAAAAAACTGGTAAATCTTTATTTGCTGGCAGGTTGTACTCTATTCCCGAGGCGATCGCGCATAAAAAAGTGCATGTTAAAGTTGAATTGAGTGGTTGTGAGCTTGAAATCGGAAATTTACAGCAAATGCAGCTTGGTGACGTTATACCCTTGGCTCATGGGTTGGACGAGCCGCTGCACGTCAAATTTGCCAATGATGATGAGCTATGCCTTGCCTTTCTAGGGACAAAATCACAAAAGAAAGCAATTGAAGTGGTTGCCATCGGATATCCATCTAAAAATTCTTGAAGAAATTAAATCGTTTATGCATCAACGTTCAGAAACCGACAATACGAATACCGACGTAAGATCAACTACGCATAGTGCGGTGGAAATTCAAATGATTACATTACCAGAGCTAGACGTGCGCGAAACTGCAAGTGAAAAATCCTTGCCTGTCTTAAGTAATATGAATCCACTGCATGCAGTGAAAGCAAAGCTGCAAGTGTATGTAGGAGGTGTTGAGGTAACAGTTGGGGAGCTGATGAATCTCAAAGAGCACCAGGTTCTTGCTCTTGATACGGATCTTGATCAAACGATAGATTTGTTGCTTGAAGGTCATGTAATTGCACGAGGAAAGCTTGTGGCATTGGATGGGCAATTCGCCATTCAGATAGCTGAGCTTCCAATTTCTTTGAAGTCTTAATTCTGTGCTTAAGCTAGACATGTTGTTTGGTATCTCCAAACTTATACAAAAGAGTGCATGTTTGCTTATGATGTGCTGTCTTATTTTTGTTGAGAGCGTTGCTGCAAGCCAGCCAGAAGTCAAAACAGCAGAATCACTTCCTAATGCGCAACAAGCACTGACTTCTTCACCCACTCAGTTATCTGCAAACATACCCGTTATCAGAGATGCGGCCAAGGGTAAGTCAGATGACTTTTCCGTGGTGTGGGTCATAACGTGTTTTGCCTTGACAATAGGCGCATCATATTTGCTCATTAAATTGAAAAGTGGTTCGATTGTGCTTTGGGGGCGACGATTGAATTTCGAACAGCGGAGTGAAAGCGTTGATTTGAGATTGAAAAAGCAATTGATGTTGACAGCGAAAACCAGCCTGCATGTTGTGAGTTGGCGAGGAGAGGAGCTTTTGCTGGCCTGTACTGACAGCAAGGTGACTTTACTGGACAGGAAAGAAGTAAGCCCAGTAATTTGTGACAGTGCTGAATTTGACAGGCAACAAAAAAATGAACAGGCTTAGTGTGAAAACGCATCCCTCAGAACACTGGGCACTGACCAGATATTTATTGAAAGCTATTTTTCTCTTCTTTCTTTCGGTATCGGCACATGCAGAAATAGCTGATCAAGGCGTGGGCCTGACTCCAGGGCCATCAACACAGCCGAGTGCATCTAATCGTGGTATTGGTAACGAAGAAAAGCTCCACCTTGAGCAGGAAGACGTACCGCAAGCACCTGAAAAGTCCTTGCCACAACATGCTGCTTTACGACCTAAAGTCGTGGCTCAGGATGACGGTAGTTTAGTCAGCAAATTAAAGCCGGATATTATTTCGTCCAACGAAACGAGCCAAGCATTGAGGGTCATACTTGGATTAACGATCTTGGCTGTAATTCCTGCCATTCTAGTGTCAATGACGGCTTTTCTGCGGATTATTATTGTACTTTCCATGCTTAGACATGCTATCGGTATGCAGGAAACTCCGCCAAATTCTGCACTGATAGGTCTGGCTATATTTTTGACTCTTTTTACCATGTCTTCAACATTGCAAACTTTAAATGAGGATGCATTTCAACCCTTTATGTCAGGGAAAATCAATGCTGAGATTGCTTTTAGTAAGGCAAGTACCCCTATTCGAGAGTTTATGATAAAGCAGACCAGGGAAAAGGATTTGGCATTGATGATCGAACTTTCAAAAGCAAAATTACCTGAAAGTGTGGAGGAGGTCGGAAGTTTGCAATTGATCCCTGCATTTATGCTTTCAGAACTACGATCTGCATTTCAAATTGGCTTCGTTATTTTCCTTCCATTTTTATTAATTGACTTAATTGTGTCCAGTATTTTAATGGCATTGGGGATGATGATGATGCCGCCGATTTCGATTGCTTTGCCGGTAAAAATTCTGATGTTCGTTTTAATTGACGGCTGGAGTTTGGTATTGAAAGCATTAGTTGGCTCGTTTCACTGACAACTCATCAGTATGGGAGATGATATCGACCAATCCGAGCAATTATTCCGGCCTCAGAGCAATGAGGTCGAAAGCATGCTTTGGAAAAAATGGAGGAATGATCACGATCTGGCTGCCCGCGAGGGGATCGTCGAAATATACTTGCCTTATGCTCGAACCGTAGCAGCGACTATTTTTTCCAAAAGATTCAATAGTGAAATTGAATTTGAGGACTATTTTCAATTCGCATTGCTTGGTATGTTAGAGGCAATTGGTCGATACGATCCTGATTTGGGAATTCAGTTTAACAGTTTCGCCGGAGCGCGAATTCGTGGTGCCATATTAACCGGAATTGAAGATTTTTCTGAAAGACAGCAACAGATTTCAGTTGGGCAGCGCCTCAAGGCGCAAAGGCTGGAAGCAAACAAAGATAACGCTAAGGATAAAGATTCCGACGATATTGGGAGCGGTAGCGATAAAATTTTTCGCAGGTTGGCACAAGTTGGTTTGGGAATGGCACTTTCATGGTTGCTGGAAGACAGTGGAATGGTGGTAGATGAACGTGACCATGTGATTGAAATGCCGTTCTATCAGGGATTGGAGTTAAAACAGTTGCAGGATCAAATACAGGAGATTGTGAACTTGTTGCCCAAACAGGAAGCCAAGGTGATTCGGTATCATTATCTGCAAGGATTGCCGTTTGAAGAAATTGCAGGATTATTTGGTGTCAGTAAAGGCCGTATTTCGCAAATTCATAAGTCAGCTTTAGTTAACTTAAGGCAATTGCTTTTACGGCAGCGTCAATGTGATTTGGCTTGCTGAAAAAATGATCGAATTGGCCTACGTTGACGGCGTATGCAACATTAATCTACTTGTTTGTTGATGCCAGCAGCAAATCAACTGCCTGATCGATAAGTACTGCTAATTCGGGGTCCGCTTGCATCTGGCTCTGAATATCATCTACCATTCGGAAAAAACGAGGGTCTGCTACGAGGCCTTCACCGAATTCATCCAGAAGCACAGACTCAAGAAAAACCTTGAAAGCTTTGTGCCTTCTTTGAGCGTCTTCTCTTGGGATACTCGATACCCTTGTAACAATCGTCTGACCTAAATCTTTATGTTTAAGTGAGGCATTTTTCTTACCCGAAATTTCTTTTTTTGAATTTCCTGCCGAGGTTGGTGTCGGGCGACTGGTTTTGCGCATCGAGTCAATCTGACTTCGGATTATTGCTGCCAGGTGGTCTGTGCTTTGAATTTGGGTCATATGAAATACTGGCGTTCAAGTCTTGTTTGGTTCAAGTCGTATTGTGGAGCCTAGTTGTTGGAAATGGCAACAAATTTCATAGACCAATGTTTCTTATGGGAAATTAAAGCAGGCGCTGGTTTTCAATCACTTTTGTGAAGTTCATCACCTCTCTGTTTGCTCCCATCAATTTTGACAAACGACCTCAGCAAAAAAAGTAGCTACTGAATGGTGGGCCACTCCTGGATAAGCATTTTTTGCTAAAAATGCATGCATTGACTTTATTAAACGCCTTCCGGCAAGGCTCAACTCCAGTTCTGATCAAGCTTAAGGTTGTGTTTTCTGAAAAGAAATTAAATTAATTAAAAAAACACTAAACAAGTTCTTAAAAGTTGGGATCAATTGTTTTGAAGGGCAAGTGACAAATATGTCATGGCGCACAACCAATAATTTTGAAAGGTTTCTGAGCATGGTCGCGATCGTCAGTGGAAATAGTACAGGTCTTAACCTAACTTCTTCATCTGGTCTTGGGCAGCGGGGCATACTTGGTTCTGCTACGCAGGGGAAAACCGGCGAGCAGAATTTTGTCAATATAGCAACTGGAAATTTGGTGTTGCAGGACAATGATGCTTTTGTTGCCAGTCATGGGACGGACTTGGGTTTGGTTCGTACCTACAATAGCCAAGGCAGTATCACCGACGACAATGCAGATGCTTGGTGGATTAATGGCTATCGTCGGATTGTGAATCAGGTAGGCGTCGTCAATCAGGCTGGTAGTTCGGTGCAAAAAGTTGGAGCTGACAATGCTGTCCAAACCTATACCTATGATGTCTCAAGCAATAAATACCTTCCAACTGCCGGATCAGGGAAGTTTGATTCGCTAGAATATGATGCATCCACGTCTACATGGACCTGGACTGATCCTGCTACGCAAAATAAAGAAGTTTTTGAAGGTTACGGAAATACATCGCGCTTGATAGCTGCTCAAGATGCAAGCGGGAATGTCACTAGCTATTCCTACAACGGTAACTATCTAAGTGCTATTACCAGCTCAAATGGCGATAAAATTGAATTTAGCTACACTGGTAACAATCTCACACAAGAGCGCGTGTCACTGGCAGACGGCAGTATTGCCAGCGCCACCTATTATCGCTATGACAACCAAAATCGACTGATCCAAGTCAAACTTGATCTTAGTCCGAATGATAATTCCATTGAAGATGGAAATATATATGTAACAAACTACTCCTATTTGGGCAATACAAATTTGATTGGTAGTGTCAGTCAAACTGACGGTAGTCAGCAAAGCTTCACTTATGTCACTCTGTCTGGTACTAGTCATATTGCCAGCATAACGGATGCGCTCGGGCGAGTTACCAAGTTCAGCTACGATATTCAGAATAAAACAACGACCGTCACTGATCCATTGGGCAATAGCAATGTCTATACCTATGATGAGCAAAATCGGTTTGTAAAGGTTACTGGCCCCGCTATTAATGGTGTGCAGCAGCAGGTGCAATATAGGTATGATGCTGCTGGAAACATGACGCAGCTCATTGATGCGTCTGGAAATTCCACGCAATATTTGTATGATGGACAGGGCAACTTGCTCGTTCAAACAGATAGCCTTGGTGGCCGGATTGAGAGAACATACGGAGCGCACCACGAAATATTGACTTCAACTGCCTACCGCACCGCAGCAACAAATGGTCAGCCTGCTGCGAATCCAGAAACTTCGCGCATGGTGTATGACGCCAACTTCCGTCCTAGATTTGTGATTAGCGCAGAGGGTGGGGTAACAGAGTATCGTTATGATACGAGTGGTCAACGTATTGCAAGCATCAGTTATCCAGACCAAAAGTACCCTTTAAATGGCCTTGCCAGCGACCAAAGCGTCAGTTTGTCTTCCGTTGAGCAATGGGTTAATGCGCAAAATCTCGAGAAGGCCGTTCGGTCCGATTTTCAATACAATAGTCGCGGTCAATTATCGTCCACGGTCGTCTACAATTTCGTAGATGCAAACGGCAACGGTGTCTCTGACGGGAAAGAGTCCGTTACAACTTATAGCTATGACGCATTAGGAAATTTGCTCTTTAAAGTTGATGCTGACGGTAACCAAACGAGTTTTACCTATGATGCCCTACACAGGGTTTTATCTAGTACAGACGCTGCCGGACGTATCACAGTTAATCACTACGATGATGTTCACAAAGTCATTACTCATACTCAGGCAAATGGCCGAGTGGATACTGCGGTCTATGACGCAGAAGGACAATTGCTCTCGTCCATTCTTGGTGGTGAATCCAAAACCGAATATCGCTATGATGCTCTGGGAAGACTGATCCTGACAATAGATCCCACGGGAACTAAGCAATTCTACGTGTACGATGCTGCTGGCAATCTCCAGGGACAGGTAGATGGTGACGGGAGAGTTGTTGAGTATGTTTATAATTCGCTGGGTCAGCGCATACAGACGGTAGCACATAGTATTGCACTCAATACCGCTCAAATGGCTGATTTGTTGGCCGGAATGAATGTTGGTATTACGCCGACGGCATTGCCAGATACCTCTGCAACGCCGCAACCCAATTGGAATGCCAATACCCTTTACTCCGCAGGCGATCAAGTTCTGTACGCTGGGAAAGCTTATCAGGCACGTTTTAGTACTCAAGGAAATGAACCAGACGATACCTCAATCGCCTGGTTTGAAATCGAACCTCCGGAGGCGCAACGTACGTGGTCGGGCACGCAATACTATGAAGCTGGGGATCAGATTGTTTTTGATGGACAGGTTTTTGTTGCGCGTTGGTCTACCATGGGTGACCAGCCTGGTGTTGATCATGTCTGGGCTCAAGTAAAGCAGGCTGGCAAAGATATTCCATGGTTGGCAGGCGCTGAGTATTCTGCGAATCAAATAGTTAGTTATGATGGTCAGCTTTGGAAGGCTAATTGGAGTACTGTAGGTGACGTGCCAGGTCTGCAGCCTGTTTGGAGTCCGGTTCTGCCAGAAGGGAGCAATCCATCCTGGCTGGCGGGTACCCAGTATCAAGAAAACGATGTCGTTGATTATGCCGGTCAAACTTGGAAGGCCCGCTGGACGACCTTTGGGGATGTGCCTGGTGACTCTCAAGTATGGGGGCAGTCACCTGCTCCCGGCAGTTATAGCCCATGGATGTCAGGTGTCACATACGTAGGGGGAGAGACAGTCAAATTTAACGGACACCTTTGGCTGGCACAATGGTTCACGAAAGGTGAAGCTCCGGGTCTGGAAAGTTCTTATGTTTGGGCCGACCAGGGAGTAGCCCCAGCGGATTTGCCACCTGCTGCACCACCAGTCATTCATGACTTTTTGTCTTTGTTGACCAAGTCGCCGAATGATTTAATCAGTCGCAATTTCTATGATGCTTCTGGTCGTCTATCTAAATCTGTGAGTGCTGCAGGATTGCTTACTGAGTACCAATATGATGCTGTCGGCAACTTGCTCTCAACGACGCAACGCGCAAATAGAGTGGACGCTTCACTGTTGACGCAAACTTCCAGTCTACAAGATGTGGTTGTATCCAGCAACAACCTGGACAGGATCAATCTCAGTTTTTACGATAAAGATAATCGATTGCTCGGGAACATTGATGCAGAAGGCTATGTAACACAGTATCTGTACGATGGCATGGGGCGTCGGGTAGAGCAAGTGCGTTTCGCCAATCGTGTTGGTCAAACTGCAAATGCAGGTAATGATCTGAGTGGCTTGTTGCCACAAATAAGCAATGCTGACCAACACAGCTACACACTGTACGATGCCAAAGGACAGGTCGCTGCCAGTATTGACGCCGAATCTTATCTTACCGAGTTCACATACGACGCAAATGGCAATTTGCTCAAATCCACACGTTACGCCACGAAAGTTACAGGATCTGTGCACCCAGATACGCTGGTGTCTGACATCCGGCCTGTATCTGACGCACAAGACAAAGTGAGCGTACAAGCTTTTGATGCTTTGAATCGTGTCACTACTGCGATCAATTCAGAAGGAACCAAGAAACTCTTTCAATATGATGTGGCCGGCAATCTGGTTAAGGTCACAGAAGCGGCCGATTCCAGCGATATGCGAGCCGGTAACCAACGATTTGATCAGTTTGGCCGCTTGACAGCAAGTTTGTCAGGCTATGGTAGTTCGCTTTTGGCCGCTGCTCAGAGTCAACAAGAGATCGAAGCAATCTGGGCTCAATATGGCACAAGCTACACCTATGATGGTGTAGGGCGCCGGACCAGCGTGACCGACCCTAATGGTAATACAACATTGTTTTACTATGACCGCAGCGGTAATCTGACACACACTATTAATGCCCTTGGTGAAGTCCAGGAACGTCAATTCGATGGATTGAACAGATTGACTGCAACCATCAAATACGGTAGCCGCCTTGCTAATCTAAGCACATTGCACGGTGGTTTGCTTGACGCGGACTTAAGTTCGGCAATATCAGCAATTGCTAACCCACAGGCAGATAGTAAATCAACGATTAACTATGCCAACGATGGAACCGTAGCATCGGTTACCGATGAACTGGGTGCCGTGACCAGCTTCACCTATGATGCTTTTGGTGAAAGTGTAAGCAGTCGTAGTCAGATAGATGCTACACACACCGTTGAGCAAACAGCGCAGTATGATCATCGGGGTTTGCTGGTTGTAAGTGTGGCGGATGCAAATGGGCTCAACTTGCAAAACAGCATTGAGTATGACGCCTTTGGTCGTGCAACTAAAACTGTAGATGCAAGCGGTAATATTCGTGAACAATCTTACGACCGCCTTGGCCGTCAGTTGGTCACTACAGATACATTGAATGCAAAACGTAGCACCAGCTATGATGCGTTTGGTCGCGTGTTGACACAGACAGACGCGACCGGAAACGTCACCACTTATAGTTACAGCAGTACGAACCGCAGCGTCACCGTAACTACGGCAGAAGGCATACAATTTTCCAGCGTACGCAATCGCCTGGGGCAAACGGCAAGCGTCACCGATGCGAATGGCAATGTCACCAGCTATGTCTACGACAAAGATGGCATGCAGGTTTCGACTGTATCGTCAATCACACAAAGCAGCAATGTCTATGACAAAGCGAGTCGCCTGATACAAACCACGGATGCTAACGGTAACACGGTTCGTTACACCTATGATGCTGCCAACCGCTTGCTGACCCGCACGGTAGATGCAAACGGCCTGGCAATCACATCCAGTTATCAATATGATGCAAAGGGCCAGCAAGTCAGTGCTACTGATGCAAACGGTATTGTGACCTTGACCAACTATGATTTAAAAGGTCAGGTTACCAGCCAGGTATTTGATCCTGCTGGAATCAACGCTATTACCCAATACAGCTACGATCAGCGTGGAAAACTGATTACTGTCACGACCCCGAATGGTGTTATCAATCGCTATGTCTACGACAGCCTTGGTCGCCGTATCGAAGAGCAGCGAGATGTTGACGGTCTGAAACTGACCACTACACACTCGTATGACAGCAATAACAACGTACAAAGTACAACGGATGCCAACGGTAACATTACTCGCTATGCCTACGATACGGAAAACAGGTTGGTGTATACCGTAGGCCGTACTGGCGCTGTGCAAAAGAATAGCTATGACGCACAAGGTCGGGTTATACAAACCACCAGTTATGTTACGCCAATCGACCTGAGTAATTTAGATGGTTCAATCTCTATTGCAACGATTGCTGCGAGAATTCACGCAGTGGTGGGCGCGGATGCAGTACAAAATCAGGTCTATGATAAAGACGGCAGATTAAGCTTCAGTGTGGATGGTGTCGGCAGCGTCACCAAATACACATATGACGGTAACGGCAATGTCGTTGATAGCGTTAGCTATGCCAATCGTCTTGACTTGTCACAATGGGTACCCGGCACTGTGCCGAACCTTGTAGCCGATACAGCGCACGACCAGCACACCAGAAATTTTTATGATGTACTCAATCACCTAAGCTACACCATCAGTGGTACTGGTAATGTGAGTGCGTATAAATACGACGGCAATGGAAATGTCATAGATAAAATCAGCTATGCCAATGCCATCAGCATTCCTGCAACACTGAACGAACAAACATTAACTGCTGCCATAGCTGCCGTTGCAGACAGTGCGCGAGACGAGCATACGCGTCTTACTTATGATGCTGCCAATCGTCTGACCTGGAGTGTCAATGGTGTTGGTGCCGTCAGTCATAATATTTACGACAAAAACGGCAATGTAGTTAAACAAATCAGTTACGCTACGCCGGTCTCAGCCAGTGCCAGGGCCGAGACCGTTGTTGCTAGTGCTGCCGATCGTGTCAGCCTGGCAGCATATGACCATGCAAATCGCATGGTGTACCGGGTGGATGCATCAGGTACAGTTGCCAAATCAATTTATGATCGCAACGGCAATGTCGTAGAAAACATTGCATATGCCAGCCAGATTACTCCGCCAGTATCAAATGCGGCTGTCTTGAGTGTTGCTGATATTGACGGGCTGGTTCACAGCGATACGACCAATGACCGGATAACCCGTTGGACTTATGATGGCGCTGGTCGAAAAACATTCACCGTAGACAGTATTGGTGCCGTGAATGAAATTCGTTACGATGCAAATGGTAATGCCATTGGTATGCTCAGCTATGCCAATGCAATCAATACGCAAAACCTCGGTGATGAAGTTACCAGTGCATCTGTCAAGGCCTTATTGCAACCAGACGCTAATAAAGATCAATATATTCAACATGCGTTTGATGCATCAGGACGGTTGATTTATAGCGTTGATAGCCTCGGTTACGTCAAGCAGAGCACATATGATGGCTTGGGCCGCGTTGTCGGCACGACGGTATTTGCCCATGCAATTTCAACTGCAGTCAATAGCGATGTCAGTGCAATATCTTCAGCTCTTATCCCCTCCACGACTGACCAGCACAATACTTTCCAATATGACGCAGCTGGTGAGTTATTGCTCGCCACAGACGCCTTGGGTTATCAAGAAAAATATAGTTATGATGGTGTCGGTAATAAAATAAGTTTCACCAATAAAAATGGCGCAACCTGGACTTACCAGCATAATGCCGTTGGACAGGTCACACAGGAAACATCACCTGTAGTCATCTTGACTACTGCTGGTGTTGATGCTAACGGCAAGTTGCAGGCATCCGCCTCAGTGACGACCAGTGTCATAACCCAAATGAGGTACGACGCTTTAGGAAATCTGACTTCCCGTACGGAAGCTGCGGGGCGGCCTGAAGAAAGGACTACAAGTTATGAATACGACGCATTAGGGCGTCAGGTCAAGACAATCTTCCCCGTAACGACAGTGTATGACGCAAGTGAAAATGTCACTGCGAATGGGCTGAATGGCTTGGCCAGCCGCACAGAAGTTGCGTCGGCTCAATATAGTCAGGTGTTTTACGATACGCTGGGTAATGCAGTTGCTGGTCGTGATGTTGCCGGCAATTTCAGTTACAAGACGTATGATGCAATGGGGCGTTTGCGTTTTGATGTTGATGCAATGGGCTATGTGTCATCTTACGAGCGCAACAGCTTTGGTCAGGCTACTAGCATTACACGATATGCAAGTGCCGTTAATTTCTCTGGCAATGGCAGTAGTGCACCAGACAATACACAGGTTGCTACTGCGCTTGCAGCGAAAAATCATAGCGAAGACCGTACTATCGTCAATCAGTTTGACCGCTTGGGACGGATTGTTCAAGTCACTGAACCTCAAACCTGGGTAAGCAATGGCGGCCAGGGAGTGGTAGCTGCCAAGGTGACACGCAATCAATTTAATGCACTTGGTCAATTAACCCAGACTTCTGTGCTTGCTGACGCCCTCACGAATACCTGGGCAAGCAATTTCTATTATTACGACCTGGATGGCCGTACGACCGCCACAGTCAATGCCCTTGGTTATGTCACCAAACAAGAGTTTGATGCATCAGGTAATGTTACCCGGGTAACAGAGTTTGCCAATGCCGCTGGTAATTGGACGTCGGATCAGGTGGTGTTGCCACAGACCAGTGTCAATGACAGGTCAACGGTCTATGCCTATGATAATTTGAATAGAGCGGTGTCCATGACCCGCCTGAATGTTCAATTCAGTGATGCTACCAATGATATCGCCAATCATACGCGGACCCGTGGTGACGTGACGACCAGTTTTGAATATGATGGGCTGGGCAATAAAACGGCGACCACCGATGCCCTTGGGCGCCATACCTATACCTACTATGATGCGATGAATCGCGTTATTGCGGTCGCGTCTCCCACTTTCAGCTCAACTCTGGATGGTGTGGCGGTGACCCCGTTGACCGAGTTTCGTCGTGACGCAATGGGTAACGTGGCAGTCAAGATTGACTATGCCAATGGCGCGAGTTTCGCAAATGATCATACCTATGGCGCTGCAAATGCAAGTCCGGATGACAGAATAAATCTGGCAAAATATGACAACCACGGAAATGTTATACAAAGTGCCGATGCGAATGGCGTCAATCGATATGCTTCATTTGATGCCCAGAATAATGTGCGCAAACAATGGCAGGCTGTTACTGGCAATGATGGTATTTCCCATACCTTGTTCTCACTATACGAATATGATGCTCTCGGACGTCGTACTGCCACGATTACTCCGGCGACCACGGCACGTATCAATGGACAAAGCCTGAACATACTGACACAGACACAAGCCGGTGTTACCAGGAACGAGAACCAATACAATGCTTTTGGCGACGTCATTGCGCAAGGTACTGACGGTGTGCTCCACACCTATTTTGAATATGATAATGCCGGGAATTTGTGGCGCACCAATAGTGGCGACGGCATTGACAAAGTGATGGTTTATAACCTCCAGGGGGTAAGAACCGAAGTCATCAGCGCTGGTGGTGCAGTCAATGGTGTCAATGTCACCGGCAATCCGCTGCGTAATGTTGCAAATGCGCAGCAGGCCGAACAGTTATCGGCAGTACGAAAAACCATCACCCAGGTTGATTTACTGGGGCGCACCACGACCATCGTGATGCCAGATCGCAATGGCATTCGTCCTGTCATTCATCAAACATTTGATCGTTGGAACAACGTACTGACACGTAGCAACTTGAACGGCCCTAACAGCTACAGCATCTACCAATATAATGACAGCAATCAGCTCATTTATCAGCAAGATCCAGATCTCAGTGGCGGACATAGCGAGAACAGTCCTACAGTAGAAACCTACTATGACCGACTTGGACGCCAGATTGCAGTCAGGGATGCGCTTGGCAATGTTAATAGCCAGACTTGGAATGAAGCAGGAGATCTGGAAAGAGAATTCCATGCCGATGGCGGCATCGTCAGCTATTATCAGAATACCTTTGGTGAAAAAACTGCCGTGCGCGATGCTAACGGCAAGCTGACGACGTTTAAGATGGATCATCTTGGTCAAGTGCTTGAGACAAGTACTGACCTGGTAGGCAAATACAGTGCAAATGCCAGCAATGTACTCAGTGGCAACGTCCAGCATTTGATTACCAGTGCCACCTATGATCAGGCTGGCAATGTATTGTCGAAAACTGACGGAAATGGCGATACGTCTCGGTTTACCTATGATTTACGAGGCAATCTATTGACCGCCTATAAGCCAATGGGCCAGGTTCAGCAGGCAGCATATGATGTCAATGGCAGACAAATAGCCTACGTAGATGCCAACAATAGTTTTTCATCCTGGACCTATGATAATTTTGGTCTGTTGCTTAGCCGTCGGGATATAGGCGGTGCTAACTATAGCTATACCTACGATGCCGCACGTCAGCTTATTGCAGAGCGCAACACTCGTGGCCAGAGTATTGATTACAGTTATGACGGTGCCGGGCAGCGTATCCAGAGCCGCGACAATGCGCTCAATAAAATAACAGTCATCACCTATAACATTGCTGGCCAACACGTGCGCGAGCAAACTGTCCAGGCAGGCAAAATTTATCAAGATAACTGGCTGGCTTATGATGCACAAGGCCAACTGGCGCGTGTGGACAGTCCCAACAACGGTTTGACCGTGTTGATGGACTACGACAAGAACGGCAACATCATTCACCAGCAAGAAATACAACAAGCCCACGGTGATTTCGTCACCCTGCAGCAATTGACTATTGACGGCCAGTTGACAACCTTCACGCAAGATGTATCGGCCGCACAGGCGCATGTGCAGAGTAGCTGGTACGCCTATGACAATATGCAAAGGCAAACGCTGGTAGATGGAGCACTCAATGGCAACGCTGACGACTATCGTAATATTAACAATGAACAGGGCCATGTAGTTAACTACGACAAAAACGGGAATCGCATCAGTGACACCAGTTGGGGCAATGTCCTGGTGGCCCAGGTTGATAACGGCGTGACTAATTTTGTCATGCACGAAGGTTTCATCACCCAGTATTTCCACTACGACGCTGCAAATCGCCTGGAACGCGTGTCGACAGCAGCATTTGACCGCAACTGGAATACCTTGCCAGAGTCATTCGCCATCGTCACTGACCAACGTTATTATGATGGAGCTGGCCGGTTGGTGGAAAGCGGTCTTGGTGACCAGACACCAGTCCAATATCGTCAAGCCCTGCTTCAACATCCCGAACTGGCAAGTAGCAATATAACCACCATTCGACGCTATGACGCTAACGGCAGATTGCTGGTCGAGCGCGTCAATGCCGCCGACGGCAGCATGCGCTACCAGACCGACTACACAGATGGCTACGATGCGGAAGGGCACGCATTAAGCTATGTCACAACAGACTCCAAAGGAAATGTCACCCGGGTCAACATTGTTGAAAGCAAACTGGATGGCTATAAGCAGCAAAGCATCAGCACCACTGTCACCCACCCCAACGGCAGTATTGAAGTCAGTCGCACTATTTATACCTACGATGCCAACGGCTATCTGGTCAGAATGGACATTACAGATGCCAAAGGAGTCACGACAGCCAGGAGCTTTGTCAACGATATCGATGGACACATATTGCAAAGTCGTGACCAGGACAAGCTTCTCAATCGCCTGACCACAGATGGCCATGTGCTTTCTACGTGGGATGGCATCGCAAGTACCACGCCACAAACACTGGTGGAGCGTATTCAGGCCACACAAGATTTGATCAATCAGCAAATTTTGGCGAACCAGGCAAACCAGTCACAAGTACCAGGTCTTGAGCATGCATGGTTCTTGCCAGCCAATGTGTCACTGCAAAATGGATCTGCGACACAAAATCCGGCTCCACCAGCAACAGGTGGTCAGAATGTGCCCCCGGTTCCAACGACCACCACAAATCCGGCAAGCCTGAGCCAGATAATTGGTGCCAGCAATGATGCCGCCATTGAGCAGGTGGTCACAGAAAATGCTGCAATCGCCGCAAATGTTGCTAACGGGCCAAATGCCACCAACGCGACTACTCCAAATGCGCCCACCCCAAATGATCCGTCAAAAACCACTGCCACAGCCGAAGCAGCCAAAGGTGACGGCCCGCGCGTCAGCAATTTTGACGAGTCCGGCAATGCGATAGTCGCGGTAAAACAAGGTGATACATTGCAAAGCCTGGCTTTAGCTGCATATGGCGATGCCAAGCTGTGGTATTTGATTGCAGATGCCAATGGCATTTCAGGTAATGCCAATTTGATGGAAATCGGTAGCCTCAAGATACCTACCAGGGATGGCGGTACCGTATTCCACTCTATGAATGATGATGTACAAGGCATAGCAGAATCCGACTTCTGGACCATGATCCCAGGTAAACCGGGCGGTGGTGGCGGTGGTTGTGGTGGCATAGGCAAGATACTCATGGTTGTCGTGGCTGTCGTAGTGACCGTCTACACTGCTGGTGCATTGAGTGGTGCTTTGGCCTCTGGCTTCTCCAGTACCATGGCTGCAGGTGCAACAGCATTATCTAGTGGATCTTTAGGTATTGTCGGTGGTGCTGTCGCCGGTGCCGCTGGTAGTTTTGCCAGCCAGACCGTCGGCATTGCGATTGGTGAGCAAAATGGTTATAACCTCAAAGGTATTGCACTGGCGGCTGTTGGTGGCGGTGTCAGTGCTGGATTGGCCGGCACAGGTGGAACTGGTCTGGCTGCCACGGTCGGCCGGGCAGCGGCGGGCAATGTCATTACCCAGGGCGTGGCCGTTGCAACTGGCTTGCAAGACAAATTTGACTTCAAGTCGGTAATTACCTCCGCCGTGTCAGCGGGGGTAAGCTCAATAGTTACAGATAACGTCAAAGACGTCTTTGGTGATAGTGTTGTCGGCAAGTTGGCGACAGGCACCGTTGCTGGCACAGCGGCAAGCGTGGTATCTAGCGTCATCAACGGAAAACCAATCGACATCGCCCAGTCAGCAGTCGACGCCTTTGGCAACGCCGCTGGCGGCCTGGTACAAGACCATTATCAAGGGTCAGGGACAACCATAACGACCGATGTTCAAAACACTGATAACGAGTCTAGTACCAACACCAGTACCAGTACCGGTGGCAATGCGACCAGCGACAACACCAATACCAGTTCTGTTACGGTGAATGATACAGACATCGACACCTATAGCGGTGCCAGTGTGGATGATGTCCTGAGCAATTTGCCAGATATCAGTGTGGCCAGCAGTGAAAGTAATGTTGCCACGACCAAAGATGACCTGATGCGCTCAGAAAAAGCGTCCTACAAGGCTGGCAGCTTTGATGGCCGCGATGTCACCAAATCAGGTGACACATTGACCGCCTTGTTCAAACGCAATTATGGCTATACACCAAGTGCAGATGAACTGATCCAATATGCCAATTACAACAACCTCAGTAGTGCCCATGACCTGTCTATCAATCGCGTTATTGAGAGCCCCGGTCTGGATGTACTCAAGCAGGTTGGGATGACAGATCAGCAAAAGAGCAATTACCTGGCAAGAGATGCGCAATATCAAACACTTTTTGCAACAAGGGCAGAAGAGGCGCGCCAGTCCCGCACCATGAGCCAGGAAGAAGCTGGTGACCTGTACATGAGAATGGGCGGTCGGAATTCAGAAGCAATCGGGCCGATTACCTACCATACTGGCGGAGGGAATAGCGCTCCGGCGATGGAGTCGCGCCCAATCTACGATGCGATGGGTAATTATTCAGGAACTGAATGGGTTCCAGTAGATAACACCCCCGTGCGTGATCCGGTTGGTGAAGCTATTGTGCGCGTGTCCAAGGCAGCCTGGAACGATCCGGTGGAAGCGGGTAAGGGAGTCACGAAGAGTATATTGAATATAGGTCCTGGCCTTGTTAACCTGCCTATCATGGCAACCAAACTGGCTGCCGAAGGATACCTTGCTATTGGCAACCAATTTGGACTGGTATCGAATGACACCTATCAAACCTTCCGCGATTCCCAACCATGGCAATTGCATACTTGGTCCGCGAGCAATGATGCCCAACGCTTCGGTCTGTATGGGACTGATGCTGCAATGGTTGTTGCAGGAGGAGTCAGCGCCTGGAGTAATGCTGGTAAAATAAGTGCGGTGCGTGATGCCGAGCAATTGGCGTCGTATACGGCGACAAATACGGAACAAGTCCTTGTGTACCGCGGTACAAATAGAGTCTTGGAGAACCGTGTCTTTGATGAAACGGGGCACGTCCTTAGTGATGCTGGCCAGCAAGCATATATGGAAACTGGTAGTTTAAAAGGTGCTTATTCATCTTCAAAGGAAACGCACCAAAATTGGGTTAACATTTGGGGAACTGAAGATCAATACGTTCAAGCTCATGGTGCTTTCGGTACAGAGCTAAAACAATCATTTGGGTTGGATAAAACGCTCATTTCAGTTACGACTGATCCAGCTCAAGCTGCTTATTTCAGTCGAGGCGGCACTATTTTCAGCGGGTATGTCCCAAAATCACTTCTGCTCGAACAAACATTGCCGGGTGCAGGAGAGAGTGAGTATTTGTTGAAACACGGTACCAATCTCCTGAAGCCACATAACCCACCGGGTAGATGAGGTTGCTATGAGTAATTTGAAAGATGAATCTCGTGAGTTGATGATTGATGAGCAGTTGGTTTTTGTTCCAAGCATGGATGAATGGGGTGATATTATAGAAAAAGAGACCTATCGAGGAGTGGCGGTTTTCAGTCCAAATACTAAGAATCTGATTCTAGAGTTGGTCTCTTTTGTCTCGAAATACTCGAATGAATTTTGTCTCGGCTTGTACCGGCCAAAAGGGCTAAAGGCTTGGTTGCCAGTTCCATTGTTTAATTTGAAAGAAGAATGGCAGCGTGTTCAGATTGAGCAAATTGATTGTGTAAAATGTAACTGGAAGGGTAAAATTGCTAACCCATCGGAGCCAACTTTATATTTTGGAACTTCTAATGAATTGGCCGCTACCCAAAGGGCAGCAATGCTCTCTCGTTGCAACTGCCCGAAGTGTGGGGCACCATTGGCTCGACATGCAGTATGGACCGAAGATTGATTTGAGAAATCGATAATGAATAATTTTCCTGTACCGAGTTGGCGACCGAACATCGTCTCGACATTTGATTGGACAATGAAACGTCTTTGCGACTACTTACCTGGAAAACATTTCACTTTGTTTGAGAATGGAAGTTGCGTAGTGTGGCAAGGTGCTGCGAGTCTCAGTGATGAGGAATGCAGAGATATATTGCTGACGGTTGTAACTAATCACCCAGACTTCAAAGTTAGACGACACAGCAGCGGCGATTACCTTGTTACCTTCAAAGGGGGAATTGGAGGTTTGATGTCTGGAGAAATTCTTAGGAATAATTTGGAGTTATTTCGCAAAGATGCTCTTACTAAAGGAAAGCTTCCATCCGAAATATTGCGTTCGGAAGATAACATGGATGTCGATGAATTGGAGTTGATTGCTGGACTCTATGTAAGAGCCCAACTTTATCGTGATGTTGAGAACTCTGTAATTGTCGCCAGAGTTTAAAAGTAGATAAGAGGTATTCGAAAAAATATTAGGGGCAAAAAATTCTCGTTTCATACGAGGAATTCAAAGAATTAGCATTTGTTGCTGCTGAGAATATAGGCGGCTGCTTACACGACAAAAAAAGTACGAGTAAACCACGTTTATGTACTTTGGTTTCCCTGTATGCTTCCCCTTCCCAGAAAAAGAGCTTTGGTGGGTCTTCTTAGTGATGATTCTGTTGCTTGCCTCTCTCTGAAAAATATGAAAATAATTTGCGATACCTGCGGAACATATTCTGAAGACGATAAGATATGCTCGAATTGCGGCGCTAAAATTTTTACGGATGAAGAAATAGCCGTGTTGCCTATTCGTGATAGTTAGGGCTGGGCGATTTTCAGTTTAGGTGCTTTAAACTTTGAATTAAGAGTGGATGCATTAAATTTTATGCGTGAGCAATGGACTACGCTTGAAAGTTTGACGGTATTGCGCCTTTTTAATTCACAGCTTGGACAATTTCGTAGAGATGCAACAGAAATAAAGGTCATTATTAGAGAGGATTTTTTCTCATCTTTATGGCAAGAGCTTTCAATTAAATTTGACGGACTTACAGCAGAATTTAATCCTGAATTTCTTTTTGAAACTGCTGACGAAGTCAATGAGTTGTTGAGCAAAGAACAGGTGAAATCGCAGTTTGGTAGCAATTGAGAACGATGTGGTATCTGGCTCAGCTAATTTCGTGGGAAATCAAGATCATTTCCTCAAAATGCTTCTCAATGCATTCAGATTGGGTTGTGAAAATAACTTCGAAACTCGTAATGTGGGATCTGCGTAAACGGCTTGATCGGGCCGAAGATGAAATGATTAATTATCCATTCGGTTTGGACGCATATGCGCGCCCACATAGCAGTTCAAATTTTTCGTCGGAGGAAAATAAGTATTCCTCCTTGACTGGAACGTGGGACAGGCAAACGGAGACGTGAGGTAATAGATAGCGTGAAGAGACTTAGGTAGTTTTGCCAATCAGAGGTATGAATTCTTCAGAGATTTTCGTTTGCGAAAAATGCGGTGGACTGATCGAAGTCCGGCGTGAAGGCAGCACTCAAGGACTATTTTGTACTAAATGTGATTGGTCGCTTGTGACAACTTACTTGCCTGAAATTTTGCGTGATGAAACCACGTACGAGGTAAGTGTCACATTAGGCTATTACAAGAATGATCAACATATCAAAACAGTCGCTGAATTGGCCGGTGTGAATTTTCTTAAAGCCCGAAAATTATTTCAGGCACACACTAACTTTGTTGTTTTTACAGGCAAAGCATCACAGGCAACTTTGGTGAAGGATGCTTTACAGCTAGCGGGCCTGTCATATGAAATTAAGCCGCCGTTCCCCTGGTAGTAAAAACAGAATGCAGACTTGACTGGTTTGATACCAGGAAGCATTTGCCGGGAAAGCTGGCACATGCTTGCATCTTGTTGACACCATTTACTTACGTGCTTCAGGTCCCAGGTTAAAACTATACTGATTCGCGTTTGGAAATATCCAGACAAAATAAGGTATGCTGCGGTCCATCGCCGGGCCATAGTTTTCTATATTGACCTTGGCGATCAGCTTGCCATTCGCTTCCTGCAAGATGTCGCCAGAGGTGAAGCCGGCAAATCCTATTGTGCTGGCTTTTAAAACAGGTGACTGCACGCTAGCAAGTTGGTATGTGCGTTGATTGCCACTGAAGTCGCGCTTCATTTCTTCATGCAACTCTCGATAGGCTTTTTGGAGTTCGCTTCGGTAAGAGGCCAGAGCCTCTGGGGCAATGGTGCCACTCAAATATGCAGCCGGAATATTGTTAGGCAAAGCGTAAATATAATGCCCAGTCCATGGCTTGCCGGACGCTTGCAATTTATTGCCTGCCGTCAGTTTTAAACCTGCCAGACTGAAAACTTCTTTTTTTTCGTCATCGCTATATAGAATGATATATGGGCTGACGCTCATTTCGTCTTTACCGGCGCTGTTACTTTCTACAGGATTGTTCGCCCACACTGCTGCCAATTCCTGGGCAGGTTTTAATTGCAGAAGTTCGGATGCCTGTGCCGATTTGGCTAATTCAGCATTTTTTGACTCAATATTGGCGCTGTTCATCGCTACACCCAGAGGGCCAAAAAGTAAGCCTGCAACCAGACTTCCGCCTTTGGTTTGTACTATGTAGATACCATCCTTACCTATGGGATTGGCACGCGGGTTGATTTCATTGACGGCTGGCACTGACGCGACGACGCGTATCGGTTTGCCGCTCAAATCACTTGGCGGCGCTGCCACTTTCAGGCTTTGCAGGTTACCGCATGCTGAGGCGAAAATGGCTAGTGAGCTGACCAAGACTGTTCGTAAGCTTTGCATATTTATCCCTTCAGGTTATTGTAAGAAGCTTATATTCTCAACGATTTTTTCGTGTTTTAAAAGTAGCAATTCCTGGAATTTACTAAAACCAGTCATGCACAATATGTGGTGCAATTTCTGCTTCTTTCCTTTTTTCTTTTTTAAGAAAATGCTTTTTGAGGCGGACGAAAATTTCCTGGATTCAGGCTGAGTAAAACAAGCAGTGCTGGTATGATTGACGCTATGGAAATGACATTCAAAACGCCTGCTCTTTGACCAGTGAATGGCATTGAGATTGCTTGAAAGACCAATTCTAAATTCAGATGGAGTAAACAATGATCGTCATGATCGTGCAATTCACCAAGGGCTTTTATCACAATCAAATCAAGAAGGCAGTTGAGGCATTGGGGGAGGAATGCCGTCTTATATCCTGGATTGATTTTGATGCGAAAATTATCGATACGCTTTCACCACAGCGAGATATCATTTTTATGCGAACGGGCACTTTGCGTGCCGTAAATATTGCGAGAAATTTTGAACGCAGAGGATTCAAGGTTCTCAATGATTCTCGTTATATCAATATCAGTGGCCAAAAATTGTTGGGCAATATCTATGCTGGTTCCAATAAAATCCCTGTGCCTGAGTTATCAGTTGCATTTAAAAAGGGAAATAACGCTGCCTTGCAAGGCTATTTAAAAGCATATGGTCCCTTGGTCGCCAAGCCGATTTACTCTCGCGATATGGGGAGGTTCGTTTTCAGGATAAGCGAAGAAACTCTTGAACACGATTTGGAAATGATCGCCAGCATTCCTGGGCAAGAAGTCTTGCTGCAGAACGAAATTAAGTTTAAAAAAATAGTAAGGACTATCGTCCTGGGGAGGAAGATGCTGGTCGAAGCGACGACTTACGACACCAAACATGCACCTGACTGGAAGGCGACAGTTTGCATGAATCCCAATGCCAAACGATATCTGGATGTTCCAGGCAAACTGATAGAGTTGGCTCAATGGACCAATATCTCATTTGGTGGTGATATTGCTTATATCGATTTTTTTGAAAAAGAAGATGGCTCTTATATCCTTAGCGAGATAAATCACTCTTGTGGTTTGCAACACCATGAAACTATTACTGGTATCAAAATTCATGAGCACATCGCGCAATATTTGCTTGAGCGATACCAACAAAATTTCCCGACGCTAAAGCTTGATCTGGCCGCGGGCCAACAAATCAAGCTCGTCATTTCCAATGCCGCCTGATCTGGTGGCCAAGGCTTCAATCATGTTCGTTGATCTGTTACATTTAAGTCGGCCTGTGGATAGTCAGATCACTATGCTACCTGCCATTACTGGATAGACATAAGGATGGACTGCAGGGTTGCAGTTCATTTCAAGCAGCCATACCTGATTGTCCTTGTCAACGATCGCATCAACCGTAAACAAAGTGTTGGTTCGTATGGCTTGTGGGATTGCTGCCTGCAGACGTATGCCGGTATCTTCAATGACGGTTAATATTTCTTTTGGTGGCGTCGACTGGATATCAATAATTTTCCTTTCGTTTGGGTGCATTATGTCTGAACCGTAGCGAAATTCGACCATTTGTGTCTTACCTTTTTTTAGTACAGTTTTGGCGTTAACTTTGAAATAGGTGAGCAAGGTTTCGCTATTCTTTAAAAGTTTGTTCTTTTCAGCTACGGATAACCATTTTACCTGGCTGCCACGCCGAATAATTAATTCTCCAATTGTTGCAACGCCGTCACCTACCACTGTGGGCATGCTATCTCTTTCCATGCAGACGGCTTGCCCATTCCAGTACCAGATTTTTAGCAAATCACCTTCTATGAATTTTTCAAAATATTCGCCATTTTCCAAATGCAGTTGGCGTTCAGTGGCAGAATGAAATGGGCCAAGAATTTGCGCACCAAAAGAAGAGTTCAGGCGTTTAATCAGTACATGTTCTAACGATGATTGTTGTGTAACCGCATACTCAGGCACTGGTAGATTAACTGTGCTTGCAAAGCGTTTGAACTCTAGCTTGTTAGATGCGATGGGCCAATGTTTGTTTTTATATGGCAGCCATCCAGCAAACATGTTGATGTCTGTACTGATGTTGCTGGTGTATTGGCGAGTTCCATTGATTGTGGCAAGAAATTTTGGATAAAGTATCCAGTTATTATTTGCTTTCCGGATAAATAACTCGAATGTATCGAAATTTAAGATGGCTTCAGCTTCGCTGGTGCGAATCGCTTCTCTCATCAGCATATAGTGGTGCAAGAGGTTATTTTTTGATGCTTTCACTCAGTTTATTTCCAGTTTGATGACATCAGCGTTTTTACGCTGCTGGTTCGCGGTAGTATCCGAAAAACAATCTCTACGCAACCGGCTGTTAATCATTTTTTAGCAGTGTAATTTCGATGGAGAGTTTTTGTATATTTCTCATGGTTTTTATGCTATTGATGCGTGCTTCAATACGATCCTTCACCATTTCTGTCTGAATCAGTGTTTTTTCAAAATTTTGTGCCTGAACCACAAGCATTTTTGCAGTGTCTGTAACCGTTAAATTATGTACTTTGGCATAATTTTCCAGTAAAGAAAAATCTTCATTGTCGTTTTCGCGATTCGACATTAAATATTTCTTCGCCAGATCTGTCTTATGGCGAGCCAGTACTTCATTGGCAAGAAATTGGGCTCCATTAGAACGCCTTTTTTTATTCAAAACTTCTGCCAGTTGTGTTTTTAGTCGTGCAATCTCATGCGCCTTGTGAATTTTTTGCAGGGGGGTATCCCAATCTTCGGGAGCGAAGGTTGTCGCCGGGAACTTGAAGCGTGTGGATAAATCGGGATATACATCAGAGATCAAAATTTCTCTGATTGAAATTAGTTCTGCTTCTGTCTTTGCCGTTTTAATTGAATGTCTCCACTTTTCCCTAATTTGTTCAGTTACTGTCAAGACTTGCTCGGTCTCATTTGCCTTGCTTTTTATTAATTCTGCAGCTTGATGGATACTGATATCGCGCGCCAATGCGACGCCTTTTAAAAGTTCAAGTGCAGATTCAGCGTTAGGGTCGTCGATAAATGCATTGGCTTCCGTTAATTTTTGTGTACGCAATAAACTGCCCATTGTTGTTTGCGGAGCGTAGTTTTTTCGCACTAGATTGATTTTTTCTTTTAGCAGAGCGAGCAGGGCGTTTCGATTGCTCTCCATTAGACGTTCGTGCAGGGGTTTTGCAATTTTATCCCCTGCATGCTTGAAAACGTGACCGTTAAATCTCCAGCTCCAACAGTTGGCGAGTGTCATGCCCGCAGGAAGGGAACCCCGATACTGGGTAACGAAATACCAGTTTCCCTCCATGCAGGGCTGGTAATTTACATCGTCAGTGAAATAGACGACACGATTAGATTTTACCTGGCTTACCAGTATCCATAAATTTTTTCCGTCAGTGACTTTATTGTTCTCTGATGCTGTCGTCAATTCTGTTTCAGTCGTGTGATTGATCATAATAAGAATGTATCTTGAAGGCCTTCAGTCCAGATGCGTTACTGGCAAGCGCCATAAATGGCTGGTCATTGATGTATCCAACTGCAGGCGGTTGTTGGTAGTGTCCACCGGCATAAGATTCCCATAATTTTATTTTTTTTCTGGAGTCAATGACTGCTATCGCTCCATTTTCTGACAAAACTATAAAATGTTGACCGAACGGTACGGGGGCTGTGACGCCTTTGGCCCGCAGTTTTGATATCCAGCACAATTCACCGTTTGTCGTGTTGAATGCGCTCAGGTGGTATTGGCCATCGAGAACGTACACAAATTCTTCATCGGTATGTAAAAATTGATGCCTGTTTGGGGCACCATGCCGGCGTGACCATTTTTCGTCACCTGTTACGAGGTCGTAGCTTTGCAAATAACCGGTTTCGGAGGCGACAAATACTGATGTCGAGTTTATCCCTGGCTTGCCTCTAACCATGCCTCTGGTTTTCTTTTGCCATTTGATTTCGCCATTGTTTGCGTCAACGCATGTCAAGGTCTTATCATTGCATGTCGCCATCACTAGATTGTGAAGGGCAGAATAAACAGGGCTGGCCGGGGGCCAGTATTTATGTGTGTGTTGCCAAAGCAGTTGACCGTTACGCCAATCAAGAGCAATTAAATGCCCAAATGCAGCGCCATAGTTTTCTTGTTCAGTATTAACGAAGATTCTTTGATTAGCCAGATCCACTTCCGGGGTGGCATGTACGTGCGAGTCCTGGCGCCAGCGCCAGACCACATCGCCAGTTTTGCAGTCAAGCCGCGTGACCGTACCGTCATAGCAGCCAAAGCTAATGCTGTTATCTGCAAATTGAAGGCGCTGTACTATTCCTTTCAATGGCGTCCCCAGGCTTTGGTATTGCCAATCGGTCTCTCCTGTTTCACCATCAAATCGCCAAATTCTGGAATGATCATCACCAACAAAGACTGCATTGTCGGCTATCACCGGTGAGCACTTCAGTGGGTGATCGGTATGACCATTAAGATTAAATCTCCACCATTGTGGTTTATCTATGAAGTCTGGATATTCACCTTTCATTAAAGGTGGGGCAGCATCATGACAATCGCGTGAAAGACCTATGTCATGTCGTTTGAAGAGCGAAACAACCGGGTATCTACCTAATGATATTTGTCTTGATCCTAATGGCTCCCAAAGATCATAAAAGATGGCAACGGCACAAATTTGCAATTTCCGACCATCTGCTCGCAGGGCTTCTTCAACCAATGCAATCGCCGAGCCTTTACCCAGAAAATCGTCAATGATAATCGCACGTGCGTTTTCCCTGAATTTTGCGCCTTCAACCCAGCGTCTGCGGTTATGTTCTTTACGTTTATCTCTCACCATCATGATTGAAAGATTCTCACCATCTTTCAATGCCGCCGCCGCGATACCGTAAAGCAGAGGGGTTGCTCCCAAGCCAGGTCCGACCAAAACTTCCGGCTTATATGGCTTGATGAGTTTCCACATAAGGATGCCGGCATTTTCTACATTGTCAGCTTGCGTCAGCATTTCCCGAAAATCATACGTCAAGCTATTCCCAAGCAAGATCGCTTTGAGGTGTATCTCTTCGCTTAAATTTCTCCAGACAGGGTCATTTTTTAATGTTGAAATTAAAGTGGAATGTCGGTCAATGTGCTCTTGTTCTGCTGTGTTTTTGTTGGCGCTCATTCCTTGCTCATGGTTGATTTTGAAAAAAAACGAATCCCGACGCATTGAAAATTGACTATGCTTTCTTCAATGCGTCGAAAAAACGACATTTGGTTAATTTGTCTTAGGGCATGGTCTAGCCGCCATCGCCGCCATCACCTCCACCGCCATCACCGCCGCCGCCGCCGTCACCCCCACCGCCATCACCTCCACCGCCATCACCGCCGCCGTCACCCCCACCGCCATCACCTCCACCGCCATCACCTTCACCTTCGCCTTCGCCTTCACCTTC
>NZ_JBMPOW010000010.1:76147-196120 GCF_049340205.1 Undibacterium sp. Ji49W | reverse complement strand
CTTCGCCTTCGCCTTCGCCTTCGCCTTCGCCTTCGCCTTCGCCTTCGCCTTCGCCTTCGCCTTCGCCTTCGCCTTCGCCTTCGCCTTCGCCTTCGCCTTCGCCTTCGCCTTCGCCTTCGCCTTCGCCTTCGCCTTCGCCTTCGCCTTCGCCTTCACCTTCGCCTTCGCCTTCGCCTTCGCCTTCGCCTTCGCCTTCGCCTTCGCCTTCGCCTTCACCTTCGCCTTCGCCTTCACCTTCGCCGTCACCTTCTCCTCCGTCGCCGCCATCGCCACCAAACCGGTAGCCTACTGATTTAGGTTCCAGTTCGTCGATGTTGAAAATGCTGAAGGAAGGGAGAGAAATTTCCCCATTATTCAATAAATCTGGTGAGATAGATAAATGCATGGTGTGTGGGGTCTCACTTGTATGTGGCATCTTCAATTTGGGCTCCATGAACTGTTGAATTAATGGTTTGAATGGTGGGTCATAAGTCTTTTGCAATACCTGCCTACTAACTTATCCTCAGTTAATAGTGAAAGTTTAGGTTAATTGAAATATTCGCTAAATTTTCATGCCGTATTGTTATAGCTTTGAGTAAAACGAATTTATTAAAGTAAATCTTTTATGGTGCAGTAATTGCCAAGATTTTATAGTTAGCAACTATAATATTGAATTATCTAAAAGGCTACCCTTTGAGTTGCGAACTTTTTGCGCGTGCTGCCGAGTTGTTCGTCCTAATTCAAGTTAGCGCATTCATGCTGGTTGGTCTGCCTGGTTGTTTGATATCTATTTGATAATTTATTTAAAATTTCATTAGGAGTCTCTTTGAATTCAACATCAACAATTGCAGAAGAAAGTCGTTTAGATCGTTTGCAATCTTATCTTTTGGAAGATCCAGAAAATGATGTCCTCAGAGCGGATATTTTTGATGTCGCCTTGGGATTGCGCAAATTTGAGTTGGCTCAAGAGCAAGTCGATTTTTTTGGTGATTGTTCAAATAATGTCTTTTGGGGTAATCGACAGGCATTATTGTATTTAAGCAAAAAAGATTATTTGACTGCAGAGAGTTTTCTAAAGACTTTATTGGATAACTGTGAATATTCGCCCAATCTTGGCTATAACTTGAGCTTCGCTCTTTATGCGCAAGGTAAATTCGAACAGGCAAATAGCTATCTGGAAGTTTTAATAGAAAAACAGAACTTACTCCAAGTGCCGCAGGCCATGATTTTGTGGATGCGTTGTCAGCAAAAAATTGGTGATTTAGACCGTATTCTTGATACATTTTCCATTCACTCAGGCGACTTGGCGTTTCCAATGGAAGCCTGGGGTGTTGCAAGTTTAGTCGCAATTGATTCAGATAGGCCTGACCTTGCCAAACGCTGGGCTGAACACGCACTTAAAGTCGATCCCCGACAAAGGGAATCACTCGTCGCCGTCGGTACATTGGCTCTGTCTGATCAAGATGTTGATGCTGCAAAAAAAACGCTGAAATACTGTTTGGACCTTTATCCTGGTGATGGCCGGGCCTGGTCTGCCCTGGGCTTTACCTTGATGTTGGAATCCAGCTTCAGCGAAGCGCAACTGGCATTGCAAAGAGCCGCAGCGTCGATGCCTTCGCATATAGGCACATGGCACGCCTTGGGATGGTGTAATCTGCTTTTAGGAGATTTACCTGCGTCACAAACCTGTTTTGAGAAGGCGCTTGAACTTGATCGTAACTTTGGCGAGAGTCATGGTGGAATGGCGGTCATTCTTGCAGTGCAAGGGCAGAAGATGCTGGCCAATGAATATATTGAGCGCGCTCTACGATTGGATAACAGAAATGTCTCGGCACAGTATGCGCAGGCACTTCTTAGTGGAGAGCTAAAAAATAAAGAAAGTTTTAGCCTTATGGCGCGCAGGGTTCTGGGGCGCAATTCAAGTTTGGTAAGGAAGTCGTTGCTTGATGATGTACTTAAGAGGATTGATCATTGATTTGACAATGCGCATCGGTTACTTCTATTGATGCGCATTTTATTGAGAGTATCAGTGCAGGTTTTTGTAATTAGATAGCAAAATATGTTGAGCCGTCGCTTCCATTTCTACCATGCTGCTGTCGATTGCAAGTGGCGGCGTACTGACAGGTAGCGGTGATAGGGATATTTGTTCCAAGACTTTATTTAACAACCTTTGCATATCGTTGTTGAGTGATGGATTACTGGTATTCGCTTTGATTCCTGACTGCAGTAATTTGGCTGACTCAACAAAATTATCAACAGCCAAAAATTCCATACCTCTTTTGAATAGAGAGAGTTCGTTGCCGTCTGGTAGTTTGGATAATTCTGACCATGTCGCTATTGCAGTTGCTGATCTTCCTGAAGTGAACTGTAAAAGACCGAGCATGAACCTGGCAATTGCATAATCCGGCGATCGTTGCAGGGCGGTGATAAATGCGCCTTCTGCTTTATCAGTTGCACCGATTTGGGAGTACTCTCCAGCCAGTAATATCAATGGTCTTGGGTCGGTTGGAAAATCAATCGCTGCTTCCTGGAGTTTTTTAATAATTGTGTCACTATCTAAAGAGTTGATGTCTTTGACGATGGACATAATTTGATTGTCTGCCGATAGAGAAGAGGTCACCGCTGACTCCACTTTTATACACAAGTTGATTATATTAAATCAAAAAAGAAATTTTTGGTAATTTACACTGTGTGGTGATCTATTTGTGTATTTACACTGAAATCTGCCCCTGCTTTAGCGTGCAATCCTGCTTGTCCTGGTGAGTAGAATGTGCGTTTGCTAGCTGAATTGACCCGGTCATACGACCCTTCAAATCCCAGTTCATTCAGATCCAGATGATTTGTTTTAAGCTGTATTGCTGCTTACGATTTTTACGGGCTTCGGTTTTAAGTCAGCTTGAAAGCTGTAATGTATATTTATCGATGACACAGGTTGTTTATCGTTCTGCATAGGATAGTCGAGCATGGATGGATCAAGCACGCAGCAGCTATCCTTTGATGAGTGCTCAGTGTTCTGCCTTGGATGCTGCCAGAGAACCCATCAAGAAAATGCGTTCAGAACATCTACCCAGTCTGTATTTGGTAGCGAATTACGGCAGCAATTACAGTTCGCGAAGCTTGAGTACGCCAAGCGATTATCGTAGGCGTGTTAACCAGCGTCAGATTGGCTTGGAATTGACTGTTCCTGTAAGGATTGAAACTCAAGGCCATCACTGGCGCATTAAGTTGGGCAGGTTTAAATGCCTTTTATTCAACGTTGCAATAATTAAAACAATTTTTAGAATGTGTTTTTGTTCCTGTCGTTTAGCTTTAACCGCTTATCGGATGAATATTACCGATCAACTGTTTCCCATCGCCAATGAAGTATTTTTATCTTATAGTCATGCTTAAGCTTATGATGTTGTATTCGATAAACTTTGGTATGACCCCAAATTCATGATCAATCGCAAAACATTACCAGGCAAGACCCGAGGTTTTTCCCTGATAGAGCTATTAATTGCCATGGTGATCCTGTCCATTCTGACAGCGATTGCCTACCCAAGCTTTCAGCGCATTATCATGCGTACAAAACTGAATGCAGACAGTACCTTGTTCTCTCAGGATCTGGCATTTATGAAAGGCAAGGCGAAAACCAGGACGGGCAGCACGATTACGATGTGCCCCAGTTCAGATGGTGCAACTTGTACGGGAGGTTCCTGGAGTGCTGGGCGGATTATCTTTTTTGATGAAAATGCGGATGGTATCGTGACTACTGGCAAGGATGAAATATTGGAAATCCGCGCTGCCTCTGGCGGGACGTCAGCCATTACTTTAACTGGTTTCAATACAGGGGCGAATATTCAATTCAAATCCACAGGAGAAGCCCGCTATTCGGGTGTGGTCAAGCTATGTGACAGTAAGCTTTCCGGGGCATTTGGTATTTCTCAATCGGTCCTTGTCACTGGCATGGTGCATAAAACGACCAGCGTTACCTGTCCTTAGGATGATGATATGAGATTGCAAAAGAAAATGGTGTTGAAGCGCATGGTCGGTGCGTCGTTGTTGGAAGTATTGGTCGCGATTTTGATACTGTCTTTGGCTGCGCTGGCGAATGCAGGTCTGCAAATCGCTGGCATACGTGCCAATTCCAGTGCCAAATACCGATCCATTGCGGCAGCACACATCAATGATATGGCTGACCGTATGCGGTCCAATCGTGCCGGGTTGAGTTATTTTAATTTGGTTAAGGGCATCCCGTCATCTGATCCCAATTCTGGTTGCTCGGCTCTTGCTACCCCTTGCAATGCTGCTCAAATGGCGCAGCATGATTTTTATGAGTGGACTACGGCGCTTTCGAAAGCCCTGCCCGAAGGTCAGGCAGCTATTTGTCTCGATACCCAGTCAGCTCCAGCGAATGCGGCGACTGATACATATGCTTCACCTACATGTAGTGGTACAGGGACAACTTACAGTATCAAAGTCTGGTGGGATGATTCACGCGGTGAAAAAATCGCTCAAATTTTTACGACAAATTTCCAGCCATGAAAATCCATTCGTCATTCTTATATCGTCAAAAAGGTTTGTCTATTGTTGAGCTGATGATTGCTCTGACGCTGGGCATGATTATCACCGTGGTTGCGGGTTCCATTTTTGCATCTGGTTCCAAGGGGTATTTTGTTCAACAAGAGCAATCACAAATCCAGGAAGCAGGCAGAACAGCGGTGGATGTGTTCGGCAGGACTGTGCGTACCGCGAGTGATTTCGGCTGCCGGTCTGACTGGACCCTGACCAAGATTGCGGGATTTGTAAACCGGATTAATGCCAGTCCTCCGTATGCCTATAATTACGGCACGAACCCACTCGATACGCAGGTGGTTGGATATGATGGAACGGGGTCTGCCTGGTCACCAACCATTCCAAGCGATCTGCCTATACCTACTAATGCTGACAAGAATAGCGATATTATTACTATTCGTGGAGTGACAGGAAATCCGGCAGTGGTCATTGCTCCGTTTATGACTGCGGCGACGGATGCGGTTACCGTGAATACGGGGAACGGTTTTGCTGCCAATGATGCGCTGGTGATTTCTGATTGTATTATTTCAACTATTTTTCAAGTGTCAGGTACGCCTGATACAACGGGAAGTTTATCTCATCCTGCTGGCGGTAGCCCTGGTAACGTCAATAACACACTGGCAAAAGTATATGCCAGCGGTTCGGAAGTATATAAATTGGCTTCTACGACTTTCTTTATCGCTCCCAGTCAGTTCAGTTCTAACCCTTCGTTGTGGCGCATAGTGGGTACCAACGCTCCAGAAGAGTTGGTTGAGAATGTGGAAAGACTCAAAGTTTATTATGGTATGGACCCAACTGTCGGTACAGACAACACTAAACGTGACTATTCTCCTAACACTTATATTCCTGCAAATGGTACTGGTATAGACATGAGTAAAGTGGTTAGTGTCAGGTTTAGCATGTTGATTCGTTCACCCAGTGACAACGTAACAAAAGCGTATCAAACCTACACCTATGACGGCACTGCAACAACTGCAACAGACTATCGTTTGCGCAGTGTATTCTCTACAACGATTAGCCTGCGAAACAGAGTTTTGTGATGGACAAAAATAATAATTCCCAAGTTGTGACCAGCATGAAACACGCACGTTCACCGATGCTCGCCCGCCAAAAAGGGGTCTCTTTGGCCGTTGTGCTGGTGATGGTGGGTTTGTTGGCCATTATCGGTATCAGTGCCATGCAGATGAATGTGCTGCAAGAAAAAGGAGCCGGCAATTTCCGTGATCAGGATCTGGCATTCCAAACTGCAGAATCTGCCTTACGCGATGCTGAGCTATATGTCGATACCAATATGACGCCTACTTCTGGTTTTTCGGCAGGTTGCACCGGTGGCTTGTGCCTGCCTTCTGCAACATCTACGCCTGTTTGGCTGGATACTACGCTGGATGTCTGGAATAACAATGGTCTGACGCTGCCTTACTCACAGACGGTACAAAATGTTGCCAAACAGCCGCGCTATATCATTGAAATGATGGCTGAAAATATCCCGAATATTGCGGGTGGACCATTGGATGTGGGCGGTGCTCCACCACCAACACAAGCAACGTATCGAATTACTGTGAAAGCCTGGGGTGGTTCTGATTCTGCCCAGGTGATCTTGCAAACCGTTTATCTGAAGTGATGGAGTGATCATGAGAATTCCTCGTAAGGCCCAATTCGTGAAATTGCCTACCACAGCAATCTTTGCCGGCGTATTGACATTGCTGAGTTCTGGTACTGCAAGTGCAGCGGCACTGGTGTTGTCACAAACACCCTTGTTCGTGACCAACTCTGTTTTGCCAAACGTGCTGGTGGTTCTGGATAATTCGGAGTCCATGGACGGTACCATGTCAGGCAAGTTGATTGCCGGTGACGATGCAACGACGCGTTCAAACGTGGCGCGTACTGTGATGCGCAATACCATTACCAATTACCGTACCGCGTTTAACTGGGGTTTGATGTCTTTTGACATTACCAGTACGAGTTTTTATGTAACCTATGCCTATTATTTGGGTAGTACCACAGGCATGGTATTTACCGATAGTTGTTCGGGTAGCCCTTTGCAAACATCGGGTGGCCAGCCTTGCGTGGTTAATCCAACCCCGTTCACAGGTGGTGCTTATGTAACCTACGATACATCGGGTGATGATGCCAGTATTAATGACGTGTTGTATACCAGTTCGCCGAGCTCATCTCAGTGTGCAACCACAACAATTGGTAGCCTGACATATTGCAAGGCGATGTGGGCATTGACTGGTGGTGCAGGTACAACTTACACATTCTATGGTAACCATACGGCCACGAACTCCTGGGCTGCGAGTACCTTCTCCGGTTGCCCGCTTGGTACGTGCAGTCCAATCAGTCTGAGTGAGACAGATGCAGGCTATATACCACGTAATCCACCAATCATGCGGCAATTGTATTTGCCGCGCGCCTGGGGTTATGGTGGTACGAATTCTGGTAAAGGTAAGTTGAACGAAGCGGTAATGGCAGACACCACAGCACATTACAATAATCTGATTTCTTATCTGGCAACGGAAACAGCATCCACCAGCACGACTGAGATTAAAAACGCATCGACTTTTACACCTCTGCCAGGTGCAATGGGATCCGTGAAAACATATTTTTCCGGCGCTTCAACACCAGTTAAATATAATTGTCAGAAAAATTTTGCGATGCTGGTAACCGATGGTCTGGCAACTGCTGATACATCCGGTAATCAATATTCTGCTGCTGACAGGACCGCGGGCAAACCTTTGAGTGATACCGTGTCCGCTATCACCGCTTTGCGTACGACAGCCGTGCCATCATTCGGTACGCAAGATATCAAAACTTATGTCGTTGGCCTGGGTGACACGGTACAAAACCCAACTGCTGTTGCCGCGCTGAATTCCATGGCAACGGCAGGTGGTACAACCAGCGCTTATCTGGCTTCAGATGCGACAGCATTTAATAATGCGATCCAGGCGATTGCCGGCAATATCACGGCACAGGTTGGTTCTGCTTCCGCAGTGTCCCTGAACTCTACCCAGATCAATAGCGGTTCTGCATTGTTCCAGGGTAAATTCAGCAGTATTGACTGGTCTGGTCAATTGCTGTCTTACCCAATCACCTCAACCGGTGCTTTGGGAACATTGTCATGGGATGCCGGGCAGGTGTTGAATGGACAGAACTGGAATACTGGCCGTGTCATCCTGACCAATAATCTGCTGACTACGAATGCAACCGGACGTGGTGTTGCTTTCCGCTGGCCAAGTAACCCGCTCAGCCCAAGTTCTACGACTGAAATCAACGTCAATCAGATTCTGGCATTGAACAAGAATTCAGCTGGCACAGCTGATGCTCAAGGACAATTGCGTGTGCAATACATACGCGGTGACCAGTCGAACGAGGGTGCTGCACCCATGTTCAGAAAACGTACCAGAAGCGTGCTGGGTGATATTGTCGATTCCAACTCTGTCTATGTGGCCAAACCACCTTATACCTATCCAGACAGCCTGGAATCTGCGAAATACGTGACCTTTGCACAAAGTAAGGCCAGCCGTACACCTATGGTGTATGTCGGTGCCAATGATGGTATGTTGCACGGCTTCAGTGCGGTAGATGGGTCCGAGAAAATTGCGTACATTCCTACCCAGGTATATTCCAACTTGTCAAAATTGACTGATCCTACTTATTCTCATCGCTTCTTTGTGGATGGATCACCTACAGTCGGTGACGTTTTTTATGCTGGCGCATGGCATTCTGTGCTGGTCGGCAGTTTGCGTGGCGGTGGCCAGGGTATTTTTGCCCTGGATGTAACAAATCCTTCCACTTTTACTGAAGCCAATGCCGCCACCACCGTCCTGTGGGAATTCAATGACGCAGATGATGGTACTGAATATGACTTGGGCTATACCTATACCCAACCTATGATCGTCAAGATGGCGAACGGTAAATGGGCTGCGGTATTCGGTAATGGCTACAACAATACAACGGCTGACGGTAAAGCAAGCTCTACTGGTGCTGCTGCCATCTATATTGTAGATATTCAAACTGGCGCATTGATCAAGAAGCTGTATACCGTGGCAGGTAGTGCAAGCACACCAAACGGTATTGCCAGCGTTACACCTGTAGACGTTAATGGTGACAATATTGTTGACTATATTTATGGTGGTGATTTGCTGGGCAATGTGTGGAAATTTGATGTGACCAGTACCAGTGCCAGTTCATGGGGGCCATCCTTTGGTACCAATGCAGCACCATTGCCATTGTTCTCAGCCAAAGATTCTACCGGTAAAATTCAGCCTATCACTGGTAAAGTCACGGTAGGTCGCAATCCTGTTTCTGGTTACATGGTGTATTTTGGTACGGGGCAATATTTGGCTGCAACCGATTTGTCTGACACTTCGCCCCAAAGTTTTTATGCGATCTGGGATAATGCAGCGACAGTAAGTGGACGCAGTGTATTGTTAGCGCAAACGATTAATGCCAGTACGACGTCAGGGGCGGGCAGCACCTTCCGTACCAGTACACAGAGTGGTGTGGCTACGACCATGTTTGTCGCACCACTCAATAAAAAGGGCTGGTATGTTGATCTGCCTACTTCGGGTGAGCGTCAGGTGACAGATCCTTTGTTGAATGACAGCAATATCGTGTTCTCTACTTTGATTCCAAGTACTGATCCATGTGCATCGGGTGGTAGTGGTTGGATCATGGAACTGGATGCGGTCACGGGTAATATGATTACAGATCCGATTTTCCCAACGGTATCGGCAACAACGTTCTCTTCTTCAGATGTTGCTACTGCTGGCGTTATGACTTCTGCTATTCCATCGACGCCGCGTGTAATTAATAAACAGGGCGTTAATTATGGTAGTACGGGGTCAGGTACAGGTAGCTCTTTCGCTACTGAGAAAAAATTGACCAGTCAATCGGACGGTAATATTAATAACCTGACTGAAAAATCGTCCATTACGCAAAAACGTATCATGTGGCGTCAAGTCCAGTAATGACAGGAGTAATGAATATGAAACAACACTATCTGATATGTGGTTTTCTGGCATCGGCACTGACAGGTCAGGCTTATGCCAGTATTACACCGCAAGACCTGGCTGCGCAAAAGCAAAGTACCGGCACGGCGCCATCCTATGTGCAGAACGTTGATACATCCAAACGTACTGTAACGGTGGACCAGACTACCTATACGGTGTCACCATCGGTGGTTGTGCATGAAGGCAACAAGACATCGACGATGACCAGCATTAAAAAAGGAACGCGTATTAAAGTTGCGTCCGAGAAAAAAGTGGGGCAAGCTAACAATGTCATTACTGAAATTTGGGTAATGCAACAGCCTAGCGGAAAATAATGGAGCCACTGATGAAAAGAAATGCAGGTTTTACTCTGGTTGAAGTAATGATCGCCGTTGTTATCATTGGCATCATTACTGGTGTCGCTGTGACCAACTACAAATCCAGCATGCAAAACAGCCGCCGCTCAACCGCGCAGGCTGATTTGATGACCCTGGCACAGTTTATGGAAAGGACACACACCGAAGCGCTGACTTATATGCCAGGTGCGACACCGGCAGTACCCACTTTGCCTTTCACGGTATCTCCGCAAACGGGGACGACTTACTACAACATCACTTTGGTAGGTACCACAAGTAAATTCTATACCTTGCGTGCCACCCCTACGGGCACCCAAACCGGTAACGGGATTTTGGAAATGGATTCAACCGGGGCCAGGCGTTGGGACAAGAATAATGATGGCAGCTTCACTGCAGATGAAAATACCTGGAAGTAATATCTGACTTGATCTGAGCCTTCGCAAAAACGCCGCCTGCAAGCGGCGTTTTTGTTTTTGGTGGCCGTTGCATGAGCATAAATTATTTGTGAATAGACAAGGGCATAGAAAGTGATTACATTTAAGATTCAGATGTCGATTCTTTAAAATCCATCTTGCCCACAGCGAATTACCACCTATCAATAAGGGAGTATTCATGTCCGCCACAGCCCCAAAATTCCGATTGATTACGCGCAGCGACTTTGATGGACTGGTGTGCGCCGTCTTGCTCAAGCATCTGGATTTGATTGATGACATCTTGTTTGTTCATCCCAAAGACATGCAGGACGGCAAGATTGTGGTCACCGAAAAGGATATCAGCACCAACTTGCCGTACGTCGAAGGTGTGCATCTGGCATTTGACCACCATTTGTCAGAAACCTTGCGCAATGCCAATCTGGAAAAAAACAATCATGTGATAGAGCCGGATGCACCTTCTGCAGCCCGCGTAGTCTATAACTACTATGGCGGCCTGAAGTCTTTTCCTGCATCCTGGGATGACATGATGGCTGCGGTCGATAAAGGTGATTCAGCACGCTTCAACAAGGATGAGGTGTTGCATCCCCAGCGCTGGGATTTGTTGAACTTTTTGATGGATGCACGTACCGGCCTTGGGCGTTTTCGTGATTTCAGGATATCGAACTACCATCTGATGATGGAACTGATTACGCTGTGCAAGACCCAGGGTATAGACGAAATCATGCAGAACCCTGATGTGAAAGAAAGGGTGGATCTGTATTTTGAACATGAAGAGAAGTGCAAGGAACAGATACAGCGCTGTGCCACGGTACACAACAATCTGGTGGTGCTGGATTTGCGTACTGAAGCCACGATATACGCCGGTAACCGTTTCTTGATTTATGCCCTGTTCCCGGATACCAATATTTCAATTCATATACTGTGGGGCCTTAAAAATCAGAACACCGTGTTTGCAACTGGCAAGTCGATTTTAAATCGCACATCCAAAACCAATATCGGCCCCTTGATGCTGGAATTCGGCGGTGGTGGCCATGAAAATGCCGGTACCTGTCAGGTGGAAAACGAAAAGGCTGCATCAACACTGGCAAGTCTGATCAGCAGAATCAATCAGGATGGTTGAGTGATGAAGCCAGGCATTGTAATCAAGCAGGAAGAGTAAGCAAAAAGATTGCGTGATTTGGGCACATAGGGCAGCTTGCACAAGCTGCCCTATGTGTCTGCATACCTTGCTTAGTTGAGCAAGGGTGTCGCCTGTATGTTGATGCCCGTGTAGTAGATATGGCTGGTGGATTCAAAGCCGGAATCGAAACCGAACAATAACCACAGGTTGCCAGCCGCATCAGTCCTGACATTCAGTGGGCTCTGATTGGCTAGCTTTTTCTCCATATACGGAGCACGTCCGCAGTCGGTGCTGGCATTGCCTATGGTACCCAGGACCAGGGCAGATTTGCCCGAGCCACTTTGGCCGCCACGGTCGATATTCATTACATATTCATTCCCTTTTAGTATCGTCAGTGGTTCAATGGACGAGGCACCGGCAAATACCCAGACACTATCGCCAGGTGAGCCGCCTACACCAAAACAGCCGGTGGCAACATTGCTGACAATGGTGGTTTGAAAACGCAGCGCATACTCAGTGTTAGGGGCAAAACCGCTGTATCTTTTCTTGATATAGATAAACAGGTCATCACTGCGGTTGGTACCAAATGCATACAGGCCTTTGCCTGACAGAGGGGCTGGCAGCGAACGATATTCCGTGACCATATCGGTAGGCTTTGTTTCCACCGAAAAATCGGATGTGCCGGATATCCAGCCTGTCGGTTGACTATTGAAATCAATGCTGATCTGTACCGGCAATGGGGCAGGTACATAATTGCTGCTACCCCCGCAGCCACTGAGCAAGGCTACAGCAAACAGAAAAGAGGTCAGGCCAGGGCGAAATTTCATACATTATCCTTTTAAATTGAATACATGCTCAGGGACATATTCCGGTACATACGCCGGTACACACTTCAGTCGATGAGATGACTGAGAGCATAACGAGCTGTTCGCCGTAAATCAGTCCCCAAAATGTCGGATATTTGTCGTAAATTTGTAAGTGGCTATTTAAGCTGAAATTGTCTGAAAATTGTAAGTTGACCGTACCTGGCCTGGTATTTCTCGCAATTTTGGGGCGAGCTCTACTACAATGCGGGCAAAGGAGAGATGCTATGTTTCGTGTAATGCTGGTAGAAGATGATGCCAAGCTTGCCAATCTGGTCGCCGAATATCTGGGCGAATATGAATTCACCGTTGACGTTGTCAGCCGGGGTGATACTGCGCTGTCCCATTTTCAGCAAACCTTGCCTGACCTGGTGGTACTGGATCTGATGTTGCCAGGGCTGGATGGCATGGTCGTCTGCCGCCAGCTGCGTGCCGTCAGTACCGTCCCCATCCTGATACTGACGGCCCGTGAAGACGCCTTTGATGAAGTCTCCGGCCTGGAGCAGGGTGCAGATGACTACGTCAACAAGCCGGTACAGCCACGTATCTTGCTGGCCCGCCTGCGTGCCTTGTTGCGACGTATCAAGGACGCGCCTGTGGATGATAGCGAAGACCTGGTATTTGGTGCATTCCGGCTGTGCCGGCGTGATCGTAGCGTGTCATGGCGCGAGGAGGATGTCCTGCTCAACAGTGCCGAATACAAATTGCTGCTGGTCCTGGCTGAGGCTGCCGGCAAGGTCTTGTCGCGTAACGATATCTTGATACAGATGCGCGGTATAGAGTTTGACGGACTGGATCGCAGCATTGACAATAAAATCTCCCGCCTGCGTCGCAAATTTGATGATGCGCATGCAGACAAGATCAAGACGGTCTGGGGGGAGGGCTATCTGTTCAGCCCGTCCGCCTGGGATTAGACTATGACTCGCCCTTGACTTGTCCATGAATCGTCCATGAATCGCCTGTTCCTGCGTTTTGTCATTCTGGTGATGCTGTCCATCAGTGTCGCCACCATTGCTGTCTACGTCGTGATCCGTAGCTTCTTTGGTGATCCGCTGGAAGAAGTCGCGCAGCAGCAGGCCGCAGGACAAGTCTTTTTACTTACGCAGTATGTCGATCAGGCAGGTCCTGATGAATGGCTGGTGCGTCTGAATAAAATCCGCGAAATTACCCACAGCAAGCTGGAATTGATTCCCCTGCAAAGTGCACTTCAACAGGTCGCAGCAGAAAAAAAAACACAATTCATGCGCGGCGAAGTGGTGATCGATATTGGGGCAAAATCCTTTTATCGCCGGGTTGACTTGCAGGGGTTGCGTTATATAGGCAGTGATGAAGAAGTCTTGCATGCGCAAGAATTGCCTATTGATGTGATACCCGTGATCAGGACCGAAGTCGTGCGTTACATCATAGTCGCACTCTGTCTGTTGATACCGATTGCTATCTGGTCCAGTTCCCATTGGCGTGGCTTGCAGGCGCTGGAAAAAGTTGCTGACGAATTCGGCGAAGGGCATTTGAAGATACGTGCGCAGACGCGTGAAAGCGACAGCATCTACCCTCTGGCGCAGCGCATGAACCAGATGGCGGCACGCATAGAAGGCTTGCTGGATGCGCAAAAAAGCCTGTTGCATTCGGTCTCTCACGAATTGCGTACCCCTATCGCCCGCCTGGAATTTGGTCTGGAACTGTTGCGCAATGCAGCCAAAGATCCCAAACTGGAAACCCGTGCCGCCGCCATGGAAGCCGACCTGCTTGAATTGAATTCGCTGGTGACCGAGCTATTGAGCCTGAGCAAACTCGACCAGCAACCCGCATTGAAACTGGCAGAGTTTGTCGTCGCAGATTGCTTGCAGACCTGTCTGGATAGCTTGCAACATGAATTGTCAGGCTTTCAGGTCGACACCCTGTTTTCAGATGAAGTGATAAGCATGATCGCTGATCAGCATTTATTGGCCAGGGCGGTCAGCAATTTACTCAGAAATGCCGGTAAATACGCCAGTCAGCATATCAGCCTGACGCTCAAGAAAGCCGGTGGCGATATCATTATCATGCTTGATGATGATGGTCCAGGCATACCAGTGGAAGAGCGTGAGCAGATTTTTAATGCCTTCTACCGGCTTGATCGTAGCCGTGACCGGGCAACCGGCGGCTTTGGACTTGGGCTGGCAATCACCCAAAAAGCCATACAGGCACATGGCGGCCATATTACCGTAGAGGATAGTCCCTTGGGCGGCGCCAGATTCGTGGTCCACCTGCCTGCTATCCCGCAAGCCTCAGTAATCGCTACCTGATACCCGCCACAGTATTCACGTCCGTGCCTGACAGTCCCCCCTTAAAACAATGAGCAATATGCATTGAGTACTGTCTGCGTCGCTGTTTCCTTGCCTGAGTCCTCTTACAAATTCATGACATTTGCGCGACAACTCGGGGAAGACTTGCTTTCTCGCTGTCACTATCATTCTTGGATGAGATAGTTTTTTGTTATTGGCAGCTTCAGAAACAAGTGAGAAGGACGAATGAGTAGCAGAGCATTAATTACAGGTATTACAGGACAAGACGGTGCCTATCTGGCAGAACTCTTATTGCGTAAAGGGTATACCGTGTTTGGCAGTTATCGCCGCACCAGTTCGGTCAATTTCTGGCGTATGGAAGAACTGGGTATCAGCACCCACCCCAATTTGCACCTGGTGGAATATGACCTCACTGATCTGAGTAGCAGCATACGTCTTCTGCAAAATACCAATGTGACAGAAGTCTATAATCTGGCGGCACAAAGCTTTGTCGGTGTGTCATTTGAACAGCCTGTCACCACCATGGCCATCACCGGCATGGGGGTCTTGAATTTGCTGGAAGCCATACGCATCGTTAACAAGAAAATCCGTTTTTATCAGGCATCGACTTCTGAAATGTTTGGCAAGGTGCAAGCCATTCCCCAGGTTGAAACCACGGCGTTTTATCCGCGTAGTCCCTACGGTATAGCCAAACTCTATGCACACTGGATGACCATCAATTATCGCGAATCCTACGATATTTTCGCCAGCAGCGGCATCTTGTTCAACCATGAATCACCGTTGCGTGGACGTGAATTTGTCACCCGCAAGATTACCGATGCCGTTGCGAAAATCCGTCTGGGTTTGCTGGATTGTCTGGAGCTTGGAAATATGGACGCCAAACGTGACTGGGGTTATGCGAAAGAATATGTAGAAGGCATGTGGCGCATGTTGCAGGCCGATACGCCAGATACCTTCGTGCTCGCAACCAATCGCACCGATACCGTCCGTGATTTTGTGGAGCTGGCTTTCTGGGCGGCGGATCGTCAATTGCACTGGCGCGGAAAAGGTGAAGATGAAGTCGGTGTTTGTCGCAAAACCGGCAAGACCCTGGTGAAAATCAATCCTGCATTTTATCGCCCGGCCGAAGTCGAGTTACTGATAGGCGATCCGCAAAAGGCAAGAACGGTTTTGGGCTGGGAAACCAGGACTACGCTGGAAGAGTTGTGCCAGATGATGGTAGAGGCCGATTTGCGCAGAAATACGGCACGCAGCTCGTACTGATGGAATGCCCGCCATGCTGGCGGGGATAGGGAACATGCCGTAACAGACGAGGTTTGCAATGAAGGTCTTACATTTCTATCGCACTTATCATCCCGATACCTTTGGCGGGATAGAGCAGGTCATACGGCAACTGGCTGTCGGCACCACACGCCTGGGTGTCAGTAATGAAGTACTGACACTGACGCGCAGCAAGGGCCAGCTTGAGCTTGAACTGGAAGGGCATCAGGTACACAGGGTCAGGCAGAATTTTGAAATTGCATCGACCGGATTCTCATGGCAGGCACTCTCGCGTTTCATCGAACTGGCGAATAGTGCAGACATCATTCACTATCACTTCCCCTGGCCTTTTATGGATTTGATGCACCTTATCGGCAGAATCAGGAAACCCAGTATCGTGACCTATCATTCCGACATCGTCAGACAGAAATTCTTGCACAAGGTGTATGAGCCTTTGAAAAACTGGTTCCTGAATGATGTTGACCGGATAGTGGCTACCTCACCCAATTATTTGTCAACCAGTCCGATTCTGCATCGTTATCGCGACAAGACCGAGGTCATTACCTATGGCCTGGACAAGAACATTTATCCTGAAGCATCGCCTGCGGTGGTTGCGCAATGGCGTCAACGGTTTGGCGAACGTTTTTTTCTGTTCGTGGGTATGCTGCGTTATTACAAGGGTTTGCATATACTGCTGGAAGCGGTGGCGGATTCGGACATGCCCGTTGTCATCGTTGGCAATGGCCCCGAAGAACAGGCATTGAAGCAGCATGCACAAGAACTGAAATTGACGAACGTCCATTTTTTGGGCGCATTGCCGGAAGAAGATAAAATTGCCTTACTGAGCCTGTGTTACGGTCTGGTGTTTCCTTCTCATTTACGTTCTGAAGCATTCGGCATTTCATTGCTCGAAGGGGCGATGTTTGCCAAGCCCATGATTTCCAGTGAAATAGGTACCGGGACAAGTTATATCAATATCGCCGATGAAACTGGATTGGTCGTACCACCCGATGATCCCCTGGCTTTGCGTGCCGCCATGACACAGTTGTGGCACAACCCGCGCCAGGCCATGCAGATGGGGCGGCTGGCGCAGCAAAGATATGAATCGGTGTTTACTGCCGACCTGATGGCGAGGAATTATGTGCGTTTGTATGTCGATGTGATCTCGGGTAATACCACCATGCCATAGGGACAAGGTGCATGTTTTCCCGGTGACTGTGTTTTCCATGGCATCCTTTGTCTTGGCCGCGATAAAAAGACAGACTGAGATTTCTACTGTGTTTACAATAGGCTGGCTATCCTAACTAAAAAAATCATTCAGCATGAAATTTCTTTCTTTCTTATTTTTTTCAGGTGTCGCGCAATTTGCTTTGGCACAGACGCCAGCGGCGACCATGCTGCCTGACGGTAGCTCTGACAAGTACGTGGGGCTGGGTGTGATTTCCGAACCTAGTTGTGAACTAGGCGGTGAACAAACCACACGCATCATGCCTAATGTACAAATGCAATGGAGTAATGGCCTGTTCTTGCGCAACACTAATCTGGGCCTGCACCTGAGCCCATTTGACCGTGTTGAGTTTGGCCCATTGCTGGCCTATCAGCGCGGTTGCAGCGCATCTGCTGCACGCAAGCTGGCGGGATATGGGGATGTGGATGGCAGTTTTCAGGCAGGTGGTTTTTTAAATTATTACCCACTGGCCGGATTGCGCATGAGCTCCAAATTCCTGGTGGGCAAAGTCGCAGGTAAACAAAGCAATTACATCAATCTGGAAGCCCGCAGTTACCACCAGTTGGCGCTGCATCACGGGATTGCCCTGTCAGCCGGCCTGGCCTGGAGCAAACGCTCTTATGATCAGTCAGGTACCCGCTTCGATCCTGACATAATGGCTTCAGGTAATAATGGTTTTGGCGCATCCGCAACCAGGATGCAAAACCAGATGGATGCCAATGTCAGGAACGCCTATCTGGGGCTGAACTGGAACTGGGAATTCAGCCCGGCATGGATGCTGACATCCCATGTTACGGCAACACACCAGTTTGATAGTGGTAAAGACAGCCTGTGGCTGGGTAAGCGTAATTATGTGACCGTGTATTCCGGTCTGGCTTATCGATATTAATCAGTTTTAAAACGTATGATCATTCCTTATTCCTCACTCTTTGCAATGCTGTTACTGGCATCCGGGATAGCGTCTGCGCAGCAGCCAGCCGCAGAGGCCAGCCATAAGCCAGTGGCACAGGAACAGGCGAAAAAAGCGGATGCCGGATGGGTCAGCTATCGCAATGTCTACAAGTTGATGATACGTTTTGAAAAATACGGCAAGCAAAAAAATCTCATACAAAATCATTTTCAGATATTGACCCGGCAGGGCAATTATGCGCCAGAAGATCTGGAGCTGACGCTGGTCAGCAAGAGTATGCGACTTGGTTTGCCACTTGATGCGGCAGGCCGCGCCAATTTTCCTTTGTTGAAGTTGGCTTATGATGAGAATGCAGAACTGCTCGTCAATCATGCGCCTGAACAGTTAATATTCCAGTCCAGAATTTCCATCATTCCCCGCGCCGATGGTGTGTATGAAATGACAGAGTTGCGCGCGGCTTGCGAGCAGGCATGGACTTATCTGACAAACGAGGGCGATGCCGCTGTGACTGGCAAAAAGTGCACGGGTATCAAATTTGCCTATGGGCGCAATACTGCGCAGGCACTGATACGGTTCAGGAATGGCGCGCAGCAACTGACGTCGTTACCGGTACAGGATGGCAATCCATTTTCAAATGAATTGCCCAGGATAAATAAAATCGCCCACATCCGTTTTGCAGATGCTGCCGACAAGGGGCAAGTGCTGACCCAGAATGCCCCTGTCATCATTACACCGATGTTTGAATGATCAAACCGCAGCAAGATGTCGCAGCAAGATGTTTAAGCGCGATCTTTAGCTGCCGTCTTTAACTGCGATCGCCATGATCAGGCACCTCATCCATCCTACCAGCGGCGCCAGTGCCTGCCACCACCGCCCCAGTAAGGGCCATTGTCGATGACGATCGGTGGCCCTCTGACGACCACGGATGGGCCTGCCACATAACCATGTGGTGGCAATACAACGCAGCCTGACAGATTCAATGTGGCGGCCAGCAATGCCAATATGGCCAGACGATGAATGCGCATGATGTTCTCCTTTTTGATCGCATACACATACAATGCGCGACCGTGCCTGGCGTTGACTGCCAGAATGTAAGTCTATGTTTCCATTGTTTCCAAATCACGTTAGCTGGCTTTGGCCAAGTGATCGAACAAGATTGCTGTAGAAGCAATTTTTGATGGGATGAATAATCACTCAAGAAGTTGACGCATGGGCGTGTTGCGACGCGGAACTTTACTTGATGTGGTATGGTCCAAGGCTCACCATTTACCACTATTGCCACAATAATATCTATATGCAAAGCAAGAATCTTTCTGTACGTCCAACTATCCTGTCCCTGGCAATCATGGCTGCATTCAGCCAGCCAGCCATGGCGCAGCAAGCCACTCCACCAAAAGCTGTAGAAGCGACAGAAGCGGTAGGAAAAACAGAAAAAGCCGATCCAAAAATACAAAAAGTTGAAGTGCAGGGCGCACGCAACTATGACGAACGTCGTCAGGACACTGCCACCAAAATCGTGGTGACGCAGGAAGATATCGTGCGCTATGGTGATACGACCGTCAGCGAAGTCATGAAGCGTTTGCCAGGCGTCACCATGGGGGGCGTGCAGGGCCGTGGCGGTGATATCCGCATGCGCGGACTGGGTGCAGGCTATACCCAGATCATGTTGAATGGTGAACCCAGCCCACCAGGCTTTTCTCTGGATTCCCTGTCGCCAGACATGATAGAAAGGATAGAAGTCATTCGTGCTGCGACCGCCGAACTGAGCACCCAGTCTATCGCTGGCTCCATCAATATCGTGCTGAAGAAAAGTGTACAGACTGCGCAGAAGGAGTTGAAGGCGGGATTGTTTGAAGATGGTGGTAAATTTGGTGAAAATCTGAGTTATCAGGTTTCAGATAAATCCGGACGTATGTCTTATGCCTTGTCCGGTAACCTGAACCGTGGTCAATATGAACGACCCAGCTATTCAGATGAAGTCGGTACTGATGCCAATGGTAAGCCCAACTTGCTGCGTCATACTGACAGCCTTGGTTGGGGAACTTTTACCAATGTGGGATTTTCACCAAGGGTGAACTGGAATTTGGAAAACGGCGATACGGTGACGACGCAGAGTTTTATCAATGCGACTCGTTTTGTTGGCCATAATCGCGATTCATCGACTGGTACCCCATCGACGTATGCAAGCGATAACCAGGAAATTCAATCTGACGCGACCATGTTCCGTACCAATCTGAACTGGATACACAAATTGGCCGACAGTGCCAAACTGGATGTCAAGCTGGGGGTCAACTACAACAAGCGCACTTCTGATGTTGGCCTGTTGGGCTATAACATCGGCAACGTACAGATACTGGACCGTAAATCGACTTCGGGCGGTACAGACAAGGGCATCACCATGAGTGGCAAGTACAGTGCACCCTTTGTCGAAAATCATTCCTTTGTATTTGGCTGGGACGGCGCTTATAGCAAGCGCGGCGAGACCCGTGAGCAAACGGATATCGTTACTGATCCAGTCAAGAAATTGCGTCCAATCGATCTGAATGAGGACTTTACTGCCGACGTAACTCGCCTGGCTCTGTTCGCCCAGGATGAATGGAATGTGACCAAGCAGTGGTCGGTTTATGGCGGTTTGCGCTGGGAAGGGTTGGACACCCGCAGTCAGGGGAATACTTTTAGCGAAGTACATAATAAATCCAGCGTCTGGAGCCCGATATTGCAGACACTGTATAAACTGCCGGATAGTAAGAATGACCAGGTCAGACTGGGCATTACCCGTACCTACAAGGCACCGGATACCAGCCGCCTGATACCGCGCCGTTCTATTTCCAATAATAACAGCGCCACCAGCCCTGATTACATGGGTAATCCTAACCTGAAGCCCGAACTGGCCTGGGGCCTGGACATGGCGTACGAACATTATTTGCCTGGTGGCGGCATGCTCAGTGCCAGCGTGTTCATGCGCAGGATCGACGATATTACGCGTACAGATTTGTCTAAAGATGACAATGGAAAATATGTTGTAAAACCGATAAATAGCGGGCAGGCCACAACCAAGGGGATAGAACTGGAAGCCAAGTTGCCGTTGAAGGCCATTATGGCTGATGCACCGGCAATTGATTTCAGGGCCAATCTGTCGTTTAACTGGTCTAATCTGAGTACTGTACCAGGTCCGAATAATCGCCTTGATTCGCAGACACCTATCAGTGCCAACCTGGGTATCGATTACAAGCTCGACAAGCTGCCTTTGACGATAGGTGGCAATGCCAGCTTTCAGGATGGCGGCTTCGTACGTATTTCAAAAGAATCGTTGCCCTACCCAAAAGAGCAAAGCAGTTATTCTGTGCCCAAGCGTGTACTGGACTTATATGCCTTGTGGAAGTTTGATGCAAAAACCAATCTGCGTGTATCGATAGGGAATGCGCTACATCAGGACAATATCAATGCCAGCATTTATACCGACAGCGATGGCACCACTCGCCAGACGAACACGACACCTACCACGGTGGCTGCACGAGTGATGTTTGAGCACAAGTTCTGAATCTGATATAGAACTACGATTTGCTTGAGAAAAAACATGGGCACTATAAGTGCCCATGTTTTTTTATATCTGACTGAAACGGAATAGTTCAGGCAGTAACAGCACTGCGCTGATTATTTGCTGATCTTGGCACGGCAATTCAGTGGCAGGTTAACGGCTGGAATCGTCGTTCTGTCTATGCCCTTGACTGTCATCTTGTCCGGCACCGGTGCTGCCGCACAGACCCAAGCTACCGGTACCACAGGCGCATCTTCCACCACAGCGGGGCGGAGACTGAGGATTTTTCCTCTGATGGCAGAATGTGCATTATTACCGAAGGTGATATGAATAGCGCCATTCTTGACCGCGACAGAGCTGACCAGATTGCTGACGATCTTGTCATCCATGGGCAAGCCTGCGGCGGCATTATCCGCCGGGAATTTCTGTTCCGCCAGCCAGGCGGCTGCCACGGGTTTTTTAGCGACATCTGCCAATGGAATCGCAGCCTCTATCTGTTCCCTGACAATCTTGTATAAATACGATGGAATGGCCAGCGCTGCCAGCGTGGCGATCACCACGATCACCAGCATCATTTCCAAAAGGGTAAAGCCGCGTTGTTTTTTCATGAAATTTGCTTCAATAATGTGTTTAGAGGCTGTTGCTAAAGGAATATGGCAGACAAGTCGTCAGGCACAAGTTAATTTTGCAACAGTCGCTTAGAAATATAGCGGATAAGCGCGCTATCTCACAATCTAAATATTGCTGTCAGGGGCAATTACCGTCTGAATTTTGCCTGATCTGGTATGTGACAGGCTGGATTGAGTGACATTCCCCTGTGAATTCTGGGCGCTTTCGCCGATAATGCGGGCAAGTCTGCACTTAATCGTCGCACTTATTAGTCATACTGAATAGCCTCACTTAATATCCCCGTATTGATACATGTTGAATGATCCGATTATCCTGTTCGGTCTCCAAACCAATTGCTTGGAGCTGTCGTCCTTTGTCCTGTCCGTTATTACCGTTGGCCTGAACATCAGGCAGTTGCACTGGGCCTGGTTGTTTTCCATTCTGTCATCCGCTTTATATGCAGTGGTGTTTTTTGACGCCAGATTGTATGGCGACATGGGTTTGCAGTTTGTCTTTATCGGTGTCTCTGTCTGGGGCTGGTTGCTATGGCTGCGCGGCGATGATCAGTCGGCGGCCTTGCCAGTATCCAGGCTTGGTGCGCAAGGCAGCAGGCAGGCGCTTGTCGCCTGCCTGCTGGCATTTGTGGCGCTGGCGGTCTTTCTGAAGTACTGCACCGATACCGATGTACCCTATGCGGATGGTCTGCTGACCGCAGGCAGTTTACTGGGACAGGTCTTGCTGAGCCGGAAAAAAATCGAGAACTGGCATGTCTGGATCATTGTTGATGTTCTGTATGTCGGTTTATATATGTATAAAGGCCTGATGCTAACTGCCGTTTTGTATGGCATCTTCGTTGTGATGGCGATCATGGGCCTGCGCGCCTGGAGTAAAGCATGTCCACAGTAAACCGGGTCGTGATTCTTGGAGCCGAGTCATCAGGAAAATCCATCCTGGCAGAGGCGCTGGCCGCGCATTACCAGACCGTCTGGGTGCCCGAATACCTGCGTGAGTTTGTCGAGCAACAGCAGCGTGTACCAAAGCAGGAAGAACAGATACTGATCGCCCGCACGCAGTTGCAACGTGAAGCCGAACTGGCATCTCAAGCGAAAGACTGGCTGTTTTGCGATACCGGCCCCTGTATGACAGCCATTTATAGCCGCCATTACTTTGGTGAGGCCGGTGCTGAACTGGATGCGCTTGATCAGGCACATCAATACGACTTCACCATCGTGACAGCGCCAGATTTTCCGTGGATGCCGGATGGCCTGCAACGCGAATCGGCAGCCGTGCGCCAGTTGATTCATGAAGAGGTGCTGAATGTGCTGGATGATAGAGACATTCCATTCCTGCTGGTTGAGGGCAGCACGGCGCAAAGACTGGAGCAGGTGCAATTTGCACTGTCATTTTTAATGATGTAACTTGTCAGACGGTTTTAAGCTTCACCAATAAAAAAAAGCACTGCCTTTCAAAGGGTAGTGCTTTTTTAATGTGCTGAAAAGCTGGTGACGGTGAGATTTAGCTGCTTTCCATCAGGCTCTTCAAATGATCGGCACGGGCAGGGTGACGCAATTTTTTCATGGCTTTGGATTCAATCTGACGTATGCGCTCGCGCGTGACTTCAAATTGCTTGCCCACTTCTTCCAGTGTAAATTCAGTACTGGTTTCCAGACCAAAGCGCATGCGCAAGACTTTCGCTTCGCGTGGGCTCAATGAATCCAGAGCTTCTTTCAGTTTTTCCTGTACCGATGCCTGCATGGCCGCTGCCATAGGTGACAGAGTCATGCTGTCTTCAATGAAATCGCCCAGTTGTGAATCACCATCATCTCCGATAGGAACATCGAGCGACACCGGCTCTTTGGCAATCTTCAGGATTTCACGTACCTTGTTTTCTGGCAGACCCATCTTTTCAGCAATCGCTGCCGGTTCTGGCTCCAGTCCGCTGGCTTGCAGCAACTGGCGTTTGACGCGGTTCATTTTGTTGATGGTCTCTATCATGTGTACCGGCACACGGATGGTACGCGCCTGATCCGCAATGGCACGTGCAATCGCCTGCCTGATCCACCAGGTGGCATAGGTAGAGAATTTATAACCACGACGGTATTCAAATTTATCAACCGCTTTCAACAGGCCGATATTACCTTCCTGGATCAGATCCAGAAATTGCAGGCCGCGGTTGACATATTTCTTGGCGATAGAAATCACCAGGCGCAAGTTAGCCTCGGTCATGGCGGCCTTGGCTTCGCTGGAACGTTTTTCACCCGCCACCATTTGCTTGTTGATTTCGCGCAGATCATGCAAAGGCAGACGGACATTTTGTTCCAGATCAATCAGTCGTTGCTGTAACTCGCGCGCGGCATGGATGTTACGGCCCAGGATGGCGGCATAACTTGATGTGCCATTGATTTCACGGTTCAGCCATTCAGGATTGCAGGCATTTTGACGGAAATGCTCAACAAAGTAAGCACGCGGCATGCCGCATTTATTGACCATCAATTCCAGCATCTGCTTTTCTGTCTGGCGCAACGTTTTCATTTGTTTGCGCAGCGTGTCGCACAATTTCTCGGCTGTTTTCACGCTGAAGCGCATGCCTTGCAATTCGCGGGTAATCGCTTGCTGTGCCTGTTGATAGGCAGGTGACTGATAACCGTCTGCTGCACGGGCTGCCTGCATTTGCTCAAAGCGCATGCCTACCACTGCAAATTTTTGCAGTACGGCAGCCTTTAATTGCTGCAACTGTTCATCGCTGATGCCGCTGGCATTGTCGGCTACGGCATCATCGTCGTCATCGAGGTCATCCAGATCATCGGCATCGCTGAGCTCTATCGCTGGAGCATCTGCGGCATCCGGGTCCAGCATGCCGTCTATGATGTCGTCGACACGGATTTCATCTTTTGAAATCTTGTCAGCGATATCCAGGATTTCCTGTATTGTGCCAGGGCAGGCAGAGATCGCCTGCACCATGTCTTTCAGGCCATCTTCTATGCGTTTGGCTATCTCGATTTCGCCTGTACGCGTCAACAGTTCAACGCCACCCATTTCGCGCATATACATGCGTACCGGGTCCGTAGTACGGCCAAAGTCAGAATCCACGGTCGCCAGTGCAGCGGCAGCAGCAGCTTCAGCTTCATCTTCGCTGACATTGGTGGCGACATTATCGGTGAGCAGCATCATGGCGGCATCGGGTGCGCTGTCATAGACAGCGATACCCATGTCATTCAGGGTGCTGATGACGCCTTGTATCATTTCTGCATCTGCCACGTCGTCTGGCAAGTGATCATTGATCTCTGCATGGGTCAGATAACTGCGGTCTTTCCCCAGGTTGATCAGCTTGGTCAGTTGCTTGCGATACTGGTCAAGTTGTTCTTCATTATTGGCGATACTGGCAGAGCTACCCACACTTGATTTTTTGGCCTTGGCACGTGCAGCACGTTTTATTTCTGCGGATTCAGCTGCATTCAATGCCAGGATTTCATCGTTTTCAAAAGTGAATTCGGATGGTTTGCGACCACGTTTTGCGGGCTCACGCATTGCTGGCAAGATATAACCGGAGGTATCAATGTCAGCCACATTGCTGACAGGGGGCGCGACGGTAGCAGCCAGGGAACTGGTTACAGGTTTCATGACAGACGCAGCAGCGGGCGTCGGCACTGCTTGCGATACTGGTGTTGGCGACATCGGTTTCAGTGTCACTACCGGTGCCGGCGGTGCCAGTTTGCCCGAACCTATGCGTGCTTCGCGTTTAATGATCACGGGCGCTGGCGCCTGCTGGTCTGCCAGTAGCAATTTCTTTGCCATTTTAGGCGCAGTCTTACGTATCACGACTACACGTGGCTTGGCAGAATCCGTATCGCCAGTATCCGGCTTGCTGTCTGCGGTGACTGCTTCTTCACGTACCTGCATCTGCATTGCCGGAGGCTGGTGCGGCATGCCATCATCCGTCTGGTCGCTGCTATCGCCAGCGACCGAGACAGGTGCGTCAAACTCGGCAGGCGTGACTGCTTCAGCCGTGTCGGCGGCACCCGTATCCGCATCTGCCAATTGCAGGCGCGAACGGCGCTTGGTGATGACCGTTACCGGTGCAGAAACCAGGGTTGGCGTTTCTTCCGTGATATCGGCGACAGGGACCACCATTTGTACTGTCGTTGTGCGCGAAATGGTCGGCGCATTGCGATTCAGTTGCAGTGGTGCTTTTTTACCTAAAGTGAGCGTGGATCCTGTTTTTGTTGCTGGAGAAGTGTTTGAGTCAGTTAAGCTGTTTTTCATGTAACAAATTCGAATACGACAACAAATGCTTGTCAAAAGTGTTTGGCAATAGCAAGGGCGAAAAAGCTGCTGGCGATCGTCAGTAACAGATCAACGGCAGGCGTGGCGCGGATGAAAAAGCCCGCTGATTAAATGATTAAAAGCGGGCCAATTTCATCTTGCTGAATCTGAGTCTCAAATCGAGACGAAAGGGCAGGATTATCCTCGGCTTGAGCCTTCTTGACAAGCAAGACTTTGCTTTTCTAAGCAGAAAGTTTTCCGATGGCGGCTTAATTTATATCTTATGGATCAATAGGGCTTACGAAAAATCGTCCCAGCAAGGACCTGTGACACAGCCAGGGTGGTTTTGTGTAAATCCAAATCAATATGTTTTGCGATTCGTCGGCCTGATGTCACGGTCTTTAACATTTGCCTTGATCTTTTTTTAAAATGACAATATTTCCCTGATCCGCGATATGAAGCTGAATATGAGGCTGAATATGAGGCTGAATATGAGGCTGAATATGAAGCTGAATTTAGTTTGATCTACATCATGGTTTGGGCAACGACCGGGAAGTTTTTGGAGCAAACTGTTAAGCTACACTCTTTGGACTCCTTTTTTTGTCTGCGTTGATAATGCTCGTTGCCTCCCGCTGTTTTTCTTCCTTTTGCCGAAAGTTCTTTTTTTCAGGCATATTGATGGTGCCTGTTCTTGCAACGGCACAAACTGTTCCGGATACCCTGGCCCAGCGCCTGAAGGCCTGTACCGCCTGTCATGGTGCTGAAGGGCGGGCGGGTACGGATGGTTTTTATCCCAGGATAGCGGGTAAGCCAGCTGGCTATCTGTATAACCAGTTGCTCAATTTTCGTGATGCCAAACGCGGATATCCTGCCATGCGTTACATGGTGGCGCATATGTCAGACGCCTACCTGAAAGAAATTGCCGATTACTTTGCAAATCAGCATCCCCCTTATTCGGCGCCACAGGCACCGGACGCCCCCGCATCTGTGCTGGAGCAAGGCCGGCAATTGGTGTTGAATGGAGATAAATCACGTGATCTGCCTGCCTGTGTTGCCTGCCATGGCGACAAAATGACTGGTCTGACACCCTATGTCCCGGGTTTGCTGGGTTTGCCCAGGGATTACCTGGTCGCTCAGTTGGGGGCATGGCAAACCGGCAGCCGCAAGGCCCATGCGCCAGACTGCATGCAGCAGGTGGCCGCCAAGCTGAAACCCCAGGATATTTCAGCAATTGCTGCTTGGCTGGCAGCACAGCATGTGCCAATAGACACAACAGCATTGGCATCTGCTGATGCCGGTGGGCGTCAGTTCCCGCTGTCTTGCGGCAGTATTCCTCGCTAAATCCAGATACGACAGAACCACATGAAAAGATTTTATTTGATTTTACTGGCGCTGGTGGCGGTCGGTTTGTTGGGCGCTGCCGGTGTGGCGGCGTATGGTTATTATCTGGTAGATGATCATCAGGTACTGGCTGAGCAGCCCAAATCTGCTAATGGTTCTAATGGTGCCAATGGCGTAAATAGTGCAGAGACTGCTGATCTGGTCGCCCGGGGCGAATACCTGGTGCGTGCCGGTAACTGCATGTCCTGTCACACGGCACGTGGTGGCGCTGCATTTGCCGGTGGCAGGGTGTTGCAGACTGAGTTTGGTGATTTTGTCGCACCTAATATTACCCCCGATGTAAAAACCGGTATCGGTGGCTGGAGTGCCGAAGATTTCTGGCAAGCCTTGCACAATGGCAAAGGGCGTGGCGGGCGCATGCTGTATCCGGCTTTTCCGTATACCAATTACAGCCAGGTAACGCGCACAGATTCTGATGCCATGTATGCCTATTTCCAATCCATCCCCAAGATAGAGCGCCCCAACCAGCCGCATGAATTACGCTTTCCTTATGATCAACGGGCTTTGCTGGCGTTTTGGCGGGCTGCGTATTTCCGTCCCTCGGTGTATCGGCAAGATACACAGCAAAGCGCGGAATGGAATCGTGGTGCCTACCTGGTGAACGGACTTGGCCATTGCAGCGCCTGCCATAGCAGCCGCAATATGCTGGGTGCGAATGCCGGTACGGCTGACTTGTCTGGTGGTGAACTGGCGCTGACCAGTTGGTATGCGCCTTCTCTGGCAAACGGCAAGGAAATCAATCTGGCTCAATGGCAGGCACCGCAACTGCTGGCCTTGCTGAAACACGGCATCAATGCAGATACTGCTGTATCCGGCCCCATGGCAGAAGTCGTGTCGGCCAGTCTGCAGCATTTGTCTGAGCAGGATATGAACGCGATGGTGACTTATCTGCGTGCCACACCTGCGGTAAAGGTCGAAGAAAAAGATCTGCTTGACCGTGCATTGTCTGCGCAAAACATCAGCAAGGAAACCATGGATGGCGTCATGAAATCTGGCGCCGCACTGTACAAGACACATTGCATGGATTGCCATGGCGCCGCTGGAGCAGGTGTGCCATCCATTTACCCGGCACTGAAAGGCAACCCGGCGATACAGACGCAACTGGTGGCTAATCCTGTGCGCCTGATTCTGGCTGGCGGCTTTCCACCTGTCACCAAAGGCAATCCGCGTCCATATGGCATGCCGCCATTTGGCCAGGTCTTGTCGGACAATGAAGTGGCGCTGGTATTGAGTTATGTACGTAACGCCTGGGGTAATCAGGCATCGGTGGTGACAGCACCCGAAGTCAATCGTTATCGTACCGCGACGCTGGATTGATATCTGCCGGATAGTCCGGTTGGCGAGGCTGGTCTGTAGAACGAGCTACTCGTGTAATGGAATATGGATCGCTGGTGGATATTGGTACCAATCCACTGGGCATCATCCGTAAGCTGAATAATGCACGTGACACATTCGCTGAACGTGAATTGTTCGAAAAGAACAGACAGCGCTTGCAGGACGTGACGACCGGGACCAATGAAACAAAAGTGGCAGAAATCATCAAACCGGAAGATGTGTCTTTTGTCGCTGGTGGTCTGGTCATGGCATATCCACGTTTTTCCATCGAATATTTTGTCGGTGGCGGTCAGGTGAAACTGATACAGCAACCCTCATTCTATTTCCTGTCACATAAGCAGGCTGCCTTGTTTTATGTCCCCAATACCAACTGGGAACAATACACACCTGTGAGCTGGAGAAAAGCACTTCCCGAAGTGCCTGTCGCGTCTCAGAAAAAAGAAACCGAAGCGGCAGCCAGATAGGTCTCTGTCAATTACCTTCACCTGGGAGCGGTTTATCGTGTCTCGCTGTTATCTGGATCACATCACTATTACCGCACCTGACTTACAATCGGGTGCGACTATGTACGCCAGGTTCTGGGTATAGCCCCGTTGCAAGGTGGTGAACATCCCCGCATGGGGACGCATAACCTTCTATTGCGGCTGGGGGACGAACTGTTTCTGGAGGTGATCGCGGCTGATCCCTCAGTACCGCCCCCATCCCGGCCACGCTGGTTTGCATTGGATGCACTGGCAGCTGATACGCCGCCGCGTCTGTCAAACTGGGTCGCGCGCACCGCTGATATTCATGCCACGCTCGCACATAGCCAGGAAGATCTGGGCAAGATCGAACCCATGAGTCGTGGCGACAATCATTGGCTCATTACCATTCCTGAGGACGGTTCCCTGCCTCTTGAAGGTGTAGCGCCAGCCTTGATAGAGTGGCATACCGCACGCCATCCTGCACAGGGTATGCCGCAGCAAGGATTGGCCTTGTTGAAGCTGGAATTGCATCATCCTGATGCAGCAAGGCTTGCGCGCCTGATGCAGTCATTGCAGATGCAGGCCGGGATTGTTGTTCATGCCATAGCAGCCCATCAGTCACCACGTCTGATTGCGCATATACATACGCCAGCAGGCGTATGTATCCTGTCCTGAATATCTTCATGGCTTGATAGCGTAGAAAAAAAACAGGAATTCTAGTTTTTGCCGTTTATTTCTGTATGCAGATTCCAGTTCAGCGTTTGGCCATTTTTATCTGTGACAGTTGTCATTTCCTTGAATACCCTGGCTTGCAGACCATCTGGCAAGCGCACGAAATCGACATTGTTGACAAAACGGTCGCCGCGCATGAAGGCCCAGGTAAAGAATTTCAATGCCGCCGTTGTTTGCTGCGCATTTTTGGCATGTTGCTGCATGATGATGAAGGTACCCATGGTGATAGGCCAGGTTTTCTGACCTGGTTTGTCAGTCAGCATTTCTTCAAAATTGGCATCGGTTTTCCAGTTACTGTTAGACAGTGCCGCAGAGAATGCCTCGGCTGAAGGCGAAACAAATTTGCCGTCGCGGTTTTGCAACTGCACGCTATCCAGCTTGTCTTGTACCACATAGTTATAGTCAATATAGCTGATGGAATAGGCTGTCTTTTTCAAGGCTGTCACAATACTGCTGCTGCCTTTGACCTGAGTCAGTTTCGTGTTCCAGGCGATCGTAAAATTCTTGCCAAAACGGGTTTGCCAGGATTTGCTGACCTTGTTCAGATAATCGGAAAAATTATAGGTCGTACCTGAACCATCCTGACGCACGATGACTTCTATCGCCTTGTTGGGCAAACGCAGCCCCGGGTTCAAGGCTTGAATGCCAGGGTCATTCCAGTTGCTGACATCGCCGGAAAATATCGCCACCAGCATGTCTGCGTTCAGACGTAATTCACCCGTTTTAATACCCGGCAAGTTGATGACTGGTACCACACCGGAAATGGCAGACGGAAACTGTATTAATGCAGACTTTTTCAGGTCTGCCTGGCTCAGCGCGGCATCGCTGGCACCAAATTCGAGGCTATTTTCCTTGATTTTCTTGATGCCGGCGGATGAACCCGTGGCCTGATAAGTGATAGTCGGGCCGCCGGCTTTCACATAGGCATCTGCCCATTTCTGATACAAAGGAGCAGCAGCAGACGAGCCAGCACCTTGAATTTCAGTAGCAATTGTGACGTGAGAAAGCAGGAGCAGCAGGGGGAAGAGTAAATAAGGGCGCATCATGATGAAAGTAAGCTGGCTGTAACAAGGCCAAATAACAAAAGCGGGATGTTTCATAACAAAATCGGCGCGGATTATCTCATGGAGGCCATGTTTTTGCTGACGGGCGGCTTTTGGTAATGCGGATGTCATTTCTGCTGGCTATGCTTCATCCTTGCATATCGACAATAAATTGTTTATATTGTTTACATGTTTTTAAATTTGGAGGTTGAAATGGTAACTGCAGCAAGCAAAAAACCGAATCCCGTGAATTCCGTCGTGGTGGCAAGTGCCCCAAAAAAAGTGGCTGTGAAGAAAAGTCCAGTCGCTACAGTAAAAAAAGCAGTTGTTGCCAAGCCTGTTCCGGTAGCGAAGTCCGTGGCCAAACCTGCGCCTAAGGCTAAGCCTGCGCCTAAGGCCAAGTCTGTAGCGGTAGCCAAACCGGGCCCGGCACCAAAGGTCGTGAAAGCGGCAGAAGTCAAGGTGCTTGCTCCGGTTGCCAAGCTGGTTGCCGTTCCGGTAGAAAAAGTGAAGAAAGCAAAACTGGTACGTGATAGCTTCACAATGCCTGAAAGTGAATACGCGGCCCTGGGTGCTGTCAAAAAAGCCTGCCTGAAGGCTGGCGTGGAAGTCAAGAAAAGTCAGTTATTGCGTATAGGCGTGGCACTGCTGAGCAAGACAGATGTACCGGCACTGAAAAAGCTGATCGCCGGACTTGCACCCCTGAAGGCCGGACGTCCAAAGAAAGAAAAATAAGCACAGTCGTATTACTTTCTTGTCATTAAGATGACCCCAGAAATCCCCGGGAAACTCTGGTTTTAACGGGGATTGTTGTTTTTTTGCCTGTCATCAAACCGACATCTGGCTGTCATCTTGCTGAAGTAATCCTTGATTATCCTTCGTTCGTCGAATCAACGAACAACATGACAAGGACGATGAATGCGATTACTCACGATACCCGCCGATGCTAATCCAAGTTTTTCCAAACTCAATCTGAGCCTTGCTACAACGCCAGAAGAAGTTACGGAAGTGCAACGCCTGCGTTACAAGGTATTTATCGAAAGCATGGGCTTGTCAGCCCTGTCCAACCCGGATGGGCTGGATAAAGATGAATTTGATGATTACTGCGATCACTTGATAGTACGTGATTCCAAGAGCCTGAAAGTAGTTGGCACCTATCGCATCATGGGGCCGAATGCTGCGCGCCAGATGGGCCGCTATTATTCGGAAACAGAATTTGATCTGTCGCGCCTGCACAATATCCGCCACAGCGTGGCAGAAGCTGGTCGTGCCTGCATCCATCCCGATTACCGCAGTGGCGCTGTCATCATGCTGTTGTGGGCCGGCCTGGCTGCCTATATGCGCCGTGAACGTTGCTCACATCTCATCGGTTGTGCCAGCATCAGCCTGACAGATGGCGGCCAGAATGCTGCTGCCATTTATCGCGGCTTGTCTGCGGCAGATTTTGCTCCGCTTGAATACCGCGTCACGCCACACACGCCTTTCCCGCTGGACGAAATCGACAGCAGCGCAACTGAAGCGCGCATCCCGCCTTTGCTGAAGGGCTATTTGCGGGCCGGTGCCTGGGTGTGCGGTGACCCGGCCTGGGACCCTGATTTCCACAGCGCCGACTTGTTCGTCATGCTGCCATTGGCGAATCTGGACAACCGTTATGCACGTCACTACGGAACAGGGGAGTAACAAGCATGAAACCAGCCGATCAGTTCCTGAATAGTAAATTGTACAAGTCCGGTAAAAAAGAAACCCAGCGTTTCCGCACCATCTGGATTTCTGATTTACATTTGGGAACGAGCGGCTGTCAGGCAGCCAAACTGCTCGAGTTCTTGCGCGCGACCGACTCTGAAACCCTGTATCTGGTGGGCGACATCATTGATGGCTGGCAGTTGAAACGTCGCTGGTACTGGGATCAAACCCACAATAATGTGGTGCAGACCGTATTGAAGAAAGCCAAAAAAGGCACGAATGTCATCTTCGTGCCTGGCAACCATGACGAATCCATACGCCAGTTCATCGACCTCGATTTTGGTGGTATCAAGATCCGTGATGAGCTTGTGCATACCACCGCTGCCGGCAAGCGCATGCTGGTGTTGCATGGTGATCGTTTTGATGGTGTTATCGCTTGCGCCAAATGGCTGGCCTATGTGGGCGACAGCCTGTACACGGTCATCCTGAAGTTCAATCAGATTTTCAATAACTGGCGCGCACGTGCCGGTATGCCTTACTGGTCGCTGTCGCAATACCTGAAGCAAAAGGTCAAGAACGCGGTCAGCTATATCACACAATTTGAAGATGCACTGGCAGATGAAGCGCGTCGCAAAGGGCTGGATGGCATAATCTGTGGCCATATCCACAAGCCAGAAATCCGCGATATCAACGGTATCCTGTATTGCAATGATGGTGACTGGGTAGAAAGCCTGTCAGCCCTGGTCGAAGATGCGCAGGGTGTATTAAAGCTGGTGACCTGGCATGACATCATCCATCCGGCAACTGCACCTGAAACCTTTGTCGACGCAGAGCATGAAGCGGAACTGGAAGCCGTCGGCAGTTAATTCGACGGTGCTGGTTTAAGCCATACCCACAGACGCTGGCCAAACTGGTTGAACACCAGACCGCCAATTACCAGCAAGCCAGCACATATCTTCCACCACAGCAGGGGCTCGTCCAATATCACGGATGCACTCAGCATGCCAACCACTGGTACCAGCAGGGTGAAGGGTGCCACCGTGGCAGCCGGATATTTACGCATCAGCCAGGACCAGATACCAAATCCCAGCAAGGTATTTGGATAAGACTGATAAATAATCGCTGCGACCGATGTCCAGTTCAATTGCGCATAGGCGTTGAGCCAGGCATCGCTACCTTCCAGCAGCAGTGACGCAATCATCAGCGGCGGGCTGGCAATGGCCGACCCCCACACCACCATCGCCAGTGGATTGACTACACCAATTTTCTTGGTGACGATATTGGCGATGCTCCAGCAAATGCTGCCAGCCACCACCAGCAGGAAACCCAGCATGGTAGCCTGCGCTTCAATATGCATGCCAACCAGAGCCATGCCCGACAGGGCAACGAGTGCACCCAGCACCTGCATCAGTTGCGGCTTTTTTTCACCCAGCATCAATACCGCCAGACCCATGGTGAAAAAAGCCTGTAACTGCATCACCAGCGATGCCAGACCAGCCGGGAAACCCAGTTTCATGCCGCAAAACAGCAAGGTGAACTGGAAGGCAAACTGGAACATGCCGTAAGCAATAATCCATTTCCAGGCAGTCTGTGGACGGGGGATGAAAAAAATCAGCGGGAAGGCGGCAAATACAAACCGGGATGCTGTGAACAACACTGGCGGCAAACCTTGCAGACCGATCTTGATGACCACAAAATTCACGCCCCAGGTAACGACAGCAATCATGGCGGCGAGAATGTGTACGGGTTTCATCAGCAGGAGAAGGTAGATGGCAGACGCGTATACTAACAGCTAGCCTGTATTGTTGCTGGCTACCCGGGAACCTGCGTGGGCTGGCATTCAGCAGCTGTCAGGTTTCAGTTATTTGACGACCAGGTCAGGCGACATGATTGCTTTCAGGTAGGTTTGCGTGACGCTGTTTTCACGCTGTCTTTGTGTGATCCACCAGACGTTACCTTTGCGTACGCTGTATTCCTGCAAGGGGTGGCCAAGCAGTTCTGCCGCCACCTGACCCAGGTAGGGCTGGTGGCCGACTATTAGCACAGGCTCGCGGCTATTAGGCCAGTTTGCTGCTGTCAATATGTCTGCGACACTGGCGGCCGGTCCCAGTTCGGGCAAGACTTTGGATTTTCTGCCGCAGGCGATCAGTGCTTCGGCAGTGTCCCGGGTGCGGATGGTGGGACTGACCAGGATTTTGCAGGTCTCTGGCAGTGTGCTGTCAAGCCAGTAGGCAATCTTGCCCGCCTGTTTTAAACCCTTGCCAGTCAGCTTCCTGAATTCATCAGTGAGCTCTTCTGTTGCAGGTTCTGCTTCCGCATGCCGCCAGAGAATTAAATCCATCGTTAGTTATCCGTATCCGCTACTGAACCCAGGCTGTGCATCAAATGTTGCTGGGCGCAGAAACGCAATTGTTTGGCACGCACTTTCTTACGCTCATAATGACCATCAGAATCCAGTACCCAGGCATTAACGTTATCTTTCAAGTAAGGCTCAAGGCCTTCCGATATCACACGTTTTTTCAGTGATTTTTCCAGCACTGGAAAGGCCACTTCAATTCGACGGAACAAATTGCGGTTCATCCAGTCAGCACTGGCCAGATGCACATCATGCGCGAGGTCATTGCGGAAATAATAAATACGGCTATGTTCAAGAAAGCGGCCAATAATCGAGCGCACGCGTATATTTTCTGACAGACCAGGCACGCCTGGGCGCAAGGCGCAGGCACCACGTATGATCAAGTCTATCTTTACGCCATCAGCAGATGCCGCATACAGGGCGCGGATCACGGATTCATCCAGCAAGGCATTCATTTTTGCAATGATCCGGGCAGGGCGGCCTTCGCGGGCAATCCGTGCTTCATTACGGATGGCCTTGATAATCTGTGGTTGCAGTGCAAATGGAGCCAGCCACAGATAGTCAAGCTTCTTCGGTTTAGTCAGACCGGTCAGGTGAATGAACACTTCATTCACTTCTGCTGCCATTTCAGGATGGGCAGTCAATAAACCAAAGTCGGTATAAAAACGGGTAGTGGAAGGGTGATAGTTACCTGTACCCAGATGGGCATAGTGACGTAACAGGCCACCTTCTTCACGGCGTATCACCAGCGCCAGTTTGGCATGGGTCTTCAGGCCGACCACACCATACACAACCTGGGCACCAGCGCGTTGCAACTTGTCTGCCCAGTTGATGTTGGCTTCTTCATCAAAGCGCGCCATCAGCTCGACAATGACGGTGACTTCCTTACCCAGCCGGGCTGCGGTGATAAGGGATTCCATCAGATCGGAATTCATGCCGGTGCGATAAATCGTCTGCTTGATGGCAACCACACTGGGGTCCAGTGATGCAGAACGGATGAAATCAATCACGGTCTGGAAAGGCTGGAATGGGTGATGCAACAAGATGTCCTGCTTGCGCAAAAGTGTGAATATGTCAGCATGCGCATATTTCACGATCGCTTTGGCAGAGAAGGGCGGGAAGCGCAGGTTCGCCTGCTTCACATGATCAACCAGCTCGCCCAGCCGGACCATATTCACCGGACCATCGACCGGATACAGGCGGTCGCTATCGAGGGAGAATTGTTCCAGCAGGAAGCGCGACAGGTTTTCCGGGCAGTTTTTGGCGACTTCCAGACGTACGGCTGCACCGAACTGGCGGGTTTGCAATTCGCCTTGCAAGGCCTGACGCAGGTTTTTGACTTCTTCTTCATCCACCCACAAATCACTGTCACGGGTCACGCGGAATTGTGAGTAATACAAGACTTCACGTCCGTTAAACAAATCTTCAATGTGTGAGTGAATCACCGACGACAGCAGGCAGAAGGCCATGCCATTGTTGGACAGCTCATCTGGCAGACGTATGATGCGAGGCAATACGCGCGGTGCCTTGACGATGGCAATGGCTGTACCGCGACCGAAAGCATCCTTGCCAGCCAGCGAGACGATGAAATTCAGACTCTTGTTGACGACTTGCGGGAAGGGATGGGCCGGATCCAGGCCTATCGGCGTCAGCAATGGGCGTACTTCACGTTCAAAATACGCTTTGACCCAGGCACGCTGCGCTTCGTTACGTTCTGAATGACGCAGCAGGTGTATGCCTTTTTTGGATAACTGGGGCAGGATTTCCTGATTCAGCAGCTCATATTGTCTATGTGCTAACTGGTGGCATTCCTTGCTGATCCGTTCTAACATGGCCTGGAAGGTTGGGTGTTGTACCAGTTCACCATCGACGGTGTTCTGGGCCAGCAGGCTGGCTACCCTGACTTCAAAGAACTCATCCAGATTGCTGCCGACGATACACAGGTATTTCAGCCGCTCAAGCAATGGAATGCTGCGATCTTCAGCCTGCGCCAGCACGCGCCAGTTAAAGGCGATTTGTGACATTTCACGGTCAAGGAAGATGACTGAACGTGACAGTTCAGTAGGTGCCTCCTTGACAGGTTTGGTCACCTTGACAAGTTTTGTTGCCTTGGCCGGCTTCTCGGCAGGCTTGTTTTCTGCAATGACTTCCTGTTTCATTTCTTCCGACGTGGTCGTTGAAGCGGGGGCTACCTGGTTGGGCATAGTATTTCGCATGTCATAAAAGCCATCATATATATACACGCAGACATTCTAGTTGGCTTACATGACAAGTTTATGACATGAAAATGGTAATAAATCCAATTATTTCATAGGTATTTCATTGCGTCATAATCTTGTCATATTTGGCTTGTATAGTGCGCCTCGTAGTACTGAATACCTGTTATTTAACTCTGAGGTGAACATGCAAATCAAACGTGTTGTCAAAACTCTCATCGCTGCAATCGGCGTTGCTGTCACATTCGGCGCTGCTCAGGCTGCCGATATTACCGGCGCTGGCGCGACTTTCCCTTACCCAATTTATGCCAAATGGGCTGAAGCTTATAAAAAAGCCAGCGGCAACGGTTTGAATTACCAGTCTATCGGTTCTGGCGGCGGTATCAAGCAGATCAAAGCGAAAACTGTGGATTTTGGCGCATCTGACATGCCATTGAAAGCAGAAGAACTCGATGCTGAAGGTCTGACACAGTTCCCGGCTATTATCGGTGGCGTGGTTCCTGTTGTGAATCTGGACGGTATCGCTCCAGGCAAAATGAAGATGACAGGCGATATACTGGCCGCCATCTACATGGGTAAAATCACTAAATGGAATGCACCAGAAATCGTGGCCCTCAACCCAGGCCTGAAACTGCCAGCAGAAGACATCACTGTCGTACACCGTTCTGACGGTTCCGGCACAACCTTCCTGTGGACTGATTACCTGAGCAAAGTCAATGCCGAATTCAAAACAGCCGTAGGTTCTTCTACTGCCGTTAAATGGCCAGTCGGTGTAGGTGGCAAGGGCAATGAAGGCGTTGCTTCCAGCGTCAAACAAATCAGAAATTCCATCGGCTATGTTGAATATGCCTACGTCAAGAAAAACAAGATGGCTTACACCTTGTTGAAAAATGCGGATGGCCAGTTTGCAGAACCTGATGATGAAAACTTCAAGGCTGCTGCTGCCGGTGCTGACTGGAGCAAGGCTCCAGGCATGTACCTGGTATTGACTAACCAGCCTGGCAAAATCACCTGGCCTATCACTGGCGCTTCTTTCATCCTGATGCACAAAGCACAGGCTGACGCTGAAAAAGGCAAAGAAGTATTGAAATTCTTTGACTGGGCATTCAAAAACGGTGGCGCCATGGCTGCTGAACTGGAATATGTGTCCCTGCCAGCACCAGTTGTCAAGTTGATCGAAGACAGCTGGAAAGCTAAAGTCAAAGATGCTTCCGGCAAGGCGCTGTGGTAATAAAAAGTTTCAACCTGTTCAGAACTTGAACTAAACAGAATAAGGTAATCCGGGACTGCCCGGATTACCTTCCGGTGGAAAAGACACCCATGACTACCCAAATGTCCTCCGTCAACATGACTGCACCAACTGCAATCCCACCCACGGCCAATATGGCACAGCAGCAGGCGAATCAGGTTGATTCGGCAAAAATGGTTGCAGTGATGCGCCGTCAGCGCTGGCAAGATTTCTTTTTTCATAAACTGACCTTTAGTTTCGCCGCGTTTGTGCTGGTGGTACTGGTCGGTATTATTATTTCCCTGTTCTTGCGCGCCATTCCGGCCATGCAGGAATTTGGTCCTGGTTTTATCACGACGATAGAATGGGATCCGGTCAACGACAAGTTTGGCGGCATGATCGCTATCGTCGGCACCCTGGTCACTTCGGTCATCGCATTGTTGATCGCTTTTCCTGTCAGTTTCGGTATTGCATTGTTCCTGACAGAAATTTGCCCGCCATGGCTGAAGCGTCCTTTGGGCACCGCCATCGAACTGCTGGCTGGCGTTCCCAGTATCATTTACGGTATGTGGGGCCTGTTTGTATTTGCCCCCCTGTTTTCCCAGTATGTACAGCCAGCCCTGGCGGCCACTCTGGGCAAGCTGCCGGTGATTGGCATCCTGTTTTCTGGCCCGATGATAGGCATGGGTATTCTGGCTGCCGGTGTGATCCTGGCAATCATGATCATCCCCTTCATTTCATCCGTTATGCGTGATGTATTTGAAGTGGTGCCACCGGTGCTGAAAGAATCTGCATATGGTCTGGGCTGCACCAAATGGGAAGTTGTGCGCAAGATCGTGCTGCCTTATACAAAAATCGGTGTGGTCGGCGGCGTCATGCTGGGCCTGGGTCGTGCGCTGGGTGAAACAATGGCGATTACTTTCGTTATCGGTAACTCACATCACTTGTCCTGGTCGCTGTTTGCGGCTGGTAACAGTATCGCTTCCACATTGGCGAATGAGTTTGCCGAGGCGGAATCGGTATTGCATACTTCCTCCCTGTTCCTGCTGGGCTTGATACTGTTTGTCATTACATTCATAGTCTTGTCCGCTGCAAAGCTGCTCTTGCTTGGCCTGACTCGTAAGGAAGGAACGAAATAATGGAAAATTCAACGATGCAACAAGCCAGCAATCCGGTCTATCGCCGTCGTTTGCTGATGCATAAATTAGGTATCACCCTGTCTTCACTGGCAATGGCCCTAGGTGTGATTTTCCTGATGTGGATTTTGTTCACGCTGATACTGAAAGGCGTTTCTGCCATCAATATAGCCATGTTCACCGAATCGACACCGGCACCAGGCAGTGATGGTGGCGGTTTGATGAATGCGATTGTCGGTAGCTTCATGATGGTGGGTACCGCTACACTGATCTCCACACCGATAGGCATACTGGCGGGTATTTACCTGGCTGAATACGGCGATAAAAGCTGGTTCGGTGGCGTTACACGTTTCGTTACCGACATCATGTTATCGGCGCCTTCGATTGTGGTTGGTCTGTTTGTGTATGCGATTTACGTCGCCAACGTCAAGCATTTCTCTGGCTGGGCAGGTAGCGTGGCAATTTCGCTGATTGCTATCCCGGTCGTGGTACGTACTACCGACAATATGCTGGGGCTGGTTCCGGCCAGCTTGCGTGAAGCAGCATTTGCACTGGGCGCACCACGCTGGAAGGTCGCTCTTCTGATACGCTTGCGTGCTGTCAAGGCTGGTGTTGTGACTGGGATTTTGCTGGCGGTTGCCCGTATCTCTGGTGAGACTGCGCCTTTGCTGTTCACAGCGCTGAACAATCAGTTCTTCAGTGGCAATATGAACAAACCGATGGCCAACCTGCCGGTAGTGATTTATCAGTTTGCGATGAGTCCTTATGACAACTGGCGTGACCTGGCCTGGGGTGGAGCATTGCTGATTACCTTCAGCGTCCTGGGTTTGAATATTTTATCGCGTACTTTGTTTAACCAAAAAACACAGCATTAATATTGGCCTCGATATGACTACTCCACAAGACAATCAATACAAAAAAGCAATCGAAATCGGCGGCTTGAATTTTTATTACGGTGCTACCCGTAGCCTGCGCGATATCAATCTGAATATTTACGATAAAAAAGTGACTGCCTTCATCGGCCCGTCCGGTTGCGGTAAGTCAACGCTGTTGCGTACCTTGAACCGTATGTATGATCTGTATCCTGGCCAGCGTGCCGAGGGCAAGATTATGTACAACGGCAAAAATATTCTGGATGCGGATCAGGACATCAACCTGCTGCGTGCACGCGTCGGCATGGTGTTCCAGAAACCTACACCTTTCCCGATGTCGGTCTATGACAACATCGCCTTTGGTGTCCGCCTGTATGAAAACCTGTCCAAAGGTGAGATGGATGAACGTGTTGAATGGGCGCTGAAAAAAGCGGCTATCTGGACTGAAGTCAAAGACAAACTCAACAAGAGTGGTCTGAGCCTGTCCGGTGGTCAGCAACAGCGTCTGTGCATCGCCCGTGGTGTATCCGTCAGACCAGAAGTGTTGCTGCTGGATGAACCGACCTCGGCACTGGATCCGATTTCTACGGTGAAAATCGAAGAACTGATCAATGAGCTGAAAGAAGAATACACGATTGCCATTGTTACCCATAATATGCAACAGGCGGCGCGTTGTTCTGACTATACCGCCTACATGTATCTGGGTGAACTGGTCGAATTCGGTGAAACAGATCATATCTTCATGAATCCGGTGAAGAAAGAAACTCAAGACTATATAACTGGCCGTTTCGGCTAAGAAAACGACAGCTTGCCTTGTTTGTCGGCCCGTATGTGTACGGGGCAGACACAAGACTGCATGGCGGTGTTTTAATTATTGCAATTGCGAATTCAGGAGAAACCTGTGACAGGCGAACATTCCTCAAAACAATATGATATGGATCTGGAGACGATACGTTCCAAGGTCTTGTTGATGGGCGGTTTGGTAGAAAGCCATTTCCATGACGCGATGTCCTGCTTCCGCACAGGTAATGCTGAACAGGCAGAAGCAGTGATACAGTCTGACCTGGAAGTCAACCGGCTGGAAGTCAGCCTGGACGACATGTGCAGCCACCTGATCGTCAAACGTCAGCCGGCAGCGAATGATCTGCGCACTGTCATGGCAACTGGTAAAGTCATTACCGATCTTGAACGAATCGGCGACGAGTCGACCAAGATTGCACGCATTTCCAGAGATGCTGCCAACAACAAACGTGGCGTACCGATGTTCAGCGGCTATGAAACCGTGCGCGTGCTGGCCAGCAGTGTGGCAGACATGTTGCATCAGTCGCTGGATGCCTTTGCCCGTCAGGATGGAGCCAAGGCTGTGCAGTTGATCGCACAGGATGCGCTGATTGACAATGACTTCCGCTCCATCATGCGTAATCTGATTACTTTCATGATGGAAGATCCAGCTACGATATCATCTTCCCTGGACGCACTTTGGGTCGCAAAGGCGATAGAACGTATTGGTGATCACGCCAAGAATATTGCCGAACATACGATTTATATCGTTGAAGGCAAGGACATCCGTCATTCCGACTATGTGACCAGCAAGCAGGAACAACAGAATTAATTATTTATAATGGCTACAGACACAACAATACTCATTGTGGAAGATGAGCCGGCAATCGTGGAACTGGTGAGTTTTTCACTGCGCGCTGCCGGCTGGAACACTTTTGCGGTCAACTCTACAGCAGAGGCCTGGGATTATTTGCAGCGCCGCACTCCGCAACTGATTTTGCTGGACTGGATGTTGCCAGATCAAAGTGGCTTGCGACTTTTGTCCAAGATACGTTCCGATCGTCAATTCAATGAAATACCGGTCATCATGCTGACAGCGAAGAGCATGGAAGAAGACAAGATTGCCGGCCTCGATCATGGTGCCGACGATTACGTGACCAAGCCTTTTTCACCACGTGAACTCACCGCCAGGATCAAGGCGCTGTTGCGTCGCAAGAGCCCTGAACATGCACAAACAGCCCTGACTGCCGGGCCGGTCGTGCTTGATCCTGTCAGTTGCACAGTCAAGATTGAAGACAGCAAGGTCGATATCGGTCATGCCGAATACAAATTGCTGAAATTCTTCATGGCCCATCCCGAACGTGTCTTTTCGCGTAGCCAGTTGCTCGACAAGGTATGGGGTGATCATGTCGTCATTGAAGAAAGAACTGTTGACGTGCATGTCTTGCGTCTGCGTAAAGTCTTGAAAAATGCCGAATCCCTTATCAAGACAGTACGTAGCGTAGGCTATATGCTGTCTGAAAAATAAATGCCGCTACTCAGGCATATGCTGTCAGTCTGAGCACCATTTATGCAAATTACATCAGTGAATAATGACGGGGTAGCAGCATGCCGTTTTGCTGTCTCCCTGCCTCTGGTTGCACCCTCTCTAGCCTCTGTGGCTTTGCCTGCTGTCGTTCATGGCAGGGATGTTGAGAAAACACACCATTCTCTCTCAGATAGAGTAAGCTTGATAATGTATCAAGCTCAACAGGCTTGGGCATGCCGTACAGGTGCCGGCACAAGTCGATTATCTGTGTAAATAGCCAGCCATCATTCCAAGCAATATTCAGGATCATTCATGTCACCACGCCTCATTTTCTGGATCTCTGCGTTTGTGCGTATTTTAGTCGTATTGATAGGAACGGCCTGTGCTGCCTACCTGTGGGGAGCTGTTACCGGCTTGTTGATAGGCATGGCCGGGCTGATTGGCCTGTTTTGTATCCAGCTGTTTTATCTGCAGCGCCTGGCGGACTGGCTGGATCATCCCAGCAGTTCGCGTTTGCCGGATGGCTGGGGCGCCTGGACTGATATTTTTTCTCGCTTGTACAAACTGCGTCGCGGTGATGAAAAAAACCAGGCCGAGCTGGCAGAATGGCTGGCGCGTTTTCGCCAGGCCATGACCCTGTTGCCGGATGGTGTAGTGATCATGGATGATGTGCTATTTCTTGAATGGTGTAATCCTGCTGCGGAAAGCCATCTGGGCCTGAGCCTGGCACAAGACAAGGGCATGCGCGTCACCAATCTGGTACGTAGCCCGGAATTTATGGATTACATCATCCTTGGCCGCTATGAGACACCCCTGACATTGTCTTTCCGTGACCGCAAGCTGATCGCCCATATCATCCCGTTTGAAAATCGCCGCCAGATTCTGGTAACCCATGACGTCACCGAGTCTGAGCGCATAGACATGATGCGGCGCGATTTTATTGCAAATGCCTCGCATGAATTACGCACGCCTTTGACTGTCATTAATGGCTTTCTGGAAATTGCTTCGATGCAGGGGGATCTGGACAATCAGACCCGTAATATGCATCTGAAACTGATGACGGAGCAGGGCGAACGTATGCAACGTCTGGTTGAAGACATGCTGACCCTGACCAGGCTGGAATCAGTTGACTACCCGCCACGTCCTGAACGTATCAATATGCTGGGTTTGCTGGAGCAGATATTGCAGGAGGCGCATGCGCTGTCCGCTGGCAAGCACACGATTACTCTGGAATGTACTGGGCCGGATATTCGCGGTAGCAATGACGAAATCCGCAGTGCACTGACCAATCTGGTGACGAACGCAATCCGTTATACGCCAGAGAACGGCAATATCAAAATCAGCTGGATCGATACCGAGCAGGGGCCCAAATTCGCGGTTCAGGATGATGGTATAGGTATCAGCGCTGAACATATCTCTCGTCTGACGGAGCGCTTTTACCGTGTCGATAAAAGCCGTTCACGCGAAACCCAGGGTACCGGCCTGGGCCTGGCGATCGTCAAGCATGTACTGTTACGGCACAAGGCAAACCTGCTGATCGAATCCACACCGGATGTCGGCAGCAAGTTCTGCGTGCAATTTCCCGGTACGATAGTCAGCGCATAAATTGCCTTTGCTTGTCCGGTATGTGTCCGCTGTTGTCCGCAGTTGCCCGTTATTTGCAAAGCGGGCACAGATGTAGATAGATAATCTGAATAAAATCAATCACTTAATTTGCCACATCTACTTCGTGGCATATTTCATGCTGTGCAATTAAACCAAGACTCACTCTGATTCCTTCCATCTTGCGGGCGGGAGAGGGAGTGACATAAAACCTTTGCATATCATGGAGGAAAAAATTGAAAACACCATTTCTGCGCCACATTTGTCAGTTAAGCCTGGTCACATTGACGCTTTGCGCCATCAATGTCCAGGCTGCTGCCCCAGTTGCACTTAACGATGCAGACATACTGGCTATTCTCAAACAGCGCATAGACAGGGAACAAATGGGGGCCAGTATTGTTATTGGCATCATTGACGATAAAGGTAGTCGCGTGATCAGCCATGGCTATGCCAATGTGCAGAATCGTACCCGGGCAGATGCAGATACCGTGTTTGAAATAGGCTCTATCAGCAAGGTATTCACCGGTTTGATTTTGATGGATATGGCAGAAAAAGGCGAAGTCAGCCTGAATGATCCCGTGGCGAAGTACTTGCCAGCAACGGTGACCGTGCCTGGCCGGGGTGGCAAGCAGATCAGTCTGCGTGATTTGTCCACGCATGTGTCCGGCTTGCCCAGAATGCCAACCAATTTTGCACCAAAGAACCCTCAAAATCCTTACGTCGATTACACCCAGGATTTGCTCTACCAGTTTTTATCCGGTTATCAGTTGACACGTGATATCGGCGCCAGTCCAGAATATTCAAATGTAGGTGTAGGTCTGCTTGGACATGCACTCAGTTTGCGTGCTGGTACTGATTACGAAACCCTGATAAGAAACCGCATCCTTATTCCTTTGGATATGCGCAGTACCGGCATACGCCTGACCGACGACATGAAAAAACACCTGGCTATACCGTATGTCGTGGGAGGGAATTTTGGTGGTGAGACAAAACTGGATGCCACATCCAATTGGGATCTTGGTGTGTTGGAAAGTGCAGGGGGTATTCGCTCTTCCACGAACGACATGTTGAAATTTCTGGCTGCCAATATGGGAAAAGACAGCACACTGAAGGCAGTCATTAACAAGATGCAGGAACCACTGGAACCGCAAGAGCCTGGCAAACCAGTCAGGCTGGCATGGGGTGGGTACAGCAAAAGATATGGCAGTGAAATCACGGGGCATTCAGGTGGTACCGGCGGTTATCGCAGCTATATCGGTTTTGACAGGAAAGCTGGCAAGGGTGTTGTAGTCTTGTCCAATGCGACAACGGATGTTGCCGATATCGGCAGCAAGATCATCAATAGCGAATACCGTCTGGCGCAACTAAAAATACCGCCCGTATTTTTGCAGGCACTGGAAAAAGCTGGTTATGAAAAGGCGATTGCTGTCTACCAGGATATTAAAGCGAAAGATGCTGATTTTTACCTGCGGGAAGAAGTCTTGAATGAATGGGCTTACTTCAGGCTGAAAGATAAAAAGGATCAGGTTACGGTGGAATTATTCAAACTGGGCGTGTACTTGTATCCCAAGAGTGCCAATACCTATGACAGCCTGGCGGAAGCCTATGAAGCAGTTGGCATGAATGAACTGGCGATCAGCAATTACCAAAAATCGCTGGAGCTTAATCCGCAAAATACCAATGCAGTCAATCGACTGAAAGTACTGGCGGAAACAGGCAAGAAATAAAAAGCGATTTGCTTACAAGACAGGCGGTGAGGCATATGCTGCCTGTCATGCAGCTACTGTTGGGCTGATCTGCCGGATGCAGGCTTATTTCTTACTGCTCTCTGCATAGACACGCAGAAGATCAGAAACCAGCACGCCATCTATCCGCATGCCAGTAAACTCGCAGGCTTCCATCGTCACATTGATGAAGGAAACATCCCTGAAGCGGCAGGCTTCCATATCAACACTATGGAATGAACTGGTACGCAATTGAACCTGACCAAAATTTGAACCGGCCAAATCCATATTATGGAAATTCCGGCCCTGCAATAATTTATTGTCTTCCATGACGTGCCTTGTTATGTGAATGGGCAATCCTGATTGTTTAGCGCACCAGGGCTCTGGTTCTTTCCTTCAGCCATTCCAGCGCAGCACCGCTGACGCGGGCTGACAGGCGTTGCAGGACGGTAGCATGGTAATCATTGAGCCACTTAACTTCATCTTCACGCAGCAGGCCGATGATGATGCAGCGCGTGTCTATGGGGCAGAGTGTCAGGGTTTCAAATTCCAGGTATTCACCAAACTCGGTGTGCATGGCTGGCACGTTCAAGAGCAGGTTTTCTATCCTGACGCCCCATTTGCCGGGGCGGTAAATGCCAGGCTCATTGGATGTGATCATGCCGGGTTCCATCGCCATATGGGCTTCTGCAATGGCTCCGGAAATGTTTTGCGGGCCTTCATGCACATTCAGGAAATAGCCAACGCCATGACCCGTGCCATGACCATAGTTGATGCCGTCGGCCCAGATAGGGGCGCGGGCGACAGTATCAAGCATGGGTGACAGGGTGCCGCGTGGATAGCGCATTTGCGAAAGATTGATCATGCCCTTCAGCACCAGGGTGAAATCACGCTTTTGTGCATCGGATACCTGGCCTATGGGCATGACACGGGTAATGTCGGTTGTACCGTTCAGGTATTGACCACCAGAATCGATGAGCAGCAAGCCATCGCCTTCAATCACCGAGTGCGACTCTTTGGTGGCGCGGTAATGCGGCATGGCACCGTTGGCATTGAAACCGGCAATGGTACTGAAGCTGGGTGAGACAAAATGCGGCTGGCGTGCACGGGCGGCGCAGATTTCTTCATCAATGGTCAGTTCGGTGATGCGTTGCTTACCGAGTGCACCCTCCAGCCAGCTAAAGAATTCACAGAGGGCAGCACCGTCCTGTTCCATTGCTTCACGCACGTACTGGGCTTCCTGCAAAGTCTTGCGCGATTTGGCAAAGACCGAGGGATTGATGGCTTCTATCGCATGCACAGTGGCCGGTATGGTCTGGCGGAAGCCATAGGTAATACGGCGCGGGTCTATCATGATGCTGCTGCCAGCAGGCAGAGCGGCCAAGGCTGTTGCTGCATTGCTATAGTCAGACAGCTTGATACCATCATGCGCCAGTGTTGTTGCCAGCTCAGCCGGTACCTTGCCGCTGGACACAAACAGTGTCGCTTCATTCTGGCTGATCAGCGCATGGCCAACAAATACCGGGTTATAGCTGACGTCAGAGCCGCGTAGATTGAAAATCCAGGCCAGATCATCGACAGTGGACACAAAATGCCAGTCAGCGTTCTTGCTGCGCATCTGTTCACGCAGCATGGCCAGTTTGTCGGCACGTGACACCACGGCATACGGTGCTGCATGTTCATAAATCGGCGCTTGCGGCAAGCTTGGGCGTTGATCCCAGACCTGCTGCAAAAGATCTGTAGCGGTATCCAGTTTGATGTTTTTGGCTTTTAAAGCCTGTTCCAGTGCCCTGGCAGTCGCCAACCCCAGAACCATGCCATCCACGCCTGCGATTTGCCCGGCTTGCAGATTTTCTGCCAGCCAGTCTATATACAGCGTAGCAGCCGCAGAGGCGATTTTCATCATCTTGATGCCGGTTGGTGCCAGTTCTGTTTCTGCTGAACTCCAGTAGCGGCTATCGACCCACAAACCAGCATAATCAGCGGTGACGACCAGCGTACCTACCGAGCCGGTAAAACCGGAAAAATAGGTACGTCCCTGCCAGCGGTCAGGCAGGTATTCCGACAGATGGGGGTCTGATGAGGGAACGATATACGCATCCAGCCCCTGCGCCTTCATGGCAGCGCGTAATTGCACCAGGCGTGCGGGAATCGGGGAGGTGACGGCAGAAGGGCTAATAGGGCTGTTCATGGATGGATTTCCAAATCAGGATAGACGGGTACAGTGAATGGGCCAATGTAAGCAAGTCAATACTAAGCAATGGCGGGCACGTACACATTGCTGGATAAAAAAGCAAGCACAGGAGAGCAAGCGATTACCTGCACTATGAATACAAGAAAAGAGTATACCTAAAATATATTAGATACGAGAATCTATGCCGATTTCGTTAGTTTCTCAGAAAACGCCGCATGACGTAAGGGGCTGGTTCATTCGGATTGGCATGCGAATATTCAAGCTCGGGTGCCAGTTCAAATTCAAATGCTGCATACAGGTCCAGCAGGCGCGGCTGGTCACTGCGTACACCCAGGCGCAATTCTTCTATGCCGGCGATCTGGGCGGCATGGATGACGGCTTCCAGCAAGTGTTGCGACAGGGTTTCGCCACGAAAAGCGGGCAGCACACCCATGCGCAACATTTCCCAGCAATTGCTTTCAGTGTCTACTGGCAACCAGCGCACCGAACCTACCGGTTCGTCATCAACCAACAGCACAAAACCGCCACCCTGCATCAAGTCCTGATGGACTCTTTCGCTGGTTTCATGATGACCGGTGGAGCTGCGCGCGACCTTTTCAGACCAGCAAGTACGGGTCAGATGCGCGATCAGTTGCGCATCTTCAAAAGTAGCCTCACGGACGACGATATGCATATCAGAACAAAGCACAGACAGGTATTAACGAACGCGCATGCCTGGCTGAGCACCGGGCCATGCTTCCAGTATGTACAGGCCGGGATTAGCTTTTTCATCGGCGGCTGATGCAGCCAGCACCATGCCTTCGGATAAACCAAATTTCATCTTGCGTGGTGCCAGGTTGGCCACCATGACGGTGAATTTGCCTATCAGTTGTTCTGGCTGGTAAGCTGACTTGATACCCGAAAACACATTGCGTGTGCGGCCTTCGCCCACGTCCAGGGTCAGACGCAAGAGCTTGTCTGAACCTTCAACATGTTCGCAATTGACGATTTTGGCAATGCGCAAATCCACTTTGGCAAAGTCATCAATCTTGATTTCTTCAGCCAATACTTCGATGTCGGTTGTAGCAGCGTCGTCAGCAGCAGTATCAGTTGTGGCCGGTACTGCAGGTACATCAAACAGATCATCAAAAATCTTGATGTCCACCCTTTGCATCAAGTGCGCATACGGATTGATTTTGTGATGATGTGGCAATGGTGTCGCAACATCTGCCCATTGCAATGGCGCGATATTCAATTGTGCTTCTACCTGGGCGGCCAGTTGCGGCAAGACCGGTTTCAGGAAAATGGTTAGAATGCGGAAGGCTTCCAGCAAGCGGCTACAGACTTCCTGCAATTTGGCATCGTTCTCTGGCTTTTTCGCCAGTTCCCAGGGCTTGTTGGAATCGACATAGGCATTCACCAGATCTGCCTGTTCCATGGCGGCACGCAGGGCTTTGCCATATTCGCGTGCTTCGAACAGCGCCTGGATTTCCGGCGCGACCTTGCGCAGATTATTCAGGAAAACATCATCCGCCGTGGCCCAGTCAGTCGCGATCACACCATCGAAACGCTTGGTGATGAAGCCTGCTGCACGGCTGGCGATGTTGATGTACTTGCCGATCAGATCAGAATTGACACGCGCCACAAAGTCATCCGGATTCATATCCAGATCTTCGACCTTGGCATTCAGTTTGGCAGCGAAGTAATAGCGCAGCCATTCCGGGTTCATGCCGATTTCGAGATAGCGCAGCGGTGAAATACCCGTGCCACGTGACTTCGACATTTTTTCGCCAGAGACAGTCACAAAGCCGTGTGCATACACATTGTCCGGTGTCTTATAACCAGAAAACTTCAGCATCGCTGGCCAGAACAGGGTATGGAAATAAGTGATGTCCTTGCCGATGAAATGAATTTGTTCAGTCGTCGGGTCTGCCATGAAAGCATCGTAATCACGACCGGTCTTGCCGAAGTAGTTCTTCAGCGACGCCAGGTAACCGACAGGCGCATCCAGCCAGACATAGAAATACTTGCCCGGTTGATCAGGAATCTCGATGCCAAAATAAGGTGCGTCGCGACTGATATCCCAGTCGCCCAGGCCGCCTTCGCCTTCCAGCCATTCCTTGCATTTGTTCGCCACTTCGGATTGCAGGCGATTGTCTTTCAAGGCCCAGCCGCGCAAGAATTCCACGCATTTTTCATCTGACAGTTTGAAGAAAAAATGCTCGGACGATTTCATGATCGGTGTGGCACCGGTCAGCACCGAGTAAGGATTCTTCAATTCAGTCGGCGCATACACGGCGCTACAGACTTCACAGGAATCACCATATTGGTCCTTGGCACCACATTTAGGGCATTCACCCTTGATGTAGCGATCAGGCAGGAACATGTTTTTGACCGGGTCAAAGAACTGTTCTATGGTTTTGCTGGTGATGAAGCCGGCCGATTTCAGCTTGCGGTAAATATCCTGTGACAACTGATGGTTTTCTTCACCATCGGTTGAATGCCAGTTGTCAAACTGGATATGAAAGCCGTCGAGGTATTGTTTGCGGCCAGCTGCGATCTGTGCCACGAAAGCCTGTGGTGTGATGCCGGCTTTTTCAGCCGCAATCATGATAGGTGCACCGTGTGCATCATCCGCGCCGACAAAATGTACCTCATTACCTGACATTCGCTGATGCCTTACCCAGATGTCAGCCTGGATATACTCCATGATGTGACCAAGGTGGAAAGGCGCATTCGCGTACGGCAGGGCAGTGGTAACAAACAGCTTACGGGTCATGGTTGATGCACTTTTTATGAACGGACAAGGGCATTATTCTAACAGCGAAAGCCCAAATTGAAGACGCTTTGCCCCTGGCTCTGGCATGAGAGCAGGGTTTTTATGTGTTTTTGCTAATTTTCTTGCTTGTTGCAGCCAGTTCAGACCACCCAGGCACCGTTGCTGTACACCACTTCTTGATCCAGTCTTACAGCCTCGGTAACGGCAAACACGTCAACATGGTGCCTGCCTTCGCCGCGCTTGATATGTGGTTTTGCATAACTGCCATGCTTTGTTCCCAAGGACAAATGCACGCCGCACATGCGTTCATAGGTACCGATATCGCGTACGCTGCGGTCTTTGGAAAAGGCGCGGTTCATGCCAAAACCCAGTTCACGCACCCAGATGACACCATCATCCTTACGGATATTCGCCAGTACCAGATCAAATTCAGGTGTGGAATCGCGGGTGTCAACGACCTGGCCTTTATCTACGACCAGGGTAATCGGCTGTGCCGGGCGGTTGACGGTAAAACTGGTATCGCCAAAGGCAAATATCCGTACCTGTCCATATACATCTTCAAGCGCGACGGATTCTGTGAATACTTCACCGATAGGAAATTGCCCGCCGATATTCTTCATATCGCGATAATCGCCGACATTCAGTTTGGCAGGCTCAAAGCGGCCGCTGAAAATCAGTTCAGCACCGCCACTATCGACGATACCCTTGCTGGCATTGTCGATTTTTTGCTTGAGGGCATTGCCTGTACCACGATAATAACTAGCGTCATAAGCCAGCGATTCTATGTAATACAAGGCTTCTTGCCCCGACATGCGTGCCAGATGGGGATGTTCTATGACTTTCAGGCTGCGCTTGAATAACTCTACCCGCAGCCGGTATGCCTCAAGGCGAAAATTGGTGGATTGAACCAGAATCGCCAGGTCATTGGCCGACAGGGCATTCAGGGTTTGCAAAATGTAATCGGGTGTTTCTTTATCAAAATCAATGAACTGTGCATGTGGCAGGCATAGCCTGTAGGCAGCAGTCAGCGTCATCGCCAGCTCGCAGTTACTGTCAAACACCAGCACGGCCCGCTGTTGCGCGGTATGCTCAAATGCCAGCAACAGGATATCGCTCAGGTGTTGCGCTGCGGTTTTGATGACGGCTTCGGGCAAGGCGCAAAAGCTGTCTGGAGCTGTGGTTGCAGGCGTGGCAGACATTGCAGCTGTGGCGTTGGGGCTTACGGGGGAAATCATGGTTCTTTCTGCGATGATGGCTGGCACTGCAGCCTGAGGACTTTGTCCAAAACCCCTATTTTAAGGCTGTCTGCCCTGATATGCTGCTTTTCTCATGGAATAAGGCCGGGCTTTTGATTTTCAGCCGTGTTAGTTGCCATTGACTCAGTTTTCCGGGCTTGCAGATCTGCCAAAAGGTAATCCTGCCTGGTTTTTTGTCAGAAGCAATAAATAATCGCCAAATTGATTGATCGGGAAATGGTCCTGCCGATGATGGTTTGCCATAGCAGGAACTGGATAGAAACCTCATGTATTCAAGGCAGGCTGTAAAAATGCACGAGCTTGACGTTCGCAACTGATAGCGCTACCATTTTTGTGTCAACTTTGTAATGCCCAGCTTCATTTTCAGCGCGGGTTGCCTGATGCCGGTGGGTTTAGGCAGGTACTCCGGATTTCAACAATTTCTGTGAATGTAAAAACATGCCAGCACTTCGCTCTTCCCCATTATTGTTTCAAAGCTTGTTGTTGCTGGCGCTTGGTCTGGGCGCTGGTTTGTCGGTGCCATTACAGACAGCACAGGCGGCACAGACTACAGAGGCAGTTGCTGCACCTGCCCGTATTACCTATGACTTCAATCCCGGCTGGAAATTATTTATTGGTGACGCATCCGGTGCGGCCAACCCGGCATTTGATGACGCCAGTTGGAAAGCCGTTACTTTGCCACGCGCCTGGAATGAAGACGAAGCCTTTAAAAAAGATATCGTGGACCTGTCCACCGGTATTGCCTGGTATCGCAAGCGCTTCAGCTTGCCGGCGGGTGCTGTATCTGGCAAGGTGTTTCTCGAATTCGAAGGAGTTCGCCAGGCGGCAGAAGTGTTTGTGAATGGCAAATCCGTTGCCTTGCATGAAAATGGCGTCATGGCTTTTGGCGTCGATATCAGTGCAGTCGTGACGGCGGGTGAAAACACGATCGCCGTACGCACCGACAATGCCTGGGAATACCGTGAAAAAGCCACTAACCAGCGCTACCAGTGGTCCAGCAATAATTTCAATGCGAATTATGGCGGCATTCCCAAGAATATCCGCCTGCATCTGAGTGGTCGCCTGTACCAGACACTGCCGCTGTATTCCAATCTGGGCACAACCGGCACCTATGTCTATGCGCAAGACTTTGATGTGCCTGGCAAGGCCGCTACGATTACTGCCGAATCCCAGGTCAGAAATGAAACAACTGCCGCCAGCAACGTGGTCTATGAAGTCGCCATCACCGATCTCGATGGCAAGAAGGTCGCCACATTTTCCAGCCCGGCACAAACCATCGCCGCAGGCCAGACAGCAATAGTGAAAGCCAATGCACGTGTCAGCAAACTGAATTTCTGGAGCTGGGGTTACGGTTATCTGTACGATGTCAGCACAACGCTGAAAGTGAATGGCCGTGCAGTCGATACCGTACATACCCGCACCGGCTTTCGCAAAACTGAATTTGCGAATGGCATGATCAAACTGAATGACCGTGTATTGCAAATGCATGGCTATGCACAACGCACCTCGAATGAATGGCCTGCGGTCGGCATGTCGGTGCCACCCTGGTTAAGCGATTACAGCAATCGGCTGATGGTAGAAAGCAATGGCAACCTGGTGCGCTGGATGCATGTGACACCGTGGAAGCAGGACGTAGAATCTGCCGACAGGGTAGGGCTGATACAGGCCATGCCGGCTGGCGATTCTGAAGCCGATGTTGAGGGGCGCCGCTGGGAACAAAGGGTGTTGCTCATGCGCGATGCCGTTATTTATAACCGCAATAATCCCAGCATTCTGTTCTACGAATCCGGCAACAAGGGTGTCAGTGAAGCCCATATGCGCGAGATGAAAGCCATCCGTGATCAGTATGATCCATATGGCGGGCGTGCCGCCGGTAGCCGGGAAATGCTGAATAGCCAGGTGGCCGAATACGGTGGTGAAATGCTCTATATTAACAAGAGCGCCAGACTGCCATTCTGGGCCATGGAATATTCGCGTGATGAAGGCTTGCGCAAATACTGGGACAACTACACCGCGCCTTATCACAAGGATGGTGACGGTCCCCTGCACAAAGGGCAGGACGCCAGCATCTATAACCGCAACCAGGATTCCCACGCCATAGAAGATGTACAGCGCTGGTACGACTATTGGCGTGAACGTCCTGGCACTGGCAAACGGGTCAGCAGTGGCGGCGTGAATATCGTTTTTTCTGACACCAATACCCATCATCGCGGCGCAGAAAATTATCGCCGCAGCGGCGAAGTGGATGCCATGCGCATACCCAAAGACGGTTTCTATGCGCATCAGGTCATCTGGGATGGCTGGGTGGATGTAGAACAGCCACGCATACATATTATTGGCCACTGGAATTACACACCAGCGACCACCAAGCCGATAACGGTGGTATCCAGTGCAGATGTAGTGGAACTGTTCCTGAATGGCAAATCACTTGGCAAGGGCGAACAAAGCGCGCGCTTCCTGTTCAGCTTCAAGGATGTCAACTGGCAGGCTGGCGAATTGCGTGCTGTGGGTTATGCAGCCGACGGCAAGAAGCTTTGTGAAACAGTATTGAAAACAGCCGGTGAACCGGCAGCCTTGCGCCTGAGTGTCAAGTCTGCACCAGGTGGCTGGCGTGCAGATGGCGCTGATCTGGCGCTGGTGGAAGTCGAAGTGGTTGATGCAAACGGCCTGCGCAATCCTGTGGCATTGAACCTGGTTGATTTCAAACTGGATGGCCCGGCAGAATGGCGTGGCGGTATTGCCCAGGGTGAGAATAACTATATCCTGTCCCCCAGTCTGCCAGTGGAGGGCGGTGTCAATCGCGTGCTGTTGCGCAGTACCACCAGGGCAGGAAAAATACGCCTGACGGCTACCGCTGCCGGTTTGAAATCAGCCAGCCTGGACATCACGTCAACACCAGTGAAAGTGGATGCCGGTCTGGGCTTGCAACTGGCCAGTGCGCAATTGCCTTCGTATCTGGGACGTGGACCAACACCGGCTACGGCGTCATTCAAACCATCGCGCCTGGCGATGGATATTGCAAAGGTAACAGCAGGTAGTAATGTTGATGCTGCCGCCAGGTCATATGACGACGATGAAACCACGGCATGGCATAGCAGCAGCGTGCCGGGTGAAGCATGGATAGCGTATGAACTGGCACGTCCGGCCACTTTGACCGAAGCCGTTTTCAAATTTACAGGCTGGCGTGAACGCAGTTACCCGATACGCATCAGTGTCGATGGCAAGCTGGTGTATGAAGGCTTGACGCCCAAGAGCCTGGGTTATGTCAGCCTGCCTTTGAAACCTGTGCAGGGGCGGGTCGTCAAAGTGGAATTGACTGGTATGGCTTCAGACAGTGACCGGGCATTCGCCATGCAGGAAGTCGCAAACCAGAATAATACAGATACCGGTGCCAAGGTGGTTGCCAAGGCAGCGCTGTCCATTATCGAGGCCGAATTCTATGAGGCGCTGCGCTGATTGATTAGGCACAAAGCACCGGATCTGAATCTGATGAAATACTGATGTTGCAGCAAGGTTCAGGTCAGGTGCTATCCCGTTCAATGATGGAAAACCCGATATCGCGTATCGGGTCGCTGATCACTTTTCCGTCGGCACGCTGGATAATAAAATCCGCAGCGATGGCACCGATGGCGCTGCCATCAATTCTTACCGATGTCAGTGCCGGGTTCAGGTCACATGAAAAACTCAGGTCACCAAGCCCGATCACAGCCAGTTTTTCTGGCACGGCAATACCCATTGCCTGTGCTTCAGTCAGGACACCCAGCGCCAGCATGTCAGAGCTGCAAAATATCGCATCAATGGTGGGATGGTCCTGCAACAGGCTGCGCAAGCCACTGCGTCCACTGCCCAGCGTGGTGGGGGCGTGGACGATACAGGTAGGAACTTCTGTGCTATCGGCATCCAACATGCCCAGGTTTTGTGCCGTATCAGAAAACGCCTTGTTGCGTCGCACCGCCCGGTCGTCATTGGCACTGATGGTGGCGACTCTGCGGCGTCCGCGTGCGTGGAGAAATTCGGCGACTGCAATGCCGATTTTTTCATGAGAAAACCCCACCAGCATATCGATGGGTGTCGATGTCAGATCCCAGGTTTCGACCACAGGTATGCCACTGACCTGCAGGCGCCGTTTAGCCAGTGCAGACCGCATGATGCCGGTCAGAACAACGCCATCCGGCCTGCGCCCGATAATCGCTTCCAGCAAGGCATCTTCACGCGAATCTTCATAGCCGGATTGTCCCAGCATGAGCTGGTATCCAGACGCGGCCAGGCTGGCTGTCAACGACTGCACCATTTCCAGAAAAACCGCACCGGTGATGGTGGGGACCACGGCTGCCACCAGTTTGCTCTTGGTGGAAGCCAGGCCACCAGCCAGCAAATTGGGTACATAGCCGGTTTTTTCCACCGCATCCCTCACCCTTTGCAGGACGGCAGGTGAAACCAGGTCGGGTGACTTCAAGGCGCGTGATGCAGTGATCGGGGCAACGTCGGCAATCCTGGCGACATCGCTCAGGGTCAGGCCGCCACTTTTGCGGCGGCTGCGTACAGCAGTGGTGCCTGGTGCTTCAGTAATTGACAGGGGCGTGGTAGTTTTTTTCATGGCCTGATTTTATCACTGAGCGCTGGTTTTGCTTCAAAAAACGGGCTTGTTCACCATCAGGAAATACACGCCTATCATGGCGATGAAGGCAGGGTAGCCCAGCCATTCCCAATATCTGGAATAACGCCAGAATACATCGGGCAGGTCAGTGTTATTTGCATCGGCAATTTCCAGCATGGACTTCATGCGTATTTGCAACCATACCACGGGCAACCAGCAGGCACCGGCAAACAGATACAGGACAAAAGACCACACGATCCACGGTGTGCTTAATGGCCAGCCTGCCATATGCACCATGGCAAAGCCGGTCAGTGGCTGGATAATCACGGCAGGCGTGGTAAAGCACCAGTCAGCCAGTACCACCAGGCGCGCAACCACCACCTGTGCCTTGAACTGCCTGCTGCGATTGGTAAAGAACATATAAAAGGCCGAACCAAAACCAGTACCAACCAGCAAAACCGAAGACAGAATATGTAATGTTTTGAGTAAGAGATAGGTGTTCATTGTGCGTCTCTTTGATGAGCAAATAAAAAAGCAAGCAAGGCCAGGATGGGCAGGTTTTTCAAAACCGGTCCAAACGGGTGTAAATAATATTCAGGCGAATAAATCGCGATGATGCAACTGTAGCCAACGATCAGGGCAATTTGCATCAGCCATAAAATGCGTTTTGGCCAGAACAGTGTTGCCAGACCCAGACATAGATCGAGGCTGGATGCCGCCATCAGCATGAACATGGCAGGCGCACCACTCAGACCCAAAGGCTGCAATAAGGCCAGGCTGCCAGATACCGGATAAATGCCAAAGGACAGTGCCGCAGTAACAAACCAGACCAGCGCCAGGATATAGCGAAACAGTGGCAAACTCCATGCTGCGATGGCTGTACTTGCCAACATGTTTGCCGGTATGCCGGTAAACCAGTCTGCATGTGATATTGCTGGCCGATGCAGATGCGCGGCAAATGGCTGCGCATCTGCGACATTGTCTTGTTCCAGCATATCCAGGCTGTCTGGTGTCAAGGTCGTTTGCGGCAAGAGTGTTGCAAGACACGCGCTTACACGCATGACTGACATAGGGATGGGGAACATATATTGTGCAGGCATGCCCATGGCCTGACGATAAATTTCCAGCATGCGCCGGTAAGACATGGCTTGCGGGCCTACTGCATTCAGTACCAGGTTGTGACGGTTTTCATTTGTCAACCAGATATTGATGGCGCTGCACAGATCATCCATATGCACAGGCTGCACTTGCTGTTCACCACGACCAGGCAAGCCCAGTACCGGCAGACTGGCCAGCATGCGGAATAACTGGCTGCTGCCACCATCCATGCCAACCACCAAAGATGGCCGCAAGACCAGATAAGTCAGACTGCTTTCCATCAGCATCTTATCGGCAGCGCGTTTGCTTTTCATATAGCCAGTCATGATTTCAGGACGTTCTGCTTCTTGCCTGCCACCCAGCGCCGAGATTTGTACGACCGATTTCACGCCGCATTTGGCTGCCGCGCTGAACAGGGCTACAGGCGCATCACGGTGTATGGCATCGAAACGTAATCCATCAGTTTCGTTCAGTATGCCCACGGCATTGATGACGACATCGATTTGCCCCAACTGCCGCAGACGTGTTTCCCAGATTGCCGGATCGGTATCGTGTGCATAATCGATGGCAATTTCAACCGGGCCATTGCCGGTGTCTGGTCTTGGGCGACGCACGCCGTGGCAGACTTCATGTCCTGCCTTTTGCAGGGATTTGCTGATATGGCGGCCGATAAATCCTTGTGCACCGCAGATAAGAATTTTCATGATCTTGTTTTATTTAAGTGTGCATTTACCAGCTTTGCAAGCCCGGGTCCGCCTTTCAGCCCGCCTGGCAGCAATGCGCAGGATGACATCCGACAGTATCTCAGATACATGGTGGCGATTGCTTGCAAAATGTACATAAGCCCAATTGCATATGGGTTTAAGTAAAGGGAAATTGGTTGCTACAGTCAGCCAGCCCAGACCTGCTGCCTTGTAGGCAAGATGGATGGTTTCCACCCCGGTCACGATACTGCCATCGGGTCTGACACCATGGATGACACGCATGATTTCGCTGAGTGTCACCCCATATTTTCCAGCATCAAAACCAGGGGCAGATGCATCGACAAAAAGCAATCTGTTCAGATGATCCCGTTCCCGCAAATTATCCATTTCCAGTTTACAGATGGGGCAGGATTCGTCATACAGCAGTGTCAGTGGATAGTCGCTCACGTTGGTTTCCTTCCATGCCTATATATGGCGTTAATTTTTATTTCTGACATTTCTGTTGTAACAGAAATTTGTTTTTAAAAAAAATGCCAAGGCATTTTTTCTTTGTTCTTATTCTTTGTTCTTATTCACTGTGACTGTATCCGTGTTTCAGAGATGCTTACTTCTCATCCCCGCGCACAAATTTTTGTACAGCTGCCCCCATCTTCAACAGCTTCATCAGGGTAGCTGGTTCCAGTCGCAACATTTCATCGGTCCAGGTGGTGACGGTCTTCATCAGCGCCAGGGTTTCGGCGATACGTAGTTGTGTTGCCTTATCTTCCTGATCCAGATCGGGGCTGTCCAGACATTGTTGCAGGGTAGTGATAGTAGGGTTGAATTCCCTTTCCTTGCGCTCACGTACTACCGTGCGAAACAATTCCCAGACATCCAGTGAAGTTTCATAATGCGCCCGGCGGTCACCCATGACATGGGCCAGTTTCACCAGCTTCCAGTTTTGCAGCTCTTTCAGCGAATTCGATACATTCGACCTTGCCACACCCAGGGTGTCAGCAATTTCTTCTGCCTGCATGGGGCAACCTACGATATACAGCAAGGCATGAATCTGGCTGACCGTGCGATTGACACCCCATAAGGTGCCCATTTCGCCCCAGTGCAGGATAAATTTTTGTTTGACAGGTGTAAGTTCCATATACACAGTGTAGGTAATTCTTTTATTTCAGTCAAGACAGAAATAAAAGAATGTTGAAAATGCCTGATCATGCTACTGTTTGACAGCAATTTATTCAGGGAGATATTGATGGATGGTATTAATTCAGTACTGAATTTCTGGTTTGGCCAGGATGTGGGCGGTGTCGTGGATGATGCCAGGACGGCGAAATACCAGGCAAAGCTGTGGTGGTCGAAGAATGAAGAACTTGATACCTCAATAAGAGATCAATTTGCCGATCTGAATGCGCAGGCCATGCGTGGTGAACTCGATGGCTGGCAACATACAGTCGAAGGGCGGCTGGCGCTGATCATTCTGTGTGATCAATTCCCCCGGAATATGTATAGAGCCACGCCGGAATCGTTTGCCTGTGATGCCCGGGCCAGGGCATATACCGAAGCAGGTCTGACTGTGCAGGCAGATCGTCAGTTGCGCCCGATACAGAGGGTTTTCTTTTATCTGCCGCTGGAACATTCAGAAGCACTGGCAGATCAGGACAGGGCAGTGGCTCTGTATGATGCCCTGCGCAAGGATGTGCCGGAAACGCAGCATGAGATTTTTGAAGGCTATTACCAGTATGCGATACGGCATCGCGAAGTCATACAGCGGTTTGGCCGCTTCCCGCATCGTAATGGCATATTAGGGCGTACTTCAACGGCGGAAGAAGTACAGTTCCTGTCTTTGCCGGGATCTTCGTTCTGAAACTTATCTGCCACACACCAGTACAGGCAGGTATGTGGCACATTGTGCATTGTGCTTAAGCAGCGGTTTTCGATTTGCGGGTCAGGAAAACCAGTGCCGCTGCCACCATGGAAGCGGCCGCCAGGCCGTACAGGCCACCCTGGATGGAGCCGGTTCTTTGTTCTAGGAAACCGAAAGTGGCAGGTGCCACGAATCCACCCAGATTACCCAGCGAATTGATCAGTGCGATCACGGCAGCAGCAATGCGGCTGTCCAGATATGCCTGTGGTATCGGCCAGAAAAGCGATGATGCCGCCTTGAAGCCTATGCCAGCGAAGCAGATCGCGACAAATGCAAACACCGGGCCACCCACGGTGGATGCCAGCATGCCACAGGCAGCGATAGTCAATGCAATTGCCACCCACATCTGCTGATGCTTAAAGCGCAGTGCCAGCGCAGCAAACATATACATGGCGGCAATCGAAATCAGCCAGGGTATCGAGTTGAACAATCCAACCTGGAAGTCAGTGAAGTGGCCCATTTTCTTGATGATGCTGGGCAGCCAGAACGTAGCGCCGTAGATGGTCAGCTGGATGGCAAAATAGATAAAGCAAAACAGAGCGATACGGCTGTCACGCAACAGGCTGAACGCACTGACATGTCCGGGTTTGTTGGCATCGCGCTCTTTTTGCTCGGCAGCGATGACGGCGGTGAGCTCATTCCGTTCTTCGTCAGTCAGCCATTTGGCGTCATGCGGATGAGAATCCAGGCAAAACCAGACGACAAAGCAGAGTGCGATGGAAGCCAGTCCTTCGATGATAAACATCCATTGCCAGCCGTGGAAACCACCACCTTCAATCTGCAACAGCGCGCCTGACAGCGGGCCGGACAATACCGATGCCAGTGCCGAACCACTGAGAAAAATCGCCATTGCCTTGCCACGTTCACGGTTCGGCAGCCATTGCGTAAAATAGTAGACCGCACCCGGAAAGAAACCCGCTTCAGCCACACCCAGCAGGAAGCGCATCACGTAGAACGAGGTTTCGCCCTGCACAAAGGCCATGCCAGTGGCAACCACGCCCCAGCTTGCCATGATGCGTGTCAGCCAGGCTTTGGCACCAAAGCGCTGTTGCAGGATGTTGGAGGGTACTTCAAACAATGCATAAGCCAGGAAGAAGATGCCAGCTCCAAAACCAAAAGCGGCGGCACCAATGCCCAGATCTTTTTCCAGATGGCTGCGTACAAAACCGATGTTGACGCGGTCTATGTAATTGGCGATAAACATCACTACGAATAGTGGCAGGATGCGCCATTTGACTTTGCTGACTGCCTGGTCCAGCACACTGGAAGCGGGCACGGCCATAGGGGCCGTAGTTGTTACGGTATTCATACTGCTGTCTCCTAATGATTATTTTGTTTTTATCTGACCAGGCAAGGCATTTTGTTATTGAATTTCCAGCCCGGTATCATATATTGCATGGCCACCGCATCGTCACGCGCTCCCAGGCCCATGCCCAGGTAGAGTTGATGTGCCGCCTCGACGGCGTCCAGATCAAGCTCTATGCCCAGGCCGGGTTTATTTGGCACCTGCACCATGCCGCCTTTGATTTTTAATGGGTCTTTGGTCAGGAACTGACCATCCTGCCAGATCCAGTGGGTATCAATTGCCGTGATTTTGCCCGGTGCTGCGGCGGCCACATGGGTGAACATTGCAAGTGAAATATCGAAGTGATTATTCGAATGCGAGCCCCAGGTCAGATCCCATTCATGGCACATCTGCGCTACACGCACAGAGCCTTGCATGGTCCAGAAATGTGGATCGGCCAGCGGGATGTCGACTGACTGCAGGGCAATTGCGTGGCGCATTTCGCGCCAGTCGGTGGCGATCATATTGGTGGCCGTCAGCAAACCGGTGGCACGACGGAATTCTGCCATCACCTCACGCCCTGAATAACCATTCTCGGCACCGCAAGGGTCTTCTGCATAAGCCAGCACATCATGTTTGTCGCGGCACAGGCGTATCGCATCTTTCAGTAGCCAGCCGCCATTCGGGTCCAGCGTGATACGTGCATCAGGAAAGCGTTCGGCCAGTGCTGTCACGGCTTCCATTTCTGCCTCACCGCTGAATACACCGCCTTTCAATTTGAAATCGTTGAAACCGTAACGCTGGTAGGTGGCTTCGGCCAGACGCACGATGGCTTCCGGTGTCAGGGCAGCTTCGTGGCGCAGGCGTGCCCAGTCATCTTCGGCGTCGGCTGGTGTAGTCGCATAAGGCAAATCAGTGACTTTGCTGTCACCGATATAGAACAGGTAGCCCAGCATCTCGACGGCAGTGCGTTGTTGTCCTTCTCCCAGCAAGGCGGCGACCGGCACACCTAGGTACTGGCCCATAAGATCAAGCAGTGCGGCTTCCAATGCAGTGATGGCATGCACCGCAATGCGCAGGTCAAAGGTCTGCAGGCCACGTCCGCCAGCATCGCGGTCAGCAAAGGCGGTGCGTGCCTGGTTCAGTATGGCGTTGTACTGGCCTATGGGTTTGCCGATCAGCAGGTCGCGTGCGTCTTCCAGCGTCTGCCGTATCTTTTCTCCGCCCGGTACCTCGCCAACGCCGGTGCGGCCGGCGCTGTCGGTCAGGATCACGATATTGCGGGTGAAGTAAGGGCCGTGTGCACCGCTCAGATTAAGTAACATGCTGTCGCGGCCAGCGACAGGGACGACGCGCATGTTAACGACGCGGGGAGTATCGCCATAAGCGAGGGGAGAATGTTCAATTGACATCATGGTTTCCTGTTACCTGAAAAAATTACCAAATGCTAGGCTTGTTATTTTCAATGGTAGCGCTGTCATTTGGAAAGATCAATCATTATTTTGTTAAAAAATGAGCGTATGGGAAGCAGGGGAATGTCACTTTGCAAAAAAAAGCAACCGATATTCTTTGATGGTCTTTGCAAGGATGGGGCCATGGCTTGGTTAGCCGTTGCCCGGATTCACTTATAGATAAATACTGATATGGATAGCGGTACCATTTTTGCCTTAGAAAGCTGTCGGTCATTGCAGGTTTGTCGGTCGTCGGCTCAGCAAGCAGCTTGCCAAATACTCGTTCCAGACTGATTTATTGCATCAATACTTGTCAATTAGTTCAGATGACTGTGAGATTCTGTGATTAAATAAGATTGTTTTTTACTTATGCAAATACGACATTGCTGACCATGGCGTGCTGCATGCTTACCGGAGTAAGGATTCATGTCGATACAAGAAACCACGCCAGGCGTCGTGTTTGCCACTGAACATACCGCTGAACATACAGCGGAATATAGCGCTGATGTCGCCAGCTTTACCGGCCACGTAGTGCAGGCTGCTACCGGCATACCTCTGTTTATTGGCTACACACAGACTGCCACTGAAGATGGGAAGAGTATCGTGGGTCAGCCTATTTCCATCACTTCGCTGGAAGAATATGCGCGCATATTTGGCGGAGCCGCACAGGTTGAATATGACTATGTCAGCCTGACCCAGGCATATCCTCCTTATGCTGTGAACGCAGCTACGCCAGCTTTTTTGCTGTATCCGGGTTTGCAGATGTTTTTCAGCAATGGCGGTGGCACTTGCTATGTCCTTTCTCTGGGTACTTATGCCGATGTAATCAGTAATGGAAGTGTTTTTTCAAAAGAGGCGTATACCGCAGCACTTGCCGGGCTGGCAGGCTTGCCTGAACCGGATACCCTAGTCTTGCCGGATGCCGTGTACCTGGCGCTGGATGACTGGGCGAGTGTGTCACAGACTGCCTTGAGACTATGTAGTGAAACGCAGAACCTGGTGTATATCCTGGATGTGCTGAATGGTTATTTACCCTCTGACGGCAGCAGCAAAGACCCGATCACGGGTGGTACCGGTAATGGCGGATTTTATAAAGTGGCAGGCCTGGGGGAAGACTTTAACCAGTACGGCGTCAGTTATTATCCATGGCTTAACACCAATGTAGTGAGTGTCAGTTCCATTGACTATACCTGGATATCGGCAGCCAGCCTGCCGCAATTTAGCGCTGACCTGGCTACCGAAGCGCTGGAACTGTTTGCGTTGCAGCCGGCAGATAAATTGCAGGCATATCTGACTACCCTGGTTGACACCTTGGCCCAGGCCGCCGATCCGGCTACGGTCAGGCAGCGCCATCTAGGCTTGCAGGCGGCGTCACCCCTGTACCGGCAAACCATGCAAAACCTGGCAACCAGCGTCAATCTGCTGCCACCTTCATCTGCCCTGGCAGGTGTGTATACGCGTAATGATGCCACCAGCGGTGTTTTTCATGCGCCGGCGAATACATCCATCATCAATGCGATCTCGCCTGCTGTAATGCTTGATGATAGCCAGCAAGCGAAAATAAACGTGCCGTTGAATGGGCTTGCTGTGAATGCGATTCGTGTTTTCCCGAATTTTGGCATGCTGATCTGGGGTGCACGCACTATGGCTGGCAATAGTGATGACTGGCGTTATCTCAATTTCAAACGCATTGTCATCATGCTGGATAAATCGATCAGGACGGCATTGAAATCCTATGCGTTCTCTGCAAATGATCATTCGACCTGGTCTGCCGTGACTGCCAGTATCAACAGTTTCCTTACTGCGCAATGGAAGGCTGGCTGCCTCGTGGGGTCTTCACCTGCTGAAGCATTTAGCGTCATTATGGGGATGGGCAGCAGCATGACAACTGAAGACATACTGCAAGGCATGATGCGTGTATCAATAAAGGTAGCCTTGACTATGCCAGCTGAATTTATCATTCTGGAGTATGAGCAGCAAGTGCTGGCCCCGGCTTAGTAGCTTGGTCATCAGCCCCGGTTTGTTGCAGGCTGATGATCAATGCAGCATGGTTTTAATCGTAACCGAAGGTCGCTGTGCCCTTGCTCAGGTTGCGCGGTGCCGGTGGTGCCTTGGGTACGAAATTGAACTGGAACTTGATATTGCTGGGACCATCGCTGGCCACCTGCACCGTTTGCGTCAGGGGTTCGCCCAGCATATTAGGTGCCCACGCCTTGACTTCATACTTGCCTGCCGGAAAATTGTTGATGACGGCACTGCCTGATGCATCCGTCTTGGCGAAATACAGCGTATCGACGACATAAATAAAACCGCGCATCCAGTCATGGAAATGACAGACCAGCGCCACTTCGCCAGCTTTGTCGAAAAGGATGGGGGCTGGCTCTTCTTTCTTGCTGTTCACGCGCAGTTCAAAGGTTTTTGCCGGCGAAAATGATTTCAGGTGATGCTCGTGATTATCCTTGTTGGGGAAGCGTATCAGGCTACCGCTGCGTACCACCGTCAGGTAAGGGCTGAACGCATAATTTTCTTGTGCAACGATGCTGGTGTCACCAGCTTTTTTTGCAGGCACCGGGGTATCCAGTGGCGTTGCAAACAGGACGGCATTGGCGACGGACTGTGCATTCTTGTCAGTCAGGTGTCCCACCAGCAGGCCGGCGTGGGCCGTCAGGGAACAACTGAGCAATCCCAGCGCAGATAACAACAGGCAGAACTTGTTGCGGGATGGGTGTACGGCTAGTGCTTGCATCAATATCTCCTGATTTTCTTGTGGAAAAACAAAATAGTAGCGAACTCATTATGCTCGAACTTGGTCCTGCGGGGAAGCTTGCGCCGCTTCAATATGTCTACTGACAACAAGCCTGTATGCAGCTATGGCAGCCCTGGCGCGCAAATTGCGCTAGACTTGCGGGATATCTATGGAGAATTGCATGAGTATTACAGTTGATGACATAAAAGCCGTATTGGCAAAAGTGATAGACCCGAACACAAATAAAGACCTGATTGCGAGTAAATCTGCAAAAAATATCAAGATAGAAGGCGCCGACATCAGTCTTGATGTCGAACTTGGCTATCCCGCCAAAAGTCAGTTCGAATTGATACATGCTGCCGTTGTGGCAGCCCTTGCGGCGTTGCCTGGCGTGGGCAAGCTTGCCGTCAATGTGACTTCAAAAATCGTTGCCCATTCCGTACAGCGCGGTATCAAGCTGATGCCGAATGTGAAGAATATTATTGCAGTCGCATCCGGCAAGGGCGGGGTCGGTAAATCGACAACCGCTGTCAATCTTGCCCTGGCGCTGGCTGCCGAAGGCGCTTCAGTAGGTATTCTGGATGCCGATATTTATGGCCCCTCACAACCGATGATGATGGGTATTTCTGGTCGCCCTGAAACCGTCGATGGCAAAACCATGGAGCCGCTGGAAAATCATGGCCTGCAGGTATCGTCCATCGGTTTCATGATAGACCCGGATGAGCCCATGGTCTGGCGTGGCCCCATCGTCACCCAGGCCTTGCAACAATTGCTGGAGCAGACCAACTGGCGCGATCTGGATTATCTGATCGTGGACATGCCGCCAGGTACCGGCGACGTGCAACTGACCCTGTCGCAAAAAGTACCGGTCACTGGTGCTGTCATCGTTACCACGCCGCAAGACATTGCCTTGCTGGATGCACGCAAGGGCTTGAAGATGTTTGAAAAAGTCGGCATCCCTATTTTGGGCATCGTCGAGAATATGAGCATCCATATCTGCTCGAATTGCGGCCATGCCGAACATATCTTTGGTGAAGGCGGTGGCCAGAAAATGTGTGCTGATTTTGGCGTCGATTTTCTCGGTGGACTGCCTTTGACGATGGCCATACGCCAGCAAGCTGATTCAGGTACGCCAACAGTGATTGCTGAGCCTGAAGGGCAAATTGCCGGTCTGTATAAAGACATCGCCCGCAAAGTCGCCATCAAGGTTGCTGAAAAGGCCAAGGACATGACAAGCAAATTCCCCACCATCACCATACAAAATACTTGAGGCACATCTGAGTATGGATCACCTGAGCGCGGATCAACAGGCCGATTATGGGTACATGCAACAGGCGCTGGCGCTGGCTGGCCGCGCTACCATAGAAACTTCGCCCAATCCCAAAGTGGGTTGTGTGATTGTCCGCGATGGCCAGGTGCTGGGGCAGGGCTGGACCCAGCCCGTCGGGCAGGCGCATGCAGAAGTGCAGGCCCTGCGCGATGCCGCCGCAAATGGCCGTGATGTGCGAGGTGCCACCGCCTATGTCACGCTGGAACCATGCAGCCATTTTGGCCGCACGCCACCTTGCGCGAATGGTTTGCGCGATGCAGGTATTGCACGCGTGGTGGCTGCCATGCAGGATGCCAATCCGCAAGTGGCAGGGCGCGGTTTAAGTATCTTGCGGGAAGCGGGTGTGGTCGTGGAATGTGATTTGTTTCCTGATCTTGCCTTGCAGGCGCGTGAATTGAATATAGGTTTTTTCCAGCGCATGGAAACTGGCAAGCCCTGGGTCAGGATGAAAGTTGCTGGTAGCCTGGATGGCTTCACGGCTTTGCCAAACGGCCAAAGCCAGTGGATCACCGGACCAGCAGCAAGGCAGGACGGTCATCAATGGCGGGCGAGGGCAGATGCGATTTTGACTGGCATAGGCACGGTGCTGGCAGATGATCCCATGCTGAATGTGCGGGGTGTGAACACGCCACGTCAGCCGCAAAAAATCATCGTCGATTCGCAGTTACGCATCTCGCCACACGCTAAAGTTTTGCAAGGCGGTGCCTTGATCGTATGTGCTGTGCCAGATGCTGAAAAGCAGGCGCAACTGGAACAGGCAGGGGCAGAAGTAATATGCTTGCCGGATTCGAATCAACAAGTTTCGCGTCAACAGGTCAATTTACCTGCCCTGATGCAAGAACTGGGTCGCAGGCAAATCAATGAATTGCATGTGGAGGCGGGGGCAACACTGAATGGCGCATTGATGCAGCAAACTTGCGTCAATGAATTATTGTTGTATCTGGCACCCAAGCTCCTGGGTAGTGGAGCTGGTTTATTTCATTTACCTGAATTGACGCATGTGGATCAGGCCAGGGTTTTGCAGTTTCATGCAGTCAGCCTGGTGGGCGATGATGTGCGGGTGCTGGCCCGTTTCAGGTAAATCTGAATAGCTGGTCGGCACGGAAAAGAAAAAAGGATCGTTGAATAATCAACGATCCTTTTTAACTGGTCGGAGTACAAGGATTCGAACCTTGGACCCCCTGCTCCCAAAGCAGGTGCGCTACCGGGCTGCGCTACACTCCGAAAAACTGGTCTGTCATTTTTTATTTCAGGCTATTCAACGCTATTCAAATTTTAAACAGCCAGGATCTGAATCTGCTGAAACGAATCTACTGAAACGAATTTACTGAAATAAAAGGGACCGTCTGTGACGATCCCTGGAATCTGGTCGGAGTACAAGGATTCGAACCTTGGACCCCCTGCTCCCAAAGCAGGTGCGCTACCGGGCTGCGCTACACTCCGAAGACCGCAATATTACCGCTTCAGAGGCTTGCTGTCAACTCGTTTGCCAGTGTCGCCCTCTATGACAGGCATTCGGCAGGCATTCATAATGATTTCTTACTTTCAAAATAACGTTGCTGGCCCGTCAATGGATCATCAAAACAGATGGATTTGGCCAGTAGTTGCAAAGGCGCAGAAAAATCATCCGCCTTGCAGGGCAGGGCAATGGGATAGAAGGCATCGTTCAGTATGGGCGCACCCAGGCTGCTCATATGCAGGCGCAATTGGTGTTTTCTACCTGTCACGGGTTGTAATTGATAAAGGCTATATTCGCCGCGTCTTTCCTTGATATTGATCAGGGTTTCTGAGTTCGGGCTACCTTCTGCTTCGCGCATGACGAAAAACTTTTCTGCTTCTTCCATGCGGCTGTAATGACGCAACGGGAATGTCAGTTCAGGTAAATGGGCAGCAACGGCATGGTAAGTCTTTGCCATGCTTTTGCTCTGGAACAAAGATTGGTATTGACCGCGTGTTACCGGATTATGAGAAAACAGCATTACCCCTGCCGTTTCCCGGTCCAGCCTGTGTATGGGGCTGAGATCCATCAGTCCGGTGCTTTTCTTCAGCCTGACCAGCAGGGTTTCCTGTAGAAACCGTCCAGACGGAATCACAGGCAGAAAATGCGGCTTGTCCACTACCAGCAAATGCGCATCCTTGAACAGGATGTCTTCATAAAACGGGATATGGGTTTCATGTCCCAGCTCGCGGTAGTAAAAAATACACATGCCACGTTTGACGCTGCTGCCTGCATGCAAGACTGTACCGTGCTGATCGGCGACTTCGTGTTTTCCCAGGCGTGCCTGCCAGGTGCTGGCGGTAATATCGGGAAAGTACGCTTGCAAAAAATGGAAGACATTGTCCCAATGGCCTTCAGGTATCCAGATATAACTGGGGGCGATGCCATCGCGTACGGGAAGTGGGGCTTGCATGAGGGTGATCTACTCTTAAACGGACTGATTTTCAGCGCCATACTACCATGCAGGCAGTCTGTCGCTCTGGCCGCGGGCTTGATTCCGGCAGTAGGCAGTGTCGAAAGCTATCCGCCCACTAAGTTAAAACGGTAAAATGCTGATTTTAACCATTAAAGCGTCTTGCCTGCCTGTCTTCAATTGGCGGTGGGATGCATGCTAGTGATCTCATGACTGTACGCACCCGTTTTGCTCCCAGCCCTACCGGCTATCTTCATGTTGGCGGTGCCCGCACTGCCTTGTTCAGCTGGGCATTTGCCCGTCATTTCGGTGGCACCTTTGTGCTGCGTATTGAAGATACGGATCTTGAACGTTCCACCCCGGAAGCCGTCCAGGCAATTCTGGATGGCATGAACTGGCTGGGCCTGCAGCATGATGAAGGTCCGTTCTACCAGATGAAACGCATGGACAGATACAGTGAAGTCCTGGCCGACATGCTGGCCAAAGGTACTGCGTACCACTGCTATTCGTCGCCAGAAGAAGTCGAAGCCATGCGTGAACGTCAGCGTGCTGCCGGCGACAAACCGCGCTATGACGGTACCTGGCGTCCGGAAGCTGGCAAAACCCTACCAGCAATACCGGCTGACCGCAAACCCGTCATCCGCTTTAAAAATCCACTGGATGGCGAAGTCAGTTGGCTGGATGTCGTCAAAGGACAAATCACCATCGCCAATCGTGAGCTCGATGACCTGGTCATTGCCCGTCCGGATGGCACGCCAACTTACAATTTCTGCGTCGCAGTCGATGACTGGGACATGCAAATCACCCACGTTATCCGGGGTGATGATCATGTCAATAACACACCGCGCCAGATCAATATTCTCAATGCGCTGGGCGCGACTCTGCCGCATTATGGTCATTTACCGATGATCCTGGGGGCGGATGGACAAAAGCTGTCCAAACGTCATGGCGCTGTCAGTGTGATGGACTATCCACTGCAAGGCTATCTGCCTGAAGCCATGTTGAACTACCTGGCGCGTCTGGGCTGGAGTCATGGTGATGACGAAATCTTTTCCATGGAACAGATGTGCAGCTGGTTCGATTTAAATCATTTGTCTGGTTCTGCTGCCCAGTTCAATCCTGAAAAACTTGCCTGGGTCAATAATCATTACATCAAGGCAGCCGACAATCAACGTCTGGCTGATTTGATCAAGCCGCAAATGCTGAATGACGGTGCACAGTTCGACAATGCGCCGCCATTGACAGCGGTGATCGCACTCTTGAAAGAACGTGCCAATACCACAGTAGAACTGGGGCAGGCAGCCATGCTGTTTTATCGCCAGCCAGCCGCAGACCCGGCGCTGATGAAACAGCACGTGACAGAAGCCGTATTGCCCGCCTTGCGTCAATACGCTGAACTGTGCAAAACCGTGGAGTGGAATAAGGCGGCCCTGTCTGCCGTCATGAAACAAACCCTGGCTGATTTCTCGTTGAAGATGCCGCAACTGGCCATGCCTTTGCGCTTGCTGCTGACAGGTCAATTGCAAACACCATCCATTGACGCGGTGATAGAGCTGTTTGGCCGTGAAGTTGTTTTGCAGCGTTTAAGCCTTATTGCAGTTTAGTGAGGGTGGGGGGCTTTACATCTTATGAAGCTTCCCCTATAATCTCGTTTCTGTTCTGCAGCGTCGGGGGTATAGCTCAGCTGGGAGAGCGCTTGCATGGCATGCAAGAGGTCAGCGGTTCGATCCCGCTTACCTCCACCAAAAGATGCGCAGCAGCAGAACATAACTTGTTGTCCCCATCGTCTAGAGGCCTAGGACATCACCCTTTCACGGTGAGTACAGGGGTTCGAATCCCCTTGGGGACGCCAATAAACTTCATAAAGTTCATTGTGGACAACAAGTTAAGGTCAGTAATACGGACAGATTTTGTCCCCATCGTCTAGAGGCCTAGGACATCACCCTTTCACGGTGAGTACAGGGGTTCGAATCCCCTTGGGGACGCCAGTAAGCTCTTTTGAAGAGAATAAAAAGCCTTGAGAAATCAAGGCTTTTTGCTTTTCTGTTGCAGGTTTTATTTGTGCCGGATTATGTCCGTAAAATCCACTTTCCGTTCAGTCCATGCCAGAACGGAAAGCAGTTAGTTACAGCACAGCTTATTTCTTGGTTTGATAAATCTTGTCAAACTCACCGCCATCATCAAAATGTTTTTTCTGCGCCTGTTTCCAGCCGCCGAATACTTCATCCACGGTAAACAGGCTCACAGGCTTGAACGACGCTGCATATTTTTTTGCTGCGATTTCTGAACGTGGGCGCAGATAATGTTTGGCGATCAGGTCCTGGCCAGCTTCGGTGTACAGGAATTGCAAATAACCGGTAGCGATTTTGCGCGTGCCCAGTTTGTCAGCCACCTTGTCTACTACGGCGACCGGGGATTCTGCCAGGATGGAAATCTTGGGATACACCACTTCAAAGTTGTCACCAAATTCCTGACGCACCAGTTGCACTTCATTTTCAAACGTTACCAGTACATCGCCAATTTCACGCTGGGTAAAAGTGGTGGTGGCACCGCGTCCACCGCCATCAAGTACCGGCACATTCTTGAATAAATTTTCTACCAGTTGTCGGGCTTGTGCTTCGGTGCCGCCATTTTTAATCACGGATCCCCATGCGGCAAGATAGCTGTAGCGGCCATTGCCGGATGTCTTGGGATTGGGGATGATGACTTTCAGGCCCGGCTTGCCAAGGTCATCCCAGTTGGCGATGTGCTTGGGGTTGCCCTTGCGTGTCAGGAACACCATGGTGGAATAAAAAGGCGCAGCATTGTTCGGGAATTGTTTGGCCCAGTCTTGCGGCAGCAAACCCTTGTCTGCCAGGATATCAATATCATTTGCCTGATTCATGGTAACGACTGAAGCTTCCAGCCCATCGATCACAGAGCGTGCCTGTTTGCTGGAGCCACCATGTGACTGATTGACACTGACGGTTTCGCCGGTTTTCTTTTTCCAGTCGGCGACAAAGGCCGGATTGATATCCTTGAACAATTCCCTGGTGACGTCATACGAAGCGTTCAGGATGCTATTGGCTGCCTGTGCCGATGTATAGGTGGCAAACAGGCCTATGCCTGCAATCAGCAGTGCAACGCTGATGCTTTTGCGGCGCAGACTTTGCCGTTTTTCGATGAGTTGCTGGATATGCTTGATTCTTGTCATGTATTACTCCTGTATTTTTGCCAGTGTTGGGATAGTCCCATCTTGCGCAAAAATGACGACCTTGGGAACGACGATATTTCTGTTTGCTTATTTGAAAAATGTATATCAGGGGCCCTTGTTGGCCTTTGGCAAGCATAAACCGCATAAGCTTGCGCAAAATCAGTCTGGCAGAGCAACATGTTGTTGGTGCAAAGCGACGCTTAATTTTGTTACACTGATTGCTTGATATATTTATTCCTGGTCAAATCCTATGAAGATGATCCCCTCTCTGATGGCAACTTTGCTGGCTACCAGCTTCGCAAGCCTGCCCGTATTGGCTGCTGACGCCAAGGCATCCGCATCTGCGCATGCTGCACAAAATGGTATTGATTGGCGCAAAGACAATAATGTCGATGCAGCGTTTGCCCAGGCCAAGGCCAGCAACAAACCCCTGTTTCTGTACTGGGGCGCTATCTGGTGCCCGCCTTGTAACCAGGTCAAGGCGACCATCTTCAACCGTCAGGAATTTATCGACAAATCACGTCATTTCATCCCCGTCTATCTGGATGGGGATACGCCGGGGGCACAAAAATTTGCGGCGCAATTTAAGGTACGTGGTTACCCAACCATGATTCTGTTCAAGCCGGATGGAACAGAAATCACCCGCCTGCCAGGCGAAGTGGATTCAGAACGTTACTTGCAGGTATTGACGCTGGCCCTGAACACCAGCCTGTCGGTGCAAGACACCCTGAAGCTGGCGCTGGCTGGTGGCAAGACCTTGAAGAATGAAGACTGGAGCTTGCTGGCAGATTATTCATGGGATGACCCTGAACAGAAACTGATCGCTGGTAAAGACCTGCCCGCTACTTTGCTGAAACTGTCTGAACTGAGCCCTGCCGGTCTGCATGCGACACGCTTGTATCTGCGTGGCATTTATGCGGCGGCCACGGCCAAGCCTGGTCAGGCCCTGCCAGCGATAGACAAGGCACAGGCTAGCGAGAAAATCCTGAAAGCCATTTCAAATGTCAGCACAGCGCGCGACAATATGGATTTGTTGTCCTATGGGGCAGGGGAAATAACTGAATTTCTGACCACGGCCAAATCAGATTCACGCAACAAGCTGGTACGTGCCTGGAATGTAGCGCTGGTCAAACTGGCCGATGATGCGACGCTGTCCAAGACCGACCGGCTGGGCGCTGTCGGTGCCCAGGTGGCCCTGGCCAGTCTGGACAATGCCAAGCCAGAGGCAGCTTTGCAAAAAGATGTACAAAAGCGTGTAGGCCTGATCGAACAGGCGACTACCGATGCGTATGAGCGTCAGTCCGTCGTCAATGCTGCTGCCCACGCACTGGGAGATGCAGGTTTGCTTGACGATGCTGATGCCTTGCTGAAGGCCGAACTCAAGCGTTCACATTCGCCTTACTATTTCATGTCCACCCTTGGTTCGAATGCCAAAAAACGCGGCGACAAGGTGGCGGCAGCAAACTGGTATGAGCAGGCGTATGACGCTGCCAAAGGCCCGGCTACCCGCTTGCAATGGGGTTCCAACTACGTCAGCAATCTGGTGGATCTGGCACCGAATGATGATGCGCGTATAACCAAGGCTATACAAAGCGTATTTGGTGAAGCAGCGAAAGTGGACAATGCCTTCTATGAGCGCAATCGTGCTTATCTGGAAAAGATGGGTAAGAAACTCATAGACTGGAATAAAGAGGGTAAGCATCAGGTCGCCTACCAGAAAGCCCGCTCGCAACTCGATGGTATCTGCGGCAAGCTGCCCGCGACTGATCCGCAAAAGGCAGTGTGCCAGGGCGTATTGCTGAAATCCTGATCGGTTATTAATTCAGTTCAGGTAACGGAACTTGAATTGGACTGGAATAAAAAAATCCCGCGACAGCAATCGCGGGATTTCTTATTTGTGGCTGGATATTAAAGCGCGATCAGTCATGCTTGATTAATCAGGTTTGAACTGATGCGCAAAAGTAAATTCATCCGCCCTGGCCTTGTAGTGCAGGCCCTTGCGCAAAGCCCAACTGGCGTATTGATGATGCAGCGGGATCACGGCATAGTCTTGCAAGGCGATGGCTGCCGCTTTTTTGGCAAAGGCTTCATGCTTGTCGGCTTCGACGGCTGCCAGCGATGACTCTATCGCTTCATCCAGCGCACGATTGCTGTATTTGCCCCAGTTCCAGCTACCCCAGCCGTTTTCGGCATTGGTCGTGCCCAAAATGGTACGCAGCGCGAAATCACCGGCCAGCGAACCCCAGCCCAGCAGAGCCATGCTGTAATCACCCTTGGCCGCTTTCGGGAAATACACTGCCAGTGGTTGTGTCTCTACCTTGGCCTGTATGCCCACCTTGCTCAGGAATTGCGCTACCGTCTGTACGATCTGTTCATCATTGATATAGCGGTTATTCGGTCCGTGCAGGGTGATGGCAAAACCATTTGGATAGCCAGCCTCAGCCAGCAATTTCTTGGCACCTTCCGGGTCATAGGCTTCGACCTTCAAACTGTCGTTATAGCCAAACACACCAGGGGCGACCAGGTTGGATGCCGGTACAGCCAATCCTTCGAGTATGCGTTCAGTCAATGCATTGCGGTTGATGGCCTTGGCAATCGCCTTGCGCACGCGTATATCCTTCAGCGGATTGTTCGCCAGAGGTTTGCCAGCCTTGTCGGTAATGTAAGGCGATACTCTGGATTGGTGGTCCAGTTGCCAGAACACGGTACGCCAGGAAATCTTTTGTTCCAGTTTGAATTTTGGATTGCTCTTCAGTTTGCCCAAATCTGCCGGAGGTATGCTTTCTATGACATCGACATCGCCAGACAACAGGGCTGCCATGCGCGGTGCACCTGCGCTGATGATACGGAAAGTGACTTTGTCCCAGGCTGATTTTTCACCCCAGTAGGCATCATTTTTTGTCAGTTCGACGGCATCACCACGTTTGAAGCTGGCGAACTTGTAGGGGCCAGTACCGATGGCTGCCTTGCCGCTGTTGAAATCGTCAGTGCTGGCCTGCAACGCGGCTTTCTTTGAAACGATGAAGATGGAACTCATGTCCAACGGCAGTGGACCATACGCTGTTGCTGTCTTCAGGCGCAGGGTATACGGGTCAACAATCTGCTTGCCGATAATCTGCTTGGTGAAGCTGGTATAGGGGCCGGGGCTATTCTTTATCTGCGCAGGCCGGTCGAGAGAAAACACGACATCCTCCGCCGTCATCTCGCTGCCATCATGAAATTTTACACCGTGGCGTAATTTGAATTCCCAGGTGGTGGGGTTGATGGCCTTCCAGGATAAGGCCAGTCCAGGTGCGATACGACCGTCAGAATCGACGCTGACCAGTGCTTCAAACAGATGCGAAGCCATGGCATTGTTGGGGCCACTGTTGAAATAATGCGGGTCCAGGGAATTGACATCTGCCGCCAAACCAATTTTGAGATTGGCAGCATGACTGAAGCTTGGTAAAGCAACACCGATTGAAACGGCAAGCAGAGCAGGGACAAACAATTTTTTTGAAATAGAAAACATGGGCAACCTTCAAGCTTTAATAGCGCAAGCTTACCATTGCCTGAACATTTCATCAGAGCGGGGATTGCATTTGTATATATGAAACATATTCTAGTTTTTTTGATAAGGCGAATTTACAAATGGAAGCATTTTCTACAAGAGCGACACGATGCAAATGAGGGTGCAGGGCGGACGCTTGCACGTCTGTAACAATCAACAGTTTTGCCGCATTTGATTTACATATCGTTACTTGTGAAAGCACTTCCCATGCCTCTATATTGAGGACATAAGAAAAACAGATAAGCAAAGACATTTTTCTTCTGAGTAAATACTTCCACAGTTTCCACGGTCTCAATAACGGGTATAAAAATATATGAAAAACCTGGCAAAAATTTCTGGCTCGCTGCTATTGGCAATTACTGCAAGTATCTGTTCCGTGCCGGGCTCCGCTGCTACTGCGGCCTCTGCGGCCGCTGCCATGTCAACGGATGCAGAAGTGGTCCATGTATTAAACCGCCTGGCTTTTGGCCCGCGCCCCGGTGACATAGAGCGGGTAAAGAAAATGGGTGTGGACAGTTATATCGAGCAACAATTGAATCCGCAATCTCTGCCTTTGCCAGAAGGTTTGCAAACAAAACTGAAATCCCTTGATGTCATGGGACAGAGTGCAGGATCTGTATTGTTTGATTATCAAAAAGCCTTGAAAGACACCAACGATGGGTCTGATGCAGCGCAAAAGAAGCGTCGTGAACTGGTAGGCCGCATCATTGAACAAACCGCGCAAGCCAGGTTGTATCGGGCGATAGAAAGCTCACACCAGCTGGAAGAGGTGATGCTGGATTTCTGGTTCAATCATTTCAATGTTTTCAATGGCAAGGGCCTGGACCGTGCACTGGTTGCCAGTTATGAGCGTGATGCTATTCGGCCCTATGTCTTTGGCAATTTCCGTGATTTGCTGGGGGCAACGGCCAAGCACCCTGCGATGTTGTTTTATCTTGATAACTGGCTGTCCACCTCGGCCGATTTTCATGCAAATGGCCGCCAGGCCAAGGCGGCAGGACAGAAAGGCAAGTCGAATGGTTTGAATGAAAATTATGCCCGTGAAATTATGGAGCTGCATACCCTGGGCGTGGATGGTGGTTATACCCAGAAAGATGTGACGGAACTGGCACGCATGCTGACAGGCTGGACATTTGATCCGCGTGCCATGCTCAGGAATAATCAGAATTTTTATTTCGATGCTGACAGGCATGATAATGGCACCAAGCAATGGCTAGGAAAAACCATCGCACCACGTGGCCAGGCAGAAGCAGAATTTGCGCTGGATGTTCTGGCCATGCACCCGGCTACTGCCCATCACCTGAGTTTCAAGCTGGCACAGTATTTTGTCGCCGACAAACCTGCACCGGCACTGGTGGACATGCTGACCAAACGTTATCTGGATACCCATGGCGACATCCGTGCGGTGCTGCAAAGCCTGTTTGCCAGTGCCGAGTTTCATGATCCGCACAATATGGGAATGAAATATAAAACCCCGTACCAATACGTCATATCTGCCATCCGTGCCAGTGATGTACCAGTGCAAAATGTCCGGCCCGTGCTGGGTGTGCTGGCGCAACTGGGTATGCCCCTGTACGGTAGCCAGACGCCAGATGGTTATAAAAATACCCAGGATGCCTGGATGAACCCGGATGCCATTACACGTCGCATCAACTTTGCCACTGCTCTTGCGACTGGACGCCTGCCATTCGACAAGGACATTGAAGAGGGCGAAAAAATGGGTAAGAAACAGTTGGCAAAACAGGCTGAAGAAAAATCAGACCGGCCAGCAGTGATGCCTGCGGTGAGTGCAGCAGCCCTCATTCAGACCATGGGCGCAGGCTTGTCTGGCCGCACCATAGAAATAGTGAATGGCAATCAGGAGGCTTTACGTGCAGCCCTGATCCTGGGCAGCCCGGATTTTATGCAGCATTGAAAAGCGGCTGGCAAGCAGACGGTTGTGATTGAACGATGTGCACCACCAGAATGAAGAGAATAAAATGAAACGCAGAAATTTTTTATATTCCATGGCAGCCGGAGCTGGCTTGCTGATTCCTGTCGGTCATGGTGTATGGGCCGCAAGTGCAGGTAGCGGTGCCACAGAAGCCGCAACAAAAAACAAGCTGATCGTCATCATGTTACGTGGTGCGGTCGATGGCCTGAATGTGGTGGCCCCTTACGGCGATGCAAATTATGCGCGACTGCGCCCAAATATTGCGCTGGCCCGCCCCGGGCAAACCGATGGTGCGATTGATCTGGACGGTTATTTTGGCCTGCATCCCGCACTGGCTGATATGCAGGAACTATGGCAACAAAAGAAATTGGCCTTCGTGCATGCGAGTGGTTCACCAGATTTTACCCGTTCACATTTTGATGCCCAGGATTATCTGGAATCCGGTACGCCCGGTCGTAAAGGCACAGCAGATGGCTGGATGAACCGCTTGCTGGGCGCGCTGCCAGGCAATACAACGCCTACCCGCGCTGTCAGTGTGGGCGCGGTCATGCCGCGTATTCTGTCAGGCAGTATCGCTGCCAGTAATATTGCCAGCGGCGCGGCTGGCACCAAGGCCAACGTGCTCGACCGCCCCAAGGTCGGTGCTGCCTTTGAACAGATGTACAAGGAAAACGATAAGTACGCGAAAACCTTTAGCGATGCCCAGGAGGCCCACCAGGAAATGATGGGCGCTTCGATGGAAAAAGAACAGCAGGCAGCCAACGGTGGTGCACCTTTGCCCAATGGCTTTCCTGATGACAGCACCCGTATTGCCACGCTGATGCGTAATGATCCCAAAATCCAGATGGTCTTCATGGCATTGGGCGGCTGGGATACCCATGCCAACCAGGGTGTTGGTAAAGGTCAGTTGGCCAACCGTCTGTCACCACTGGGGCTGGGCCTGGCCAATCTTGCCAAACGCCTGGGCCCCATGTTTGACGACACCACGATAGTTGTCATGTCAGAATTCGGCCGCACTGCCAAACAGAATGGCAATGGCGGTACCGATCATGGACATGGCAATGTCATGTGGGTCATGGGGGGCAAGGTCGCAGGCGGCAAAGTTTATGGCGACTGGCGCGGTCTGGGTAGTGACCAGTTGTATGAAGGCCGTGATGTGCCGGTGACCACGGATTTTCGTTCCGTGCTGGCGCAGGTATGCGAGCGTCACATGGGCTTGTCGGATAATCAATTGATCAAGGTATTCCCTGAGCAGGCTTCTGCCAGGACCAGCTTCAATTTATTCCAGAATAAAGCATAACAGCGAAGTCCTGTAGCGATAGATTTGCAGGTGTTGGTCTTGTTCTTGCTGACGCCAATAAAAAGCCACTCTGAGATTTGTTCAGAGTGGCTTCTTTGTATGTCCTGGTATGTCCTGGTATGTCCTGCTATGCCCGGATAGATCGAGGTATATCTGGATCAGGCTGTCGTATTGATTGTCGTACCAGTTACCTGTCCACTGGTATTGACGACGGGCTTAGGCTGTTCTGGCGGCTTTGATTCGGCTTGTTTCGCGCTATTTTGCTTGTTGACTGCCTGCGCCTGTTGTTCAGCTTGCGCATCCGTAACTCTTTTTTGATCTGCAATCGCATCGGCGGTGCCGGAATCGCGATCAGCCGCAGCACCTATCGTCTCGCTATTTTGTTTTGCACGTGCGTCAGCAGCTTGCTGGATAAGTTGCTGGTTTTGCGCCGAACTGGAAGAAGTAACTGAAGTAACCATAATATTAACTCGCTTTGCTCGCATGGAGCGTCTGAAGAATCTCTTTCCAACATAGTAGTCATGTCTGGAATATACAAGCGATTTAAACACAAATTCACTTTTCTTGCCTGAAATAAACTTGATGCGTGGCAAGTTTATGATTTTTCCTTCTGTCTTTATGCGTCAGGCTTGTATATACAAGTTTGTTTATATGATTGGAAAAGCGCATTTCCTTTCGATACAGTGTTCTCCATCGGCTATATCTTTTGGTTGGGAATTCAGTGTTACGTATCGAGCAATTAGGCAAATATTACAAGGCAAATGGCCATGCAGTCAGGGCTCTCCACAATATCAATCTTGACATTCAAAAAGGACAAATTTTCGGCATTATAGGACGTTCAGGTGCAGGTAAAAGCAGCCTGTTGCGCACCCTGAATCTGCTGGAACGACCAAGCAGCGGCAAAGTATGGATAGAGGGTGAGGATATCACCGCGTTTGATCGTCAGCGCTTGCATGGTTTGCGTCAGCGTATCGGGATGGTGTTCCAGCATTTCAACTTGCTGCATGCAAAAACTGTCACGGAAAATATTGCTTTCCCGCTCAAGCTCACGGGGGAATATACCAGCGACACCATACAGGCAAGAGTAGAAGAATTATTGGAGCTGGTGGGCTTGAAAGATCAGGGCCGCAAATATCCTGCGCAATTATCTGGCGGGCAAAAGCAGCGTGTGGGCATAGCCCGTGCACTGGCCAATTATCCACAACTTTTATTGTGTGACGAGGCGACTTCGGCACTGGACCCGGAAACCACGCAAGCCATCTTGCGCCTGCTGCTGGATATTAATCAAAAGCTGGGGCTGACCATCGTATTGATCACGCATGAGATGCAGGTGATACGCACGATCTGTGATGAGGTGGCGGTGATTGATGCGGGTGAAATTGTCGAAACCGGCGCAGTGGTTGATGTCTTTTTGCATCCACAGCATGCGGTGACGCAAAGCCTGGTGGCAGAAAACCAGGCGCTGGATTTATCGGTGCTGGAGCGTAAAGATCAAGATCAAGATCTGGATCGCCATTTACTGCGCCTGAGCTATGTCGGATCAAGTACACATGAACCCATCATCACCCGTATCGCCGTACAAACCGGGGTTGATATCGCCATCTTACAAGGCGTGATAGGACGCATCAAAAATACGCCGTATGGGCAATTGCTGGTCGAGTTGCGCAGTACGCAAGAACAGTCAGACAGGGTTGAACAGTTGCTGGTGAATGCCGGCGTCAGGGTGGCAAGGATCAGTATCAGTGCTGCGGCAGAGGTGCATTGATGGATTTCTCTCAAATCGACTGGGCCGATATGGCGGTGGCGACGCTGGATACGCTGACCATGACAGGTGCTTCTTTGTTGTTCACAGTGTTGCTGGGTTTGCCTTTGGGTGTGCTGCTGTTTTTGACTGGTAAAAAACAATTGCTGGAACAGGGTGTTTTCTACGCGGTGTTATCTGTCGTGGTGAATGTCTTGCGCTCTATTCCTTTCATCATTTTGCTGATAGTGCTGATTCCTTTCACGTTGTTGTTGATGGGAACATCACTGGGTGTGCCGGGCACGATACCACCGCTGGTGATCGGCACAACCCCATTTTTTGCACGTCTGGTGGAAAACGTTTTGCGTGAAGTGGATAAGGGAATTATCGAGGCCTGCCAGGCCATGGGGGCCAGAACCTGGCAAATCATCTGGCATGCCTTGTTGCCAGAAGCCTTGCCTGGTTTGCTGGCCGCCGCCACGGTGACGACGATTGCCCTGGTGTCATACGCAGCCATGTCAGGTGTGATTGGTGGCGGTGGCCTGGGCGATCTGGCATTGCGTTACGGCTATCAACGTTTTCAAACCGAAGTCATGGTGGTCACGGTATTTATTTTGATTGTGCTGGTGCAGTTGCTGCAATTTGTTGGCGACAAACTGGTGTTGAAGTTCACCCGGAAGTAAGTATTTTTCTATTCTTTAAATGGAGTTTATATGTCTTTAAATTTGAAACGCCGTCTTAGCTTCGCTCTGGCCGGTGGCCTGGCAACTGCTGTCTTGTTGGCTCCCGCATCCGTATTGGCGCTGGAAACCTTGAACATCGCAGCCAGTCCGGTACCGCATGCAGAGATACTGGAATTTATCAAACCGCAACTCGCTAAAGAAGGCGTGGATTTGAAAATAAAAGTCTTCACTGACTACATACAGCCAGCAGTACAGGTCAATGAAAAGCACCTGGATGGTAATTTCTTTTTGCATCAGCCTTATCTGAATGAATTCAAGAAAAGCCACAAGAACGATATCGAAGTGCCTATCGCCAAAGTACATGTAGAACCATTCGCTGCATATTCCAGCAAATACAAGAAGCTGGCCGATTTGCCTGACGGTGCTACGGTCGCTATCCCGAATGATCCATCGAATTCTGGTCGCGCACTGTTGTTGCTGGCCAAGCAGGGTTTGTTGAAACTGAAGGATCCGAAAAACATCTCAGCCACGCAAAAGGATATTGTTGAAAATCCTAAAAAGCTGAAATTCAAGGAACTGGAAGCGGCGACATTGCCACGCGTGCTGGGGCAAGTTGATCTGGCATTGATCAATACCAATTATGCGATAGAAGCCAAACTGAATCCTGTGAAAGACTCGCTGTTTATAGAAGATGCCAATTCACCTTATGCCAATTTGCTGGTGGCACGTGAAGACAATAAAAACAGCCCGGCATTCAAGAAACTGGTTGCTGCGCTGAACTCGCCAGAAGTCAAAAAATTTATCGAAGAGAAATATAAAGGCGCAGTTGTTCCTGCATTCTGATCCAGGGTTTTCGCTCGCTAGCACTGTGCAAGTTGAATTCAAGGTGAAAAAAAACGCTGCTTGAAAAAGCAGCGTTTTTTTTATGCGTCTTTACGTATTAGTTACGTACGACTTTTTTGTATTCGTTAGTGCGTGTATCGATCTCGATCATGTCGTCCTGGCTGACGAACAGGGGCACTTGAACGATATGGCAATTTTCTTCAATTGCATTTTCGATCTTGGCTTCTTTCAGTACGTTACCGGAAGTATTGCCTTTGACTGCAGGCTCAGAATAGATAACCTGACGAACGATTGTCGTTGGCAATTCAACGGAGATTGCTTTGCCATCATAGAACACGGCTTCACATTCCATACCGTCTTTCAGGTAGTTGATGGAGTCGCCCATGTTTTCGGCTTCGATTTCATACTGGTTGTATTCTTGATCCATGAATACGAACAGCGGGTCAGCGAAGTAAGAATAAGTAACTGGCTTTTTGTCCAATACAACTACGTCAAACTTGTCGTCGCCACGGAAGACGTTTTCTTGTGGGCTGTTAGTCAACAGGTTTTTCATTTTCCACTTGTAAGTGAAACCTGTACGGCTGGAACCGTTGACGTCAGAACGCAACACGATCATAGGTTTGCTATCAACCATAATAATGTTGCCAACACGAATTTCTTTTGCAAATTTCATAGCGAGTATACGTAAAAAGTAGGTTGCATAAAAATCATCTGTCGCCCACTGGCAAAAAGCACCGCAAGCCCACGTTTGATTGAGATTTAAAACAGGTTAAAAATTAACCCAACATTATACTGCATCTTTTTGCCTTGCCTGCAGAACTGATGCCACAAACTTCAGCAAATTTGACGCCAGATCACCATTTTCGCGCATTTTTTGTTGCCATTCGGTGGATAAATCAGCAATTTGGGGCATATCCGCCTGCAAGGCTGGCCATAATTGTGACCAGTCCACCGTTTCCATGCTGGCATCATTCCATGCCCGGGCAAAGGCTGCCAGGCTGGGAGTGCAAGAACTGCAGGTTTTTAGAAAGGCATTCAGTTTGACATGATGCAGGTTTTTGTCTTGCGGGTAGATGTGCCAGATAAAGGCCTTGTTTGCCCACTGTGCCCGGACAAAAGAATCTTCACCGCGCACGAAATTGAGGTCGCACGCCCATAACAGCCTGTCGTAATCTGCCTGCGGAATAAAAGGCAATACCCTGACTGTCAGTGCGCCATGGGTGGCTGTGCTGCCGACTGTGGCGGCTTGCCCCAGGAAGGCGGTAACGGCTTCTGTGGCAACGCCATCAGGTACCAGGCAGGTGATTGCCTGAGCATTGTTTTGCCATTCTTTAAATAATCCTGCCACTGGAGCGTGCGGATAACAAAACAGGGAGATTCTGGTAGCGGCCATTTCGGCTGGCGTCACGCCTAAACCCGCAAGGAAATTTTCCATCTCAACCGGGCTTGCCTGAAAGGCCGGCCTGTCCTGATCCAGGCTTGATTCACGCAACAGGCCACCGGTTTTGTGATTGAAGCCGGGAAAGAAAAAATGTTTGGTCAAAGACAGGGAAGGGTGGGGCGATGGCAGGGTATGGCAGCCTTCCACCCATTCCTCTGCAGTCAGGCCTTCCAGGTTCAGCCACACGGGTCTGGGTGTGCATTCTGCCATGGCACGGATATATCCTGGCGGTATATCGCAGGCAAAAAATTCAATGACAATATCTGCCACATCAGACGCGCTGAACATACCGTCCTGGTTGCGCCAGTGACGTACATTTACATTGGCAATATCTTGTTGCGCCTGATCAATGACAACATCCGGGCAGATGCGGCGAAAGCTGATTAAATCATCGACCCACAGTGTGACTGCAATACCGTGTTCACGCTCCAGTTGTTGCGCCAGCCGCCAGCAAATGCCGATATCACCAAAATTGTCTATGACTTTGCAGAACAGGGCCAGTGTAGTGGCGGTTTTGATTGGCAGATCAATGCTGTGATTGTGGACCTGTTGTTCTTCTGATTGCATTTTCTTTTGTTATTCGTTCAGAAATGATTCTTCCATTCACGCAAGGCGGCAAAGTGACTGACGTCATCTCCGCTTGCACTGATTTTTCCACTCTCCAGCAAGCGCACGACGATTGTGCTTTCGCGGCAGCGCAAAAAGGGGTTGGTTTGCTTTTCCAGTGCAATATTGCTGGGAACGGTCGGGATACCCTGGTCACGTCTGGCTTTTTCTTTGAGTATGCGTTCCAGCAGGTTTTGATTGCCTGGTTCCACCTCTTTGGCAAAGCGCAAATTTGACATCGTGTACTCATGCGCGCAATACACGGCGGTGTCATCTGGCAAGGCTGCCAACTGATCCAGGGATTGCAGCATCTGTGCTGGTGTGCCTTCAAACAGACGCCCGCAACCGCCGGCAAACAGCGTATCGCCGCAAAACAGCCAGTGCTGCAAGGGTGCATAATAAGCGATGTGGCCCAGGGTATGACCAGGCACATCAAGCACGCGCAGTTCCAGCCCGAGCTCTGGTACGGTGAGCATGTCGTCCTGCTTCAGTTTCTGCGTGACCAGCGCAATTTTATCTTTGCTTGGTCCAAACACCGGCACCTGATAGTGTTCCAGCAGACTCGCCACACCACCGATATGATCAGCATGGTGATGAGTGAGTAAAATAGCGGACAATATGAGACAGTGCTCTTGTAAAGCCTGCAATATCGGTTTGGCATCACCCGGATCAACGACGGCAGCATGCTGGCCATTGTGGATGATCCACAGATAATTGTCGTCAAAGGCAGGGACAGTCAATATACTCAGGGAATTCTTCATAAACGCGCATGGAAGCTTTGGAAAAAAACATTATAGACCTGGGTGCCTGGTTAGAGTTGCCTGCCGGCCTGTATATCCGTGAGTGGGAGCAAAATCTGCTCGATACGCTGACGGTGGATATCTTTGGCTATAATGCGCTGCAAATCGGTTTGCCGCAAATCGATGCGCTGGCAGCCAGCCGCATGCCGCACCGCTGGCTGACCGATTCGCGCTTGCCCGACCCGGCTGCGCCCAAACAAAACCGGCCTACGGTCGTGGTGCATGATTTTGCCGAATTGCCTTTTGAATCGCAAAGTATCGATCTGGTGGTGTTGCCGCATGTGCTGGAATTTGCCGCTGAACCACATCAGATATTGCGTGAAGTGGAAAGGGTATTGATACCCGAAGGCCGGGTCATCATCAGCGGCTTCAATCGCAACAGTTTGTGGGGCGCAAGACAGGCCAGCGGACGTTTGAGCAAGAATTATTTCTTGCCCACGGAAGGTGAATTCATCAGCCATCCGCGGCTCAAGGACTGGTTGAAATTATTGGATATGGAAATTGGCAGCAGCGACTTTGGTTGTTATGCGCCCCCTTTCAAATCGGAAAAATGGTTGCAGCGCTGTCGCTTTATGGAAAAGGCTGGTCAGCGCTGGTGGCCTTACCTGGGGGCCGTGTATATGTTGCAGGCGGTAAAGCGCGTCAAGGGCATGCACCTGATCGGCCCCGCTTGGAAACAGAAACGCATAGCTGCCGGGCACGCGTTGCCGGTCGCCAACAAATCAAAAAATAAACATGGATAAAATAGATATATATACGGATGGTGCCTGCAAGGGAAACCCGGGCATTGGTGGCTGGGGTGCTTTGCTGGTGGCTGGCGACAAGAAAAAAGAATTATTCGGTGGCGAGAAAGACACCACGAATAACCGTATGGAATTGATGGCTGTGATACAAGCTCTGGGCGCCTTAAAACGCCCTTGCCAGATCACCCTGCATACTGACAGCCAGTATGTCCTGAAAGGCATTACCGAATGGATTACCGGCTGGAAAGCCAAGGGATGGAAAACGGCTTCCAAGGCCCCGGTCAAGAATGTCGATCTGTGGCAGCAACTGGATGAAGCGCGCAACATCCACGAAATAGACTGGCGCTGGGTGCGCGGCCATACTGGACACCCCGGCAATGAGCGCGCTGACCAGCTAGCCAATCGTGGCGTTGAAACCGTCTTGTAGCCTTAGCCATCATGCTACCAACAGTAATAAACACCGATACCCAGTTGGAACGACCTGATGGCCAGGTCGCACATGCGGGCATGGTGTTTCCTGGTGTGCCGCAAGTGTTTGAACATGTATCTGACCGGGCCGAATTCAAGCATGTCGCCCACCGGCCAGGCGTAGAGCTATACCGGGCTCACATCGTTGCCCATGCATTTGAACCACATACGCACGAAGCCTTTGGCCTGGGGGCGATAGAATCTGGTGTGGAAAGATTCCGTTACGCTGGCAGTGATCACCTGGCCCCCAAGGACACCGTGGTGATGATGAACCCGGATGAACTGCATACCGGCAGGGCAGAAACGGCAACAGGCTGGCGCTATCGCATGTTGTATATAGACCCGCAAGCGCTCGAAGAAATAAGTGGTGAACATGGCTGGTGGTTTCGCGATGCCGTGGCCCATGATGCGCTGAGTGCGCGCAAGCTCAGTTATCTGCTGGAGCAGTTATGGCAGGCAGAAGATGAACTGAGTTTTGACAGCCTGATGTTTGAATTATTGAACGGGTTTCGTCAGCACGCCTGTGTCGACAAACCGCGTGCCACAGAAGCCAGACAGCGCTTTGCCGATGTGCTGGAGTATATGCGTGCCAACCTGGCAGAAACCCTTAGCCTGGACAAACTGGCCCTGGTGGCGGGCTTGAGCCCTTTCCATTTCTTGCGCAGTTTCAAAACCCAGTACCATGCAACACCCCAGCAAATGCTGATGGCCTTGCGCCTGTTCGAAGCCAAATGCCTGCTTGGCAAAGGCTTGCCGCCAGCCCAGGTAGCAGCAGCGACCGGTTTAAGCGACCAATCCCACCTGAACAAGGCATTTGTGCGTCGCTATGGTGTCACGCCGGCACGTTATCAGCAGCAGGTGCGAAGTCAGGGCATGTAGTCCTGCCTGGCCGTATTCCGCAAAACTGTCGGACAACCGCAATCTGGTACAAGACAGAATAAGGCCTAACTTATAAGCTGGCTTTATTTGCGAAAGGCCAGAAATGTGGGCAGGTATTTTTTATGCGTTGGCAGCGGGTTTGATGTGGGGGCTGGTATTTATCGGGCCTCTGTTATTGCCTGAATATCCGGCGGCCTTGCAATCGGTGGGGCGGTATCTGGCTTTTGGCCTGATCACCCTGCCTTTGGCCTGGCTGGACCGCCGGCAATTGCGCCTGCTGACCAGGGCTGACTGGCTGGAAGCACTGAAGCTGGCAGCTATCGGCAATCTCTTGTATTACCTGTGCCTGGCCAGCGCCATACAGCGTGCCGGTGCACCTTTGCCTACCATGCTGATAGGTACCTTGCCGGTAGTGATCGCCATCACCGCCAATTACCGTAATGTCGAACGTGATGGCCGCATTGCATGGCGCCGCATGTTGCCGTCTTTGCTAATGATCGCAATAGGCGTTGCTTGCGTCAATCAGGCAGAAGTCACTGCCTTGAAAACGGCCAATCGTGCCGATTTGCTGACCTATCTGAGCGGTGCCGGTCTGGCCATCATTGCCGTAGCTTGCTGGACCTGGTATCCCTTGCGCAATGCAGACTGGCTGCGTCATCATCCAGACCGTCATCCACGTATATGGGCCAGCGCGCAGGGAGTGGCAACCTTGCCACTGGCTGTGCTGGGTTATTTGCTATTGTGGGGCGGAATGAATGCAACGCAGGTGGATTTTGCCATGCCGTTTGGCCCGCGCCCGCAGTACTTCATAGGCCTCATGCTGATCATAGGCTTGTTTGCATCCTGGATAGGTACCCTGTGCTGGAATAAGGCCAGCCAGTTATTGCCCACCAATCTGGCCGGACAATTGATCGTCTTTGAAACCCTGGCAGCCCTGACGTATGCGTTTATCCTGAAGCGACAATTTCCTGAACCTGTGACCTTGCTGGGCATCGCCTTGTTAATTGCCGGCGTCATGACGGCCTTGCGCAACAAGCCGGAATGAGTCGGAATGAGTCGGAATAGGCAGTAGATATTATTGCAGTTACCACGCAAAAAAAAGCGGAACTGTGAGGGAGGACACAGTTCCGCTATCAAACACACTTAGAACCTGCTTACGATCTTACTGCGCGAGCGTGATCGGGGCTCATGTGCTGCTCAAAATGCTCATGTACTTAAGTACATTCCGCTTTTTGCGCTGCGCTTAGTGACCCTTACCCCGCTGACGCTCGCTCGCTACAGATCGTAAACAGGTTCCTACAAGTAAAACAAAGAGAGAAATCAGAACGCGTAATTCACCGTGGTGATGACGAGTGGATTGGTTTTCTTTTTGGTCAGAGGGCTGTCGCCTGCGTCGCCCAATACCTGTGATACGCCAGCGGCCGTACGTACTGACCAGTTTTTGTCAATCACATGTGTCCATGCGACACTGCTGGTGGCTTGTGAGAAGCCGGCTTTGGCGGTAAATGCCTTGTAGCCGGAATTGGCGCTTTGCGTAGGTGTCACGCCAAAGTAAGTCTGGTTGTATTTGGCGTCGCCATAATTAAGCGATGCACCAATTTCCACTTTGTCGGTATTGGTTTGCATCAGCGGTGCGGACAATCCAAAGCGATACATATTGCCGTTTTCGCGATGGGACAAAGCCAGGTTGGCATCCACGGTGGCATTGATCAGGCCAGCGATATTGGTACCTGCGTGCAGGTTGGCAGTGGCAGAACCCTTGATGTCGCCCATGCCTTTCAGATCATCAGAACTGAACAGAGAATTTGAATTACGTGAATCTTCACGGCCTGCACGGTAACCGACTGCGGCACTTAAATTGAAGTCATCGACCTTCGTGGCAAAACCGACGCCCCGTGTGGTGCTCGCAAAAAAGCCATTCTTGTTTTTGTATTCGCCAAAAAGTGCAGGGCCGAAGCGGTTCTTCTTCGCGCCTACATATTCAGGTCCGTAAAATACGCCAGCACCAACGACTGCCTGAGATTCTGCTTCAGGTGCAGTCTTGTCTTCTGCATGGGCAGAAAATGACATGGCCATAAAACTGGAAAGAGCAATGGCACTGAGTTTGAAAATGGTGTTCATGGTGTTCCTTTAATCGAGATACGCAAAGTGCTTATATTCATAGCGGCCTGTTTGCCGCTTAAAGCTCTCCGGCGGAGAGTTCGAAGCGAAGTCTCGCAAAGAATGAATGCCAGCGCCATTTGAAAATCACAGGCTTAGTCTTGCTGCACATGAAGTACTGAAATTCGGTACTTCATGCCGAAATTTCAATGATTTGTGACTGGTTGGTGAACTTTTTGGCGTACTGTTCATGTGGCGCGCATCTCGTTGCCAGGGGGGAGCTTGTTTGAAGGAGCAGGTCAGTCCAAATATGCAATTGCATAAATGGCACATAATTGTTAATTTTTTCTTATTTATATGTTAATGCCTTGCATATATTGCAATCTTGGCTGATGATAATAAGACCATAAAATGCAAGCCGTATTTTAATCGCCGTTGCCACATCATCGCAGTACCAATAGTACCAATAGTACCAATAGCACCAATAGCACCAATAGGGAGATGACGATGTATCACCCATATGCCACCCATATACCAGACAGCAGCGCCAGTGGCTGCTGTCAGTCACAGATAGTCAAGCCATTACAAGTCACAACAAATCACTACAAGGCATTGCAAGCGCGCACCAGGCTTGCGATCCATGACCCGCAAATGAAATAACGTAAATGAAATAACCGTCAGCACTGATCCCAGCAAGGAGAATTCATGATTCGCCTCAAACATGCACTGATTGAATGTCATGACAATAGCTTTGAAGGTCGCCTGAAAGCGCTCAAACATTCATTGCAAACAGCCATAGAGTTAGAGCATTCGACCATACCGCCGTATCTGTATGCCCTGTATTCGATCAAGACTGATCAGAACCTGGAAATTGCCTATCTCATCAAGTCCATCGTTAAGCAGGAAATGCTGCATATGGCGCTGGACTGTAATGTCCTCAATGCGATAGGTGGCCACCCGAAAATCGACCATCCGCGTTTTATTCCCCATTACCCTGGTCATTTGCCTGGTGCTGTGGAAGACAGCCTGATCGTGCCGCTGGCGGCCATGTCGAAACAATTGGTACATGATGTGTTTATGGTGATAGAGGAGCCGGCAAAAACGGTGGATGGCGTTGATCCACCACCTGATGGCATGACGATAGGGCAGTTCTATCAGCATATACAGAAAGAAATCACGGCACTCGGCAAGCTTGGCAATATTTTTACCGGCAAGCCGGAAAAACAGCTGGTCACGGGTTTTCCCGAATTGCAGTACAAGGGTGTCACGGACGAAGCCAGTGCGCTGGCAGCCATTGATATGATCGTCGAGCAGGGCGAGGGCAGCGATGTCAGTCCTATCGATCCGGAACATCAATTGGCCCACTATTACAAATATGCCGAAATTTATTATGGCAGGAAACTCGTTGCCAACCCTGATCCACAGCCAGGCAAACCGGCATGGGTATTCGAAGGCCACCGCATAGAATTTGATGCCGGTGGTATCTACCCCGTTATCAGCAATCCGCAAAGACTGAACTATACACACCAGCCGCGCATTGCCGACCTGAACCTGACTTTCAATGCCACCTATTCAGACATGCTGCGCAAGCTGCATGCCGTATTCAATGGTCAGCCAGACCGGCTGGCGCTGGCCCTGCTGTCCATGCAGGCACTGCGTGAGCAGGCGCAACTGCTGATGACCCAGGAAGTGGTACCCGGCCAGACTGCCGGTCCGACCTTTGACTATATTCCCGCCTGATTTTTTGGAGAACATCGATGACGCAAACTAACTGGTGGATGTTTCATGGTGACACTGCCCATACCGGCGAGGTACAGGGCAGCGACATCAATCGTGACAGCCTGGAGCGCTTTGCGCTGCTGCATGATGTACCGATTCCTGGCCCGGTATTGTCAGTGCCTGCCATCGTGGACGGCTATCTGTATGTCGGTCTGGCCAACAACCATGAATTACCTGGTGCAAACGGTGGCAAGTTCATGAAAATTGAACTGGCCAGCGGCAAGACAGTGGCCCATTATGAATGGCCGATAGATCCAAAAGAGGGCGACACCCACGGCTTCATGGGCATGGGCTGTACACCTGCGATATGGAACAACAATGTGTATTTCAGTGCTTTCAACGGCAAGTTTTATTGCCTGAATGCGACTGATCTCAGTCTCAACTGGGTGGTTGATCTGCGCCATGCTGACCCGGATCATAATCAGCCCACCTCCAACCTCGGTGATGTCAGTGCTGGTGTCCCTGCTGCGGGCTGGTCGTCCCCTGTGGTTGCTTCGCAGGATGGCACTAACGGCCTGGTGTTTGTTGGCATGGGCGAGGGTGAAAACCCTGGCTGCTTTGGCTTTGTGTATGCGCTGGATGCACTGAGCGGGCAGGTGCAATGGATCTATTGCACCTGCCAGTATGAAGAAGGCGTACCCAATTTGCCGAATGTATTACCGCCCGAATCGGTGTCTGGCAGCTTGCCTGCCATGTATTCAATGGGGCCGAACAATCCGGCCATACGCGGGGCCTCTGTGTGGTCATCCATTGCCTATGATGAGCGACTGGATCGCCTGTATTGTGCCACCGGCAATCCGGTGCCGGACAGTGCCTTGCCCAGCAAAGGGTTTTCCAACGGCATCCTGTCGCTGGATGCCGCGACGGGCACGTTCCGTGGTTTTTTCCAGCCGCCACCTGAAAGCAGTTATCGTTCCTCTGACGTTGATGTTGACTTTGGCGGATCACCCACCCTGATGACCATCAATGGCCAGCGCGTGGTGACTGCCGGTTGCAAGAATGGCGGCTTCTTCAGGCTTGATGCAGCTACATTGAAATTGCTGAACTGGTGCCAGTTACTGCCTTATTACAATGACGGCAGCCAGATCCCGACTGTTGACCCGCACGTATCACCGAATGACCAGCGTCTTGATCCTTATGTGCCGAATCAGGCGTCGGATGAAGAAGATCAGGAAAACTATTCCGGCACCTATAGCACGGCAGCCGTGCATACAAAACTGGGGCGTCTGTTCATGGGTGTCGGTGGCAATAATTATCACAATGTTGAAGCTGGTATTGATTACCGCACCACTCCCTTCCTGCGGGCGCTCGACTGGGAAACCCTGGAAGATGCTTGGGCCATGGATGACAGCGATCCACGACTGTATATCGAAGCACAGCCACCTATGTACCGGACACCCGGCGAATCCGGCCTCAGTTCACCGGTGGTGGTGAATGACCTGGTGTTCTTTTCCACCTCCAAAGTGGCGGTGTATGCCTTTGATGCCTATACCGGAAAAATGCTGTGGCAAGATCAGCTGGGCGACCAGACCGGCGGCATGAATGGCGGTTATGGCTATTGCCTGGGGCCTGCGGTGGCCGGTAACTACATGGTGGCTGGTGCACTGGTATTTGGCAAACAGGGCGGCGTGCTGCGTATCTACGGTTTGAAAGACAAGTGAGGCTATGATGCTTGAAGTCATTTTATTTGGTGTTGTCGCTGGCCTGGACAATTTGCAGGTAGGTTCTTCCATCGGTCTGATGCCCATGCAGCGCCGGCGCCTGCATCTGCTGGCACTGGGGTTTTGTATCTGCGAACTGGGTGGTGCGATACTCGGCCTGCTGCTGGGGCGTACTTTTCTTGCGCAGATCGGTCCCTTGGCCAATGGCCTGGCACCGCTGGTGATGTTGGCCTGCGGGGTGGTGATCTTGTGGCTGGCTTTTCGCAATGAGGCAAAGGCCTTGCCGGATTTTGTGAATCACAAAGCCGTGCTGTTTCTGCTGCCCTTGTCACTGAGCTTTGACAACGTGATTGCCGGTGCCGGCATCAGTTTTTCCAGTGCACCGGTACTCACTTCTGCCATTGTGGTGGGGGTGATCAGTGCGGCCATGGCTTGTTCAGGATTGTACCTGGCCAACTGGTTGCGCCGGTTTATGCCACGGCGCATAGAAATGCTCGCTGGTGCTTACCTGTGCTTTCTTGCCGTGCGCATGATGATCGCAGACTGATTGATGACCATGCGCGCATTTGTTACCGAGCTTAATTTTCCTACCAGTCTGGCGCTGGCGCCGGATGGCCAGGTCTATGTGGCAGAGTCGGGTTTGCCGTTTGACCATGCCCCCAAGGGCGGGCGAGTGTTACGTGTCAATGAAGATGGCAGCGTCGCCGAGTTGCTCAAGGATTTGCGACAACCGGTGAATGGCCTGGTCTGGCATGACAATAGCCTCATCATTTCTGAAGGCGGTTTTCCGGGGCGTATCAGCCGCCTGGACCTGGCAACCGGTCAGCACCATACCTTGCTGGATGATTTGCCTGGGTTTGGCAACTACCATACCAACATGGTGGCAATCGGACCGGATCATAAAATCTATTTTGGTCAGGGGGCCATGACCAATAGCGGCATCATAGGTACCGATTCGAATGATCTTGCATGGCTGCGTGAAATCAAACATGCGGCGGATATTCCCGGTTATGACATCAGCCTGAGTGGACAGGTGGCGAGCATTACCGATCCGGAAGGGCGACTGGTGTCCACCAGTGCCTTTGCCCGCTATGGTCAGGTGCATGCCGCGGATACCCGCATGGCGGCACAATTGCCCTGCACGGCCAGTGTCATGCGTTGCAATCTGGATGGCAGTGAGCTGGAACTGGTGGCCTGGGGCATACGCAATGCCTATGGCTTGCTGTTCTTGCCGGATGGCCGTTTGATCGCGACCGAGCAGGGAACCGATGTGCGTGGTGTGCGTCCGGTCTGGAACTGCCCTGATTTTCTGTTCGAGATCAAACAGGGTGCCTGGTATGGCTGGCCAGACTATCTGGGTGGAAAACCTGTCAGCTCACCGGTTTATCGCAGCCCGGATGGTGTGGCGCAGGAATTTGTGTTGACCAACCATGCAGAACTGCCGCCGCCAGAATCGCCGCTGCTGGCATTTGATGTGAATGCCTGCGCCGTCAAGATGGCACTGATACCAGACAGTCTGTCATATGCCGGAGATTTGCTGGTGGCGCAGTTTGGTGATGAACGCCCCATGACAGGGCCACCCGGCCCGCGTGTCGGGCGTAATCTGGTACGGGTGAATACCCGTGACTGGAGCCTGCATCCTTTACCGCAACTGCCATGGTACCGCCCCATCGATGTAGCGTTTTCTGCTGATGCTGCGTTTGTCTATGTGGTGGACTTTGGCGATTTTGAATTTACTGCAAAAAAAGACATTGTGACGCGCGCCGGTAGCGGCGGTGTCTGGAAAATACCTGTTGATTTTATGGAGCTGAGATCATGAGCATGGTTTCTTTTGGAAAAGATATTGCCCCGTTGTTCAATCAATTTCGCGCGTCCATGATGTGGCGGCTGGACTTGACGGATTATGAACAGGTCAAGGCCAATGCCGACATGGTGTTGACGCAGATTCAAGGTGGCATGCCGCCACCGCCATATCCCCCTCTGACCACGGCACAGGTTGCCATGTTTCAGGCATGGATCAATCAGGGTTTTCCTAAATAGTTTATTTCCAATACGGTAAGAAAGAGAGACATCATGAGTCTGAATGCGCATTCCATTATCGGCACCTGGGAAATGGTAGAAGCCTGGGATATCGGCGATGACCCGAACGACCCGACCAAAAAAACCTACCCTTGGGGTAATCCATCTGCTGGTTACTGGGTGTATGACAAAAGCGGGCATTTCAGCCTGATGATTTCGCAAAATCCGCCACTGCCGATTCCGGCAGATCCCTTTAGCGGGGCACCGCAGTCGTCATGGCTGACGCCGGCCAAACCGTGGGAGGTACCGCATTCATTGTTGATCGACAGCTTTGCCACTGCCAGCCCGTATGCCTATTTTGGTACCTATACCGTCGAGATGGATACCAATCACCCGCATCTTGGCGGCACGATAGTCATGAATGTGTTTTCTGATGTCATGCGGGCCTACACAGCTACCGTGCAAAAGCGCACTTTCCTGTTCGACGGCCATGATTACCTGAATGTAGGCACGCCAGGCCAGTACTTGCGACGCCTGAAGCGGCTGACCTGAAGTGACGCCGCCAATCCTGCTCTTGCCTGCATGTTTTGGTGCCAGCAAGGGCAGGGCGTTCATTGATTTTCAGGGGCGTTTTATGTTGTAGATTGCGTGGATAGTGCAGAACCCGCAGGGCTGCTTGCCAGTCTGCTCAGCGCCTCACCCTGCAAACGGCGCACCACCATATGGCTTGCCTCTGTGGCACCGATGGAATCGTAAAATTGCCTGCTCATGGCTTTGTCTTTGACAGTGAGCCATTCTATTCTGCTGCAAGCATGTGCCTGGGCAATACCGGCCAGATGTTGCATTATGCCCAGTGCAAGCCCCTGGCGCCGGTAATCTGGATGTATGTAGATGGCTTGCATATACATGTCACGGACACCAGTGAAGGTACCCCATTTCCACGAATAAATGACAAAGCCGACGATATTCTGCTGTAGCAGAACAAACTTTGCCATGGCTGCCGGTTCAGGGCCAAACAGCGCGCCGAGTAGCGCATCCCGGTCGGTGCGTATTTCTTTCACGCCGTCGCTATGGCCCAAATCAATGAGCATCTCCAGCAAGGTATCGACTTCTGTTACCGCTACGTTTTTGAATTCCATGTCAAATCAGGTCCAGGTAACACGTTTTCTGTGATTTATCCGCTAGCTTGGTGGGCGGCTGTATTGTTTATTTCCCGTGCCGGGGTAAAAATGCCCTGATCTGGAATACATTGCCTTCCGGGTCGTAACCGTCGCAGATGCGGCACTGCTGAAATTCCCATTCATGTTCAGACGCATCAATTTGTCCGCCCAGACGGGCGGCAGTTTCCCGTGCAAGGCCGATATCGCTGACGGGCAAGACCAGTTTGATGGCAGTATCTTCTCTGCGCTCAGGTGGGGTTTTGATGTCAAAAGTATCGGCAATATGCGCTGGTATGGCGTGTATCACCAGCTGGAAGTGAGACAATGCAAGGATAGAATACGTGTCATCGGCATGGCTTATGCCAAACTGCATGATTTGCTCATAAAAATGACTGAGTTTGCTCAGGTTCTTTGCGTAAATGACTGCGCCGGGTATGGGTAAGCTGGACATGATGTATTTAAAATGAGGTGTCTGCATGGGGCGAGTTACCGCAAAATGGGGCAAGCGGCGATTAAATTCTACACGGATTGGCTTTTTGTTATGAGTGAACTCGTCAAGTCTTGAGGGAAAATGCACTTTGCAGTTTATAATTTCAGCTGTTACAACAATTTGATTGGCACTTTGTTACTGATATGGCGAACAATTCCCGGAACCAAGTCAGGCAAATGAAGTCTCATCGACTATGAATCAGGTTTCCAAGCAAGCGTATCCAGGTTATCACCGGCATCAGTCAGGTCAGTTGCGGTCCATCGTATTGGCTGCACTCGTGCATATTCTTTTGATTGGCTTTCTGTGGGTAGGCATACGCTGGCAAAACAAGGAAAGCACAGCGGTTGAGGCCGAAGTGTGGGATCTGACCACCCGTGAAGCAGCCCCCAAACCTGTTATCCAGCCGGATCCCCCGCCGGTTGTTGAAGAAAAACCCAAAGAACCGGTTCCTTTGAAGGAAGAAGTCAGGCAGGAAGACCCGGAAATCGCGATCGCCCAGGAAAAAAAGCGCAAGTTGCTGGAAAAGAAAAAAGAAGAAGAACTGCAACGCGAACTGGCTGAGAAAAAACGCAAGGAAGAGCAACAGGAAAAACTGGCCGAGCAAAAACGCAAGGCAGAGAAACTGGCGTTGGAAGATGCCGACAAAAAGAAACAACTGGCCAAGGATAAGCTTGCCAGCGATAAATTGTTCAAAGAACAAATGCAGCGCATGACCAGTCAGGCGGCCAATACGGGTAGCGGTGGCTCAGGTGTTGTTGCCAAATCGACAGGAAATAATCGCGGCGACCCCAGTTATATTGCAAAAATTGCCGCCAAGGTTCGTTCCAACACCAATTTCAGTGCAATTGACAGCACGGCCGGTAATCCTACAGTCGAATATCACATAGACCTATTGCCAGATGGTTCACTCCGTGGTGCAATACGCAAACTTAAATCATCGGGTATACCCAGCTTTGACGAAGCAGTGGCAAAAGGCATAGAAAAGTCTGCTCCTTTTCCTCGTGACAAGTCGGGCGAAGTGCCTCCCAGCCTTGAGCTGGTTTATCGTATGAAGGAAGAATAAATACCAATGATGTCCATGTTGAAAAAAATTGCAGTGTCCGCCGTGCTGGCCGCAGTAAGCAGTTTGAGCGTTCTGGCACCCGTGCATGCACAAATACGGGTAGAAGTGTCTGGTGTCGGTTCCAACCAGATTCCGATTGCCATTGCCGGCTTTACCGATGAAGCCCTGACGCCCCAGCAAGTGACCAGTATCATCAAGGATGACCTGAACCGCAGTGGTTATTTCAGGCTGATTGATACCAATGTCGTGCTGAATGAAAACGCCGCCATCAATTTTGGTGACTGGAAATCCAAAGGGGCCGACGCTCTGGTCGTTGGCAGTGTACAAAGCCTGAGCGATGGCCGTTTCGATGTGCGTTACAAATTGTTTGATACCCTGAAATCGGCTGCGCTGGCTGGCTTTTCAGTATCCGCACCACCTGGCAATATCCGCCTTACAGCCCATCGTATTGCCGATGATATTTATGAAAAGCTGACCGGTGTGCGTGGTGTATTTTCTACCCGCATTGCTTATGTCACCAAAGCTGGCTCTGAATACCGCCTGGAAATTGCCGATGCTGATGGCGAAGGCACCAAGATCGCCCTGCGTTCTGCTGAACCCATCATTTCACCTTCATGGTCGCCAGACGGCACCAAGGTGGCCTATGTTTCTTTTGAATCACGCAAGCCTGTCATCTGGGTGCAAAACCTGATTACCGGCGAACGTACCATCATTGCCAACTTCAAGGGCAGCAACTCTGCACCTTCCTGGTCGGCTGATGGCAGCAAGCTGGCGGTGGCGCTCTCGCGCGATGGCCAGACCCAGATTTTTACCGTCAGTGCGAATGGCAGTAACCTGCAAAAGCTGACCAGCAGTTCCGGCATTGATACCGAGCCGCAATTTTCTGCTGACGGACAATCGATTTATTTCCTGAGTGACCGTAGTGGCGGTCCGCAGATTTACCGCATCAGTACTGCAGGTGGCGAAGCAAAAAGGGTAACCTTTAGCGGCACTTACAATATCACACCAAGAATATCCCCGGATGGCAAGACTTTGGCTTATATTTCACGTCGTGATGGAAAATTCCAGCTCTACGTCATGGATTTGGCCAGTGGTCAGGAGCAGCGATTGTCCGACACCACCAAAGACGAGTCACCGAGTTTTTCACCCAATGGCCGTTACATCATGTACGCCACAGAATCAGGCCGTCGCGGCTCGCTCGCTGTGGTGTCGGTAGATGGCAAGGTGAAGCAGAAATTGACGGTTCAGGCCGGAGATATTCGGGAGCCCACCTGGGGTCCTTTCATGAAGTAAGCAGTATTTATTTCGGTATTCATTTATTTAATCAGGAGAGAAAATGCGTTTCACATCCCAATCCAAGACTCTGGCCATGCTGATTTCCAGCGTCGTTCTGATGAGTGCCTGCGCTTCCAAAGTCCCTCTGGAAGATAAAGCAAAAGTGGAAGAAAAAGCACCGGTTGTTGTCCAGACTACCCAGGCTGATCCTAACTCCGTCAAAACAGTGACAACAACAGTTGATCCGCTGACACAAGGTGCACTGGCAAAACGCAGCGTGTATTTTGACTATGACAGTTACACCGTCAAAGATGAATTCAAGCCTGTTATCGAAGCGCATGCCAAGTATCTGGTTGCCAATAAAAACCGTGGCATCCTGATTCAAGGTAATACTGATGAACGTGGCGGCCGCGAATACAATCTGGCACTCGGCCAAAAACGTGCTGAAGCAGTACGTAAAGCCCTGAGCCTGCTGGGTGTGTCAGAAGCACAAATCGAAGCTGTTTCTTTGGGCAAGGAAAAGCCAAAAGCAACTGGCAGCGACGAAGCTTCCTGGGCTGAAAACCGTCGTTCAGACATCATCTACAAGTAATCTTCGTGTTTGAAGACCTGGCAATGTATGGTCTTCATTTGCGTTCAACGCCGGATAGCTGCCATAGCTGCTCCGGCGTGTTTCCATTTTTTTGCAGATCGCCATGAAACTCAATTCCATACGCACTTCTTTCATTGCAGCGGCTATCGCCATTGCACTGGCACCTTCTGTCGCCTCAGCCGGCATTTTTGATGATGATGAAGCACGCAAGGCCATACTGGATTTGCGCAACAAGGTCGATGCCGTCAGCAACAAGCTTGATGCCAAGCTGGAAACCAAGGCTGACAAAAGCACCGCGCTTGAACTGGCCAATGAGAATGAACAACTGCGGGCAGAAATTGCCAAACTGCGTGGGCAAATTGAAGTGCTCAGCAATGACCTCGCCAATACCCAGCGCCGCCAGCAGGATTTTTATGTCGACCTGGACAATCGTGTACGCAAGCTTGAACCCAAGCGCATGACCGTGGATGGCAAGGAAGCAACCGTGGATGTCAATGAGCAGCGCGCCTTTGATGCCGCCATGACCCTGTTCAAGGGGGCAGATTATAAAAATGCAGCAAACGCATTTTCCAGCTTCCTGGTGAACTATCCGCAATCGGCCTATGCCGGTTCTGCCCAGTACTGGCTGGGTAATTCGTACTACACCCAGCGTGATTTCCGCAATACCATCGCAGCCATGCAGCAACTGGTGAAGGCTTATCCTGACCATCCCAAGGCACCGGAAGCCATGCTCAATATCGCCTCCTGCCACATGGAACTGAAAGAAAAGGCAGCAGCCAAGAAAGTGCTGGAAAGCCTGATTGCTCAGTACCCCGAAACCGAAGCCGCACAGGCTGCCAAGAACCGTTTGTCAGCCATGAAGTAGTGTCAACGGCAGGCCCAAGGGCGATAATCTGCCAGCAGCGTTGACAGGGTAGCCTGAACATACTATAATCTCGGTCTTCGGGTCGTTAGCTCAGCTGGTAGAGCAGCGGACTTTTAATCCGTTGGTCGCAGGTTCGAATCCCGCACGGCCTACCACGAATACCAAAGACTTAGGTCGCATCACTAAGTCTTTATCTTTTTTAGCAGTTTTGGGTCGTTAGCTCAGCTGGTAGAGCAGCGGACTTTTAATCCGTTGGTCGCAGGTTCGAATCCCGCACGGCCTACCAAAACAAAGGACTCAGGTGTCATACCTGAGTCCTTTTTTGTTTTACTGCGCAGATATCTGTAATACTGAAGCAATGGCTGTAGTCTGACGAGTGCTGCCCATTCATTAAAAATGCTGTTACATCATCGTTTGCTTCGGTATTCACCTCCATGCGACACATGGCGCAGGCTGCCGGGTTTTCTTTTGCTGGCTGTGGAATTATCATGGCCTTATGCTGAATGTATATTGGATGTATAAGTTACGAGTAGATCACCATGAAAAAGACCGGTAGTAAAGTGGCAGAAGTGCAAGATAAACAAGAGAAGCATGAAATACGTCCTGGTCAGTCTCTGGAATTACTGAAAGAGCTGCATATATTGACGCGTGACGGCAAGATGAATCAGGATAGTCGCCGCAAGCTCAAGCAGGTGTATCACCTGTATCAGTTTATTGAACCGCTGTTGCTAAAACTGCAGCAAGACCATGCAGACATCAGCCTGGTGGACCATGGTGCAGGCAAGTCTTATCTGGGGTTTATTTTGTATGACCTGTTTTTTAAATCAGCACAGGCGCAAAGCAAGGCCAGGATTTATGGCATAGAAACCAGGGATGAACTGGTGCAGCGTTCGACCGAGCTGGCGCAAAGACTGGATTTTCCTGGCATGTCTTTTCTGAATCTGTCGGTTGCCGATTCAATTACATCGGATGCCCTGCCTGAAAAAATTGATATCGTTACTGCATTACATGCCTGTGATACGGCAACCGATGATGCCATACAGTTTGCGCTGAAGAAGAAGGCACAGTTCATGGTGCTGGTGCCTTGTTGCCAGGCCGAAGTGGCATCCGAGCTGCGTAAAGCCAAGGGTGAAGCGGTGCGGAATAACCCGTTGTCAGAAATGTGGCGTCACCCGATTCACACACGTGAATTTGGCAGCCAGATCACCAACGTGCTGCGTTGCCTGCAACTGGAAGCGCACGGTTATCAGGTCAGGGTCACGGAACTGGTAGGATGGGAACATTCCATGAAAAACGAATTGATCGTGGCCGAATATAAAAACCTGCCGGCAAGGCGGCCGGCAGAGCGTCTTGCTGAGGTCCTGAAAACCACAGGCCTGGAAGCCATGGAAAGACGTTTCTTTGTGCATTAGTGGCTGGAACTCATTCCTATTTATGAAATGAGTTCTAGTTGTGGCATGTTACAAGCTGGTCACTGTCAGGTCATAAAAAATGATTAATATCATTTATGCTTAATTCAGTTCAATCATCATTATCATCAGTAAAGGATAGAAAACATGCTGGCCGCCGTTGACTTGGGTTCCAACAGTTTTCGCATGCACATTGCCCGACATGAGGGTGATGTCATTAAAGTCGTTAAAAGCGCCCGCGACCCGATACGTCTTGCTGCGGGCTTGGACAAGAATGGCAATCTGACGCCAGAGGCGATGCAAAAAGCCATTTCCTGCCTGGCACGCTTTCGTGAAATTCTGGACACGTATCCGGTAGAAAATCTGCGCGTTGTCGCTACCAATACCATACGTATTGCAAAAAATGCCGCGCAATTATTGCCGCTGGCAGAAGCCGCAATAGGCTGCCCCATCGAAGTGATATCCGGCGAAGAAGAAGGCCGTCTGATCTATATGGGTGTCTCGAATGCCGTGGCGATTCCTGGTGAGCGCAGGCTGGTGCTGGATATTGGTGGCGGTTCTACCGAAGTGATACTGGGGCATGGCCATGAGATCATCAAAGTGGAATCTTTCAGCATTGGTACGGTCAGGCATAGTGCCAGTTTTTTCCCGGATGGACGTCTGACGGATGCAGCTTTTGAAGCGGCAATCCTGTCTGCTCGTTCCATGTTTGAAGATTCTGCTCCGCCATATCAGCCACATCACTGGCGCAAGGCCTATGGGTCATCTGGCACCATGCGGGCGATTTCAGATGCGATCAGCAAGGGTGGCCTGGGTGATGGCACATTGACGCTGAAAAACCTTAATCTGCTCAAGCAATATTGCGTGCAGACCGGGCAGATAGATAAACTGGAATTGAGTGGCATTAAGCCTGAACGCGTTGCCATGGTCGTGGGTGGCCTGGCGATACTGATAGGCTTGATGACGGAATTTAATATTGCTGTCTTGCTGCCGGTAGAAGCCGGTCTGCGTATGGGCGTAATGTGGGATTTGTACCTGCGTGCCACCAAGCGTGACCGTCGTGAACTGTCAGTGCAATCGATCGCCAAGTTATTCCACAGTGATGTATCACGTGCCGATCGGGTGGCAGATATGGCGAAGTCGCTCTACCTGCAATTGAAACCTTCTTCGGAAACCTATACCCGACTGTTGCAATGGAGTGCGATGCTGCATGAAGTCGGCATGGTGATATCGCATACCGGCTATCACAAGCATGGCGCTTACATGATAGAAAATGCTGATATGGCAGGCTTTACCACGCGTGAACAAAGGGTGATGAGCAAGCTGATCCTGAGTCAGAAAGGTAACCTGCGCAAGATCGGTGATGGTCTTGCAGATGTGGATTTTGCCAAGGCTGTGTTGGCGCTGCGTTTGTCGGTCATGCTCATGCATTCACGTGCAGAAATCGATTTTGAAGATATCCGCCTGAAGATGAAGGGCAGGGTAGAGCTGGAAATGAAACGTGACTGGGTTAGCGTGCATCCTACCGTTGCCTACTGGCTGCAAAAAGAGATTGAGTGCTGGCGTGAGATAGGAATAGATTTCCTGGTCAGGGCGAACGTGTAAATTTTTTCGTCTGCCATATTGGCAAATCCTTGCCCTGTGATGTTGCCCGGGCAAGGACGCCATTCTGTCAAATGCGATTAAAGGTTATCAAGTGCAGTCAGCCACCATCAATGATCTGAATACGCGTCCCAATAATTTGCCGGATTTGTCATAGGCTTCAAATAATACTGTGCCGCCAAACTTGTTTGGTTTTCCGCCCACCAGGTCATAAAAGTGGATCTTGCTGACTGCTTTTAGCGAGAATGAAATGATGGTCCTGCTTCCCACATAGGGGTCGTGTTGCAGTTTGTAGATATGGATAAGTGAGATTTCCGCCTCATTGAGTTTGCCATGGGCTGCCGAATTCGGATCGGTATCAAAGTCAAGGTCGCTGGATATTGCATACACTTTCATCCTGATGTCTTGATTGCCTGCCTTGCCATCAATTTTTCCTGCCAGTGCGCCATCGGTCAATTTGTCGATCTGTATTTCAAACTGACGTTTGCCATCGCCAAAATCAGGAAAAGTGGCGTGGCATTTTAAAACTTCTTCCGCGCTCGCAAGATTGACCAGCAGGGCGCTTGCGATAGCAAAAATATACTTGAACGTATTCATCATGCCTGCTCCATTGGAAAGCTCAGCTTGATAGTGCCATAGCTTCTGTGTGAGGCCACGCATTGCTTTTAAAGTATTGAATAGCAGTACCAAAGGCAATAAAAAAGCGATGCCAGATCAATCTGGCATCGCTTTTTGCATGGGGCAAGCTGTATCAGAAATCGAATTGTGCTGACACTTTGTAAGTACGTGGTGCACCAGGGAACAAATAACCACCCAAAGACTGGGTCACATCGCGCCAGTAAAACTTGTCCAGCGCATTGTCGATGTTAAAGCGCAGGGTCGTTGCCGTATTACCGATTTGTGTCGCATAGCGTGCGCCCAGATTGACGACATGGTAACCGGGTACCGTGACGCTATTGTCCGGACTGAAAACTTTGCTGCTGGCATATTGCCAGCTTGCATTGACATTCAAACCTTTGACTTCTGCTACTGCATAATCGGCATAAACAGTAGATTTGAAGCGTGGCACGTTCATGACACGTTTGTTGTCCAGGCTGCTGATGCCGGTGTTTTGCTGTTTGGCATCCAGCGCAGTCAGGCTGGCTCCCAGATTCAGTTGCGAAGTCAGCTTGCCTTGTGCAGACAGTTCCAGACCTGTATGCAGGGCTTCGCCATTGCTGACATAGGTATTGCTGCTATTGGTATATTCCAGCGGCTTCTTGATGCGGAAGATGGCTGCAGACAGACTCAGATCACGCTGCACATCTGCCTTCACACCGAATTCAATTTGTGTGGATTTGCCTGGGTTCAGCATTTTGTTTTCATTGCTGGTACCGAAAGGGGCGATGCCGCCATGTTCCTGCCCTTGAGCAAAACTGCCGTAGACAGAAACCTGTTGCACGGGTTTGAATACCAGCGCTGCCGTCGACAGAAACTTGTTCTGGTCATAGCCAGGATTATCAAACTGAGTGCGTGAAATATTCAGATGACGCAGACCCAGATGCAGTTTCAGATTGTCTTGCAGGCTGATGATGTCCTGTACAAAGGCAGACCATTCCTTGTCAGTACGACGCAGTAAAGCCGGGCCGGTTTTATTGGTGGATGGCGCTACTGCCACAGGGCGGAACAAATTGCTGCTGCCCGCATAGTCATACACATAGTCACCAAAATAATCTTTGCGCTGTGAATTGCTGAGGCCGACAGCCAGCTCATGCTGCATGCCGGCAAGGCTGAATTTACCATTCAATTGTGCGCGCGTACCCCACAGTGATTTGGATTCATTCACACTCTGGTAGTCATACACATCATAGTCACCATTTGCGCAATAGCCGGGGTAGAGATTTGCTGCGCCACAACCGTATGGGAAGGCTGTGTAATCATCGCGTTTGAATTCATGCTTGTTGGCAGACAGGCTGGCTTGCCAGTCCTTGTTGATCTGGTATTCAAAACGCAAGCCCAGATTGCTGTTGCGGGTATCCACAGGTCTGGCCCATGGCTGTGCATTCAGCATCAGGTCTGCCGGTACGCCACGGGGTAAATCCGTGCCATTGAATAATTGAAATCCTGGAACGGACAATTGCGATTTATGCTGATAATCTGCATCGATCTGCAACAGTGCCTGTGGTGTGATATGCCAGTCAAACGCAGCAGACACAAACTGGCGCTCACCATCCGCACCCTTGACGTATGAGCGCAAACGTTCGCCTGCCGCGTTGATACGGAAACCAAACTGGCGGTCGCTGGAATTGTCGCTGATATCTGCCGCGCCATACAGCGTGCCGCGTTCACTGATTTCCAGGCTGACCGAGCGCAATGGTGCGCTGGTCGGGCGTTTGGTCACATAGTTGATGATGCCACCCGGCGTGGCAAAGCCAGCCTGGAAACCGGCAATGCCCTTGAGTATTTCTATGCGTTCCTTGTTTTCCAGCGGGATGGCGGCATCACCTGGAATGGCAAAACCGTCCTTGCGATAGCTGGATGAATTATCCAGGGCAAAACCGCGTATCGAGAATTGTTCGGCATAGCCGATGGCGTTGTAGGCGTCATTCACGCTGGCATCGAATTTCATTGCATCCGTGGTCTGGCGCACGCGCAAATCCTGCATCTGACTGCTGGTCATCACATTCACCGAGAATGGTGTATCCACTAGAGCCGTTTCGATGAAGCCGGATGCCTTGCTGCGTTCTGCTTTGCCTTCGGAAGTCTTGTTGCCGGTGACTACGACTTCAGGCAGAGGCTTTTCTGTCGTCTGAGCCTCTGCATGGGGCAATAATACAAATGCCTGGGCAATGGAAAATGCCAGCAGGGCAGGGCGAAATGGGGTATCAGACATGGTTTGCTCTTTATTTGCGCTTTAATGCGTTGTGGATGACAGCGCGGGAGCAAACAAAGAAACGGACGGACGGGACTTTGCGCTTCCCTTCGCTGGCATTATCCAGATCAGGTAGAAGGGACTCTCTCACCCGGAAACATTTGCTTCCAGGACCCCTAGCGAAGCCCGTACTTTACCATGAAAGCGGCCACAAGATTTGTAACACAATTTGAATGTTGGTACGGCGCATGGCAAAACTTGGATATGATGTAAATAACATCATCACAGAATTGTTGAAACAGTTGCATGTACAATTTGCAAATAATACTTGTTCATGCAGCCTCTTATTCAAATTTAGCCACGTTAGTCTTATATGCCTATGTCCAATTTCCAGCGCTTGTTTTTAAGTTTTTGCCTGCTCAATGTCACGTCAGTTTTTGCGCAAGAAGGCGCATCGGCGCCGGAATACACACTGAAGCGCGAAGATGACTCAACTGGTTCGCGTATCCGGCAAAATGCAGTAACTGGTATTAGAGTGCCAATCAATAAGCCTTATGCCGAGTTGACTGGCGAGCAAAAAGCCAGGGTTCGTTCATTGTATGAACATCTGGATGAAGCGGATGAGCCACCGTATCCGCTAAAAGGCACCAAAGAAATTCTCAGGGCAATTTCGAATGCGCAGGATGTGCTTCATCTACAAGGGGATTTGTCGGTCTTCGTTGAAGTCAATGCGGACGGGACGCCGAATGCCGTTGGTGTGATGAAATCACCGGATGAACGGATGACAAACCTGGTAGCCACCGCATTGATACATGAACGATATAAGCCAGGTTTGTGCAAGGGAACACCATGCAAAATGCAATTTCCCTTGCGTATCAAATTAGGCATGACACATTGATTTCGCGCTTTTGCATGAGCGCTGTGCAATCTCTTTAATTGCGAGCCTGGGCAGCTCAGGTAGATTAGGTCGCTCAGGTAGCTTGTTTGCCCGTACTTTCAACTGACCTGAAGTTGCGCCAAAGACCCTCGCAAGAATACACAAGCAGCGCAGCCCAGATGGCAACAAAGCCGAGCATTCTGCTGGAGTCAAAAGGCTCGTGATACAACCATACGCCAAGCAGCAACTGCACCAGTGGTGACATGTACTGTAGCAACCCGAGCGTGGTCATGGGTATGCGGCGTGCACCGGCAGCAAACAACAGCAGTGGGATGGCGGTGATGGGGCCGCTGAGCAGGATCAGCATTTTGATATCGATATCACCGCTGATGAAGGCATTCTGGCCATGCATGCTCATCCAAATCAGGTAGCCAAGGGCAAACGGGAAGAGCAGGGCAGTTTCCAGTGACAAGCCTTCCAGCGCACCCAGGGACGAGGTTTTACGTAACAGGCCATAGGTACCAAAAGAAGCAGCCAGGATCAGGCCTATCCACGGCAAATGTCCTGCCTGCCAGGTCAGCCAGGCTACGCCACAGGCTGCCAGTGCAACCGACAGCCATTGCACAGGGCGCAGGCGTTCACGCAGCCAGACAGAGCCGATCAGGATATTCACCAGCGGTGTAATAAAGTAGCCAAGGCTGGCATCAATGATATGGCCATGGTTGACGGCCCAGATATACACAAACCAGTTGGCAGACAGCAGTAGCGCGCTGATGGCAAAACCAGCTATCAACCTGGGTTGGCGCACCGCCTCGCTGATCCATGACCATTGCTTACGCCAGGTCAGTACGCCAAGCAAAAACAGCAATGACCATACCATGCGGTTCAGCAGAATTTCCAGGGCAGGCACTTCATGCAGGGCTTTGAAATAGATGGGGAACAGGCCCCACAGCAAATAGGCGGAGCCTGCAAACAAGATACCTTTACGCATCGCTGCCAATCAAAATAAAAAGCCTGACGGAACAGGCGAGACCGCTATTATCGCCTTAAAGCAAAATGCCTGCTTCTGATGCGATTTTGCGTAGTTCTATTCGTCTTATTTTGATCTGGCTGTTGCCAGGTGCTTGCACAGTGCTTCGGTGCCATCCAGTATGCGCGGACCTGCGCGATTGAGCCAGTCACCTTTTACAGCGTAGAAATTATTCTTTTTGACGGCTGTCAGGATGGGAAACTGTCGCCAGTCGGCCAGCGCATCTGCATTCTCGCCTGTGGTCAGCATCATGTCGGGATTGGCTGCCAGCACGGCTTCGATGGTGATGGTGGAACTGAGTTCCTTTAATTTGCCAAACACATTTCTGCCACCGCACAGGCGTATGGCATCGGACACCATGTGATCATCATTGAGTGTCATCAATGGCCTGCGCACCATCTGATAAAACACGCTGACTGGCGTGGCAGAGGCGGGCAGGGCATAGGTTTTACGCAGATTGTCCAGGCGCTGGCGGAATTTCTGTGCCGCTGCCTGGCCTGTAGCATCGGTGCCTGCCAGGATTGCCAGCCGTTCTATCGACGTCGCCACCATTTCAAAATCATGCGGTTCGCTTTCAAAAACGGTGACGTTATTGCTGCGCAATTTGTTGGCCAGTATTTTGGCATTGCCGGTTCCCCAGATAATCACCAGATCGGGTTTCAGGGCCAGCAGGCGTTCCAGGTCCAGCGCGAAAATATTTCCTATTGAAGGCAGTTTTTTTGCAGCTTCAGGATAGTCACTGTAATCGGTGACGGCAACGATCTGCCTGGCCGCACCAGCTTCAAATAATAATTCGGTAATGTGCGGCGCCAGGCTGATGATGCGTTGTGCAGGTTTGGCCAATGTCACTTGGCGCTGCGCATCATCCAGTACCGTGATAGCAGCCTGGACTGTGCCTGTCGCACAGACACCGGCAAGTGACAGCGAGAGCATGCCGGCACTGCACAAGCGTTTCAGTGCCGGTTTTGCGGCTTGCAGTACGCGCATCAAATTTCCAGATTATCGATCAGGCGTGTGCCGCCCAGTTTGGCCGCTGCCACCACGACCAGTTGCGCATTTTGGGCAATGTCACCGGCAGATGGCGGTTGCAAATCAGCGCGCTTGCGGATGGAAATGTAATCCGGTTTCCAGTTGCGTGCAGCCAGTCTGGCCATGGCTTGACGTTCCAGCTCAAACATGTCGAGATGGCCGGCGCGTACTTCAGCAGCGACTTCATTCAGGGTCTGGTACAGGACTGGTGCTTCAGCGCGTTCTGTGGCTGACAGATACATATTGCGCGAAGACAGCGCCAGGCCATCGTCTGCGCGGTAAGTTTCTGCGGCAATGATTTCGGTTGGCAGGGCAAACTGCTTGCTCATATTACGCACGATCATCAACTGTTGATAATCCTTTTTGCCAAACACGGCAACCCGTGGCTGCACACACGAAAACAGCTTCAGTACCACGGTGGTGACGCCGGTAAAAAAGCCGGGACGGAATTCACCTTCCAGGATATTGCCCAGATCATCCGGTGGGCGCACGCGGTATTCTTGCGGTTCTGGATACAAATCTTTTTCAGTGGGTGCAAATAGTACATACACGCCTTCTTTTTCCAGCTTGTCTACGTCAGCCTGGAAGGTGCGCGGGTATTTGTCGAAATCTTCATTCGGACCAAACTGCAGGCGGTTGACGAAGATTGATGCGACGACTGGGTCGCCATGTTTTTTTGCCAGGCGCATCAGGGATAAATGCCCTTCATGCAGATTGCCCATGGTCGGTACAAATGCAGTACGCAATTGTCCGCTTAACTGGTCGCGCAACTCTTCAATGGAGGAAACGATTTTCATGGTGCAGCTCTATAGTAATAAATTGGTTGTGGTCGGTGCCAATGGATAAGGTGTCAAGACGTATCGTGATTTGTCAATCAGGCTGGCGAATAGGCCAGGCGCACATAAATCGGTGCAAAGGCTTCGGCCTGGGTAATTTCTATCAGCGTTTCCTTGGCCAGTTCAAGCAGGGCGACAAAATTGACGACCAGCACAGGCGCACCCCGGCTGGGGTCGAACAGGTCAGAGAATTCTACAAATTTGGCGGACTGCAGTTTGCGCAAAATGCCGGTCATGTGTTCGCGCACAGATAATTCTTCCCGGCTGATTTTATGATGTGCCACCAGCGTCGCCCGTTTCAGTACATCGGCCCAGGCGGACTGCAAATCGGCAATCTCTACATGCGGCCAGTGCAGGATCGTATTTTGTTCGACGAAAACCTGTGCATGCAAAAAGTCGCGCCCCAACTGTGGCACGGCATTCAGGTCATAGGCTGCCAGTTTCATTTGCTCATATTCAAGCAGGCGGCGTACCAGTTCGGCTCGTGGATCGTCGGCTTCATCGCTATCGGCACTTTTATTCGATGGTAGCAGCATGCGTGATTTGATTTCAATCAGCATAGCGGCCATCAGCAGGTATTCTGCGGCCAGTTCCAGATTGTGTTTGCGTATCTGATCTACATACTGCAGATATTGCAAGGTGACTTGCGCCATCGGAATATCGAGTATGTTGAAGTTTTGCTTGCGTATCAGATACAGCAGCAAATCCAGCGGGCCTTCAAATGCTTCCAGAAAAATTTCCAGTGCATCCGGCGGGATGTACAGATCGGTAGGAAGCTTGAATAGCGGTTCGCCATATAATTTGGCAAAGGCCAACCCATCGACAACATCAGGTGTGCTGTCAACGGCACCAACCAGTGGCAACTCGGTTGGCGGCAACGCATTGGTGGCTGTCACAGGCTTCTCTGTCTACAGGCTGATGTGGGCGATATCGGGTGGTATTGGGCGGTGTTAGCCCTTGTTTTGATAAACGTAAGCTTGCTGATTGATGCGTGATTCAAGCTGGCGCTTTTGGGTATCGAGGTCGACCGGTTTTTTATCCCACAGCAGGGCACGACCATCACGCTGGCTTTGTTCCAGCGCAGGGTTGGTTTTTTTCAGGTCTTTGATGAACTGAGTTGCTTCGGATTCGTATAACGGGAATTGCTTGGAAAATTTCATAATTTGAAATAAACACGAAAAGGTCGGGTAAAGTCGCATTTTACTCCGGTTTTGGCCGGAAAACGGCTTTTGCCTATGGAGTAAGCGTTCAGAACAGGCTGCAGATCATACCGGGCAGCTTACAGGTCTTTGACATCCAGCCATTTTTTGATATGGACAGGGCGATATTGGGTAAATTTTTGCAAAAGGCTGGCAGCATCACTGTCGATATACAACAAATCCAAGTGTGCTGCCCGCAGGAAGCCTTGTTCTACCGTATGCAGCAAGAAATCATGCAGCTTCTGGTAGAAACCATTGATATTGTATAAACCAACCGGTTTTTCATGAAAACCCAGTTGTGACCAGGTCAGCACTTCAAACAGTTCTTCGAAGGTACCTATGCCGCCCGGCATGGCAATAAAGGCATCTGACAGCTCTGCCATCATGGCCTTGCGTTCATGCATATTGCTGACGATATGCAAGTCAGTCAGGCCGGTATGGCCGACTTCCTTGTCCATCAATGCCTTGGGGATGACGCCTGTGACCTGTCCACCCAGGCGCAGCACCTCATCGGCAATGATGCCCATCAGGCCGACATTGCCACCGCCGTAGACCAGACGCAGTTGCTGGCTGACCAGTTGTGCCGCCAGTTGACGGGCACCAGCGGCATACTCCGTCGTGATGCCGGGCGAAGAGCCACAATAAACGCAGATTGCTTTCATACCTGATGTCATGCGGGATTCATCTTGCGCAGATAATCCTGCGACAATTTTTCAAATACATTCTTGGTTTCGCCACGCAGGTAAGGGCTGATCAATACGATCACCTGATAGCAGCCGCGCGCCAGCGAGTCAGACATGGTCTGCAATTCGGTGTACTTGCGCGGATTACGTACATATTCATACGACAGCCAGTAAGTGGCTACCACGACCATGTTGGTGGCCAGGGCATCGATATCCATATCACTGGCTTCAAACTCGCCATCCGTGCGCAAGCCGTTGCACAACTCGGTGGCAACCTTGATCTTGTGCGTCAGGATCTGCTTGAAATTCAGTTCCAGCTTGCGGTTTCTGGACAGCAGGTCATTGAGGTCGCGATAAAAAAAACGATACCGCCATACCAGTTCAAACGTCAGGTGCAGATAGGTCCAGATGTCCTGAATATTCGCCTTGCGGCCTTCAGGGAAGGACAGCTTCTTATTGATTTCCATTTCGAACTGGGTAAAGATGGAATTGACGATATCATCTTTGTTGCGAAAATGGTAATACAGATTGCCGGGGGAAATATTCATTTCCTCCGCAATGACTGTCGTAGTGATGTTCGGCTCACCGAATTCATTGAAAAGGCGCAGGGATAATTCCAGTATGCGTTCCCTGGTGCGACGAGGAGCTTTGTGTTGCATGTCATTCTTCTCGATAAATTATTTCATAAGAATAACATTGAAAAGCCAACATCAAAAGCAGATCAGGCGTCAGAACTCGCTTTGAGTTCATTTTCGGAAGGAATGTGGATCAATCGCGTCTTGGCAAGTTTGTCGTGCAGAAACTGTCCGTGTTTGTCCAGCCGTGCTGTCATGGCCCAGCCGACGACGCCGGCAGCGATGACCAGAACCATGGGCCATTCTTTCAGGCCCAGCTGATAATTCAGTGCCATGGCAGGCAAAAACCACATCCATGACAGGCAATAACGCACGATGGCTTTTACCAAGGGCAACTTGCCGCCATCCAGATCTACTGCCTTGATACGCCAGGTCTGCATTGCCAGAGTCTGGCCACTGCGGCACCAGCAAAAGACGAAATAGGCGCCAATGACCAGAAACAGCCAGCCCTGGCGCGCGTGACGTAATACCAGCGCATGCCGGCTTTGTGTCAGCACATCAAAAATCCAGTCAGAGACAAAAACAATGCCAAACAACAGCATTCCTTCATAGACCATGCAAATCAGGCGGCGACGTAATGGCGGGGCAGTAAGTTCAGAATTCACAGATTTATTTGGCAGGGCCCTGAGATGCAGCGGCGCTGGCAGGGGCAGCGTCTGTCACTGTCGCGGCAGATGCCGGGGCAGGTACGGCAGGTGAAATGGCAGGTAACGAAGCGCTGGCAGGCTGTACTGCCAACGGCGCAGCTACTGGCGGCGTGGTTTTGACTGCGGCAGCCGTAGCGGTAGTCCCTGTTGCTGCGGTAGCAGGTTTTGGGCCTATTTTGATGGGCGCCAGAATTTTTGGATTTTTCACCGCATCAGCCGGAAGATTGGTGACGCTTTTCTTTTTCTCGTTTTCCGAGGCGAGGCGTTTTTTCTCTTCTTCACTCAGTTGCTGGTATTGCTGCCACTGGGCAGACTTGTGTTCTGGCTTGAGCTGGTTGGATTTTGCAAAATTTTCGCGTGCGGCCATGCGTTGCTCTGGCGTCAGTTTGACCCAGCCGCGCATGCGTTCTTGCAACCTGGCTTGCTCATCCGGCTTCATGGTCGCATAGCGATTGGCGATTTCCAGCCATTTTTTCTTGCCCAGTTCGGACATTCTGTCCCATTCTGGGTTGAGCGGTGCCAATGCCAGCTTTTGCGCAGGGCTGAGTTCTACCCATAAAGGTTTGGCATAGCTGGAAGTTGCGAGGCCATTGGCTGGCTTGGCATTGGTTTGTGGCGCAGGCGCAGCGCTACCACCGGCAAAAGCCGGTGATAATGAGAAAAGTACAACAGACAGGCACAACAAATCTCGTATCAGGTGCAACGTCACGCCTATTCCTCCGTTTTGTTCAGATAGGCAGTGAATCCGGTATCAACATAAGCGGCTGGCGGCAATTCATCAACCAGGACGGCCGTGTCAATATCTGCCAGTTCATTGATGTTTTGCTGTTGTTCATATTCATAAATGCCTATCAGTCCAGCCACTAGTACCAGCAGTGGCAGGGCGATACCCAGCTTGCCCATCCAGGAACCAGGCCCCTGGAAGGAAAAACCGGAATTACCGGCCAATACGCCCTTAAATGCCAATACGGCAACAGGTGCTTCCTGTTTCTTGCGTGCCATGGCCATTTTGCGGGCCTGTGCTAACCTATCCAGAGTTGGCGCAGGGAGACTTTCGGCTGATTCATTCAGCGCCCGTCTTACCTTGTAAGCAAACTCAAGGTCTTTCGCTTCTTTTGAATAATTCATAGGTGTATTCCTTTAGCCTTTAGTGTGACGGCCAATGCGTGTGTTGCCCTGGAGCAGTGTGTTTTGACGCTGCCTTCTGAGCAACCCATTGCAGCGGCGGTCTCCGCTACATCCATGTCTTCCCAATAACGCATGAGGAAGGCTTCCCGTTGACGCGCAGGAAGCTTTTTTATTTCTTCGTCAATTATATTAAGAACTTGCTCACGTTCTATCTTGTCTGCACTGGATTCTGATGCTTCCGTGCCATCTTCTGCCGCATAGCTTTCCAATAAGTCAAAATTGTCATCATCCTGGTTATTGGCCGGGGTGATGCTGGAAAACAGGCTGACCCAGGTATTGCGCACTTTTTCCCTGCGGAAAAAATCCAGTATGGTGTTCTGGAGTATGCGCTGAAACAGCATGGGCAATTCTGCGGCAGGCTTGTCACCGTATTTTTCCGCGAGTTTGATCATTGCTTCCTGAACAATGTCTAAAGCAGATTCCTCATTGCGGACGGTGTACACGGCATGCTTGAAAGCACGACGCTCTACACCTTCCAAAAAGCTGGATAATTCTTTGTCTGTGGCCATCGTTGGCAGTTATGTTGCAGGTAGTTGCATTTGTTAAGCAGGCGCCAGTTCCTGATCTGATTGGACTTTTTTAGGAAGATGCCAGCGCTCAAAATTGCGCACATGCTAGCAAAAATACGCGTTTATGTCCTGTATTTCGTTGAAAATGGTTTTTCTGACAATCCTATTTATCCTGTTAACTTGCTTTTTACGGTGAATTTCCCTTGACCAAAATGCTGCAACACAGTACCGTGTGAGTCCGCTCCAAAATCTCGGAGCACAAAATGCTTGTCTGGAACAGCCCACAATGCTGACACCGACGAGTTCGCTTTAAGAAGCTGTTTGTTCTGACCCATGCCACAAGCGTGAGAAGTCTGTCGTTGTAAAGCCTTAATACTGATTGAACGAGTGCACTAAGCCTTGCCTGGTACCATATCCAACGGATGTGTAAAGGGGAATGTGACCGCACGTAAAGGGATCTCAGCTTTCCGGTATTTACATGTCGATTTCGCCAGGAAAGAACATCCGATCAATCTCCTATGGACCTTGAAAGGACACAATTTATGAGTTCAGAATTTACAGGCGCAGAGATACTTGTCAAGTGTCTGGCCGAAGAGGGTGTTGAGCACGTATTCGGATATCCGGGCGGTGCTGTACTCTATATCTATGATGCGATTTTCAATCAGGACAAGTTTCAACATATCCTGGTGCGTCACGAGCAGGCTGCGGTACACGCTGCCGATGCTTATTCCCGTTCCTCCAATAAAGTCGGCGTGGCTCTGGTCACTTCCGGACCTGGTGTTACCAATGCGGTGACTGGTCTGGCAACTGCTTATATGGATTCGATTCCCATGGTGATCATTTCAGGTCAGGTTCCCAGTGCCGTTATCGGCCAGGATGCCTTCCAGGAATGCGACACTGTTGGTATTACCCGTCCCTGCGTAAAGCATAACTTTTTGGTGAAAGACGTCAGAGACCTGGCCGAAACCGTCAAGAAGGCATTCTATATTGCGACGACAGGTCGTCCGGGCCCTGTGCTGGTGGATATCCCCAAAGATATCAGCATGCACAAAACTACCTACAGCTACCCTAAAGAAGTCGAAATGCGCTCTTACAAGCCAGTCGACAAAGGGCATGCAGGTCAAATTCGCAAGGCTGTGCAACTGCTGTTGCAGGCTGAACGTCCCATGATTTATACCGGTGGCGGCGTAATTCTCGCGCATGCAGCACCGGAACTGAATAAACTGGTCGATACACTCGGTTTTCCGTGCACCAATACCCTGATGGGTCTGGGCGCCTACCGTGCCAGCGATGAAAAATTCGTCGGCATGCCAGGCATGCATGGCACCTACGAAGCCAATATGGCCATGCAGCACTGTGACGTGCTGATCGCCATTGGTGCGCGTTTTGACGACCGTGTGATCGGCAACCCGAAACATTTCGCGTCACATCCGCGCAAGATCATTCATATTGATATTGATCCATCGTCGATTTCCAAGCGCGTCAAGGTTGATATTCCTATCGTGGGTAATGTCAAAGACGTGTTGCAGGAAATGCTGTCACAACTGAGTGCAGTGGAGACGCGTCCTGATCCCAAGGCGCTGGCCGCCTGGTGGAAGCAGGTCAATGAATGGCGTGGTCGCGATTGCCTGAAATACCCGACTTCTACTGAAGTCATCAAACCGCAGTCAGTTGTTGAAAAAGTCTGGGAAGTGACCAAGGGCGATGCCTTTGTAACTTCTGACGTTGGTCAGCATCAGATGTGGGCTGCGCAATACTATCGCTTCGACAAGCCACGTCGCTGGATCAATTCCGGTGGCCTGGGTACCATGGGTGTCGGCTTGCCGTATGCCATGGGGGTGCAGATGGCGAATCCGGATGCAACTGTTGCCTGTATCACTGGCGAAGCCTCGATACAGATGTGCATACAGGAACTGGCAACCTGCAAGCAATACCACCTGACACCAAAAATCATTTTGTTGAACAACCGCTTCCTTGGCATGGTCAGGCAGTGGCAGCAGATTGATTATGGTTCACGCTATTCTGAATCGTATATGGATTCCCTGCCTGATTTTACCAAGCTGGTGGAAGCCTATGGTCACGTCGGCATGAAGATAGAAAACCCGGCAGATGTCGATGGCGCAGTGCGCGAAGCTTTTGCCATGAAAGACAGACTGGTGTTCATGAATTTCATTACTGATCAAACCGAAAATGTCTGGCCTATGGTCAAGGCAGGCAAGGGCTTGACTGAAATGTTGCTGGGTTCGGAGGATCTGTGATGAGACATATTATTTCCATCCTTCTCGAAAATGAAGCCGGTGCCTTGTCACGTGTGGTCGGTCTGTTTTCTGCCCGTGGTTACAACATTGAAACCCTGACCGTTGCGCCGACTGAAGATGCGACCCTGTCGCGTATGACGATCGTGACTTCCGGTTCCGATGACATCATCGAACAGATCACCAAGCACTTGAACCGCCTGATCGAGGTAGTCAAGGTGGTGGACCTGACTGAGGGCGCGCACATAGAACGTGAACTGATGCTGATCAAGGTAAGAGCGGTCGGCAAGGAGCGCGAAGAAATGAAGCGCACCGCAGATATTTTCCGTGGCCGCATCATTGATGTCACCGAAAAGACCTACACCATAGAATTGACCGGTAACAAAGGTAAGTTGGACGCTTTCATTGATTCCATCGACCGCACGGCAATTCTGGAAACGGTACGTACCGGTGGTTCAGGCATAGGACGCGGCGAACGCATCCTCAAGGTTTAAAAAATAGTTTCAGGCATACGCCATTCTCTTACAAAAATATTTAATTATTAGGATACAAAATGAAAGTTTTCTACGACAAAGATTGTGATCTCTCCCTGATCAAAGGCAAAAACGTTGCTATCATCGGCTACGGTTCTCAAGGTCATGCCCATGCACAGAACTTGAATGATTCCGGCTGTAAAGTAACTGTCGCCCTGCGTAAAGGCGGCGCATCCTGGGACAAGGCAAAAAACGCCGGCCTGAACGTGGCTGAAGTCAACGACGCAGTCAAAGCAGCTGACGTCATCATGATCTTGCTGCCAGATGAAAACATCGCTCAGGTGTACGCTGAAAACGTTGCCCCTCACGCCAAACAAGGCGCAGTGTTGGCATTCGCTCACGGCTTCAATGTGCATTACGGTCAAGTCGTACCACGCGCCGATCTGGACGTGATCATGATCGCTCCGAAAGCACCTGGCCATACAGTGCGCGGTACTTACAGCCAGGGTGGCGGCGTGCCTCACCTGATCGCTGTGTATCAGGACAAATCCGGTTCTGCCCGTGACATCGCCTTGTCTTATGCGATGGCTAACGGCGGCGGCCGTGCTGGTATCATCGAAACCAACTTCCGTGAAGAAACAGAGACTGATTTGTTCGGTGAACAAGCAGTTCTGTGCGGTGGTGCGGTTGAGCTGATCAAGGCCGGTTTCGAAACCCTGGTTGAAGCTGGCTATGCACCAGAAATGGCTTACTTCGAATGTCTGCATGAACTGAAACTGATCGTTGATTTGATCTATGAAGGCGGTATCGCCAACATGAATTACTCGATCTCCAACAATGCAGAATACGGCGAATATGTGACTGGCCCTAAAGTCGTTACAGAAGACACCAAAAACGCCATGCGCCAATGCCTGAAAGATATTCAGACTGGTGAATACGCGAAGAGCTTCATCCTGGAAAACAAAGCTGGCGCACCGACACTGATCTCCCGTCGTCGTTTGACTTCCGAACATCAGATCGAAGAAGTGGGCGCGAAATTGCGTGCCATGATGCCTTGGATCGCTAAAAACAAACTGGTTGATCAAAGCAAAAACTAATTGCTGAGATCGCCGGGCATCATCCAGCGTGCGCTGGTAGGCGCACGCAGCTCGAAGGCTAAAAGTCGTCCACTTGGACGACTTTTTTTACGCCTTCAAGTGCGCATGGATCGCTAAAAACAAACTGGTTGATCAAAGCAAAAACTAATTGCTGAGATCGCCGGGCATCATCCAGCGTGCGCTGGTAGGCGCACGCAGCTCGAAGGCTAAAAGTCGTCCACTTGGACGACTTTT